>CAYTJE010000148.1:0-8102 GCA_964437855.1 uncultured Anaerolineales bacterium | reverse complement strand
CGGCGGGGCCGGCTTCCGGAGCGTGAGCGTCCCCGGTATTGGGTGTTGAGCCAAATTTTGGTGCCGAAGGAGGGAGTCGAACCCTCACGGGGCGCAAGCCCCACGGGATTTTGAATCCCGCGCGTCTGCCGATTCCGCCACTTCGGCAATTGAAACGGCACGGCGCATTCTAGCCGGCGAGGGGACGGCTGTCAATCTGCGGCGGCGCGGGGGATGGGCCGCGGGCCCTTCCGGGTTGACGCGGACGCCTCCCGGCGTGTATCCTGCAATTGGTGGGACGGGCGCGGGCCGGCCTTCCGCCGCGCAAGGGTCCGCGAGCCGGTCCACGCGGAAGAGGGCCTCCGGGCCTCGCTTCCACCGTGCGGGGTACCCGGATGGTCCGGCGGGCGACGCGGCCTCTGCCGGCCTAACGGTTCTCGCTCGCTGGGCGGACCGCTGTCGGTGGCGGAGACGAGCGGGGCGGAGCGGCACAGCCAACTCAGGAGACATGCCATGGGCGGCACGATGGGTCGGGCGTCAGCCGTTCTTCTCGTGGTCGGTCTGGTCGGCCTCGGCGCGGTGGAGGCGGCCCGGACCGCCGACGCCGCGGCGCCGAAGGAACGGGCCGACCTCGACACCGACCCGCACCTGGTGGGCCGGTGGACGTTCGACGAGACCTCCGGCACGCGGGCGGCCGATGTCTCCGGCCGGGACCGCCACGGCGCCCTGGAGGGCGCCTCGTTCGACGCGGACTCCGTTCCCGGCCGCGTGGGCAAGGCCCTGCGGCTCGACCGCAAGGCCGCCGTGGTCATCCGCGGATACAAGGGCGTGACGGGTAACCGGCCGCGGACCGTCGCCGTGTGGCTCAAGACGGGGTCGCACCGCGGCGAGATCGTCTCGTGGGGGAAGCGGGAAGCCGGCCGGATGTGGATCCTCGGCTTCATTCGCGCCCACGTCGGCATCAGCCCCCACGGCGGATATCTTTATATGAACGCTACCGTCCACGACGACGCGTGGCATCACCTGGCCGTGGCCGTCGATGAGGCCGACCGCCCGAACCTGCACGACCACGTCCGTCTGTACCTGGACGGCCGGCCGGCCGCCATCCACGACATCGGCCTGTTGGACCTGTGGCCGATCGATACCGGCAGCGACCGGGACGTCCGGATCGGCGGGGGTCTGGCCGGATGCCTCGACGACCTCCGCCTCTACGACCGGGCCCTGTCGGGCGAGGAGATCAAGGCCCTGTTCGCGCAGGGCGAGACCAAGTGACCCGCGCCGCGGAGCCGGTGTGCCCCGGCGGGCGGAAGGGGGACTGAGGCAGGCCGCCCCCGAGCGGCCGGAGCGACGCAAAGGAGAACGACAATGGCCGATACACACATCACCCGCCGGACGTTCCTGGGCCAGGGGGCGAAGGTCGCCGGGGGCGTGGCGGGCTTCGTCGGCGCCGCCGCCGGCGCGGGCGCGGAGGCGACCGCCGCCGATACCTCCAAGATCCCCAGTTATAACCCCAACATGGAGTACCGCCGGCTCGGCAAGACCGGCCTGAGGGTCTCGGCGGTGTGCCTGGGCGGCCACTCGCGCAGCGACCAGAAGGAGCGCAGCGAGATTATCAGCCGGTGCCTCGACGCCGGCATCAATTACGTGGACTCGTGCTCCTTCGGCGAGGTCCGCCGCGACGCCAAGGCCCTGGAGGGACGGCGCGAGAAGATGTACATGGCCCTATCGCACTGCGGCCACGAGGTCCGCAACAAGGATTATCGCACCGCCAAGAAGTTGATGGAGGCCCTCGACGAGACGCTCAAGGCCTCCGGCCAGGAGTACACGGACCTGTGGCGGATCACCTGCTTCGAGCCGGGCGGCCGGCATACGTTCAACACCGCGTGCGAACTCGTCAAGGCCCTGGAGACGGCCAAGAAGCAGGGCAAGGCCCGGCACATCGGCTTCTCCTCGCACGACCGGCGGTGGATCGAGTTCATGATTGCCTATTTCCCGCAGGTCGAGGTGGTCCTGTTCCCGTTCACGACGATGACCAAGAAGGCCCCCACCGACAGCCTCTTCCCGGCCCTCAAACAGCGCGACGTGGGCGCCTTCGGCATCAAGCCGTACGGCGCCGGGTCGCTCTTCGCGGGCAGCCAGGAGGAAAAGAATCGCCTGGCCCGCCTGGCCCTCCGCCACATCCTGCACTCGAACACGGTCATCCCCATCCCCGGGATGAACGACGTGGCCCACGTCGACACCGTGGCCAAGGCCGTCATGGAACGCCGCAAACTCGACCTGAAGGAACAGGCGGAACTCGACCGCGCGGGCCGGCACATGTGGGCCAACCTGCCGCCCAAGTACCAGTGGCTGAGGAACTGGGAGTACGTCTAATCCTACGACGCTATCTCGTGCGCGGCCCGTACGGGCCGCGCACCGGCCCGATGAATCGGGGTGGGCGCGCCGCCCTCCGCGGATGGATTCTTACCTGCCTCTGGGACAGCCCATGCGATGTCTTGCTCTTATCCCGACCCTGGCGGCGGCCGCCCTCGTCCTGGCGGCCTGTGACAAGCCGGAGACGCGGTCCGGCGCGGCGCCGCGGCCCTCCGCCGGGCACCACACCCCCGCCCAACCGGCCGACGAGGAGGAACCCCTCCTGCTCCTGGATGACCCGGGGGCTTCCCAGGCGTCCGGCGGTCCCATGGCCGACAACAGCCGGTGCCACGTCTGCCACCTGAACTACGTCCGGGAGGAACTCGCCCTCGACCACGCCCGCGCCGGCATCGGGTGCGCGGGCTGCCACGGCGACTCCGACGAGCACATCGCCGACGAATCCTGGGCGTCCGGCGGCAACGGCACCGCGCCCGACCGGATGTATCCCCGCGAGGCGATCAACCCGGCCTGTCTCGCGTGCCACCGGGGGGACGAGATCAGCAAGACCGCCCACCAGGCGTTCCTGGCCGGCAAGACCCCCCAGACGGTCTGCACCGACTGCCACGGCGCCCACCGCCTGGCCGAACGCCGGTGTAAATGGAAGTAGGCGGGTGACCGCCGGGGGCCGACCGGTGGCATGGGCATCCCACATGGAAGCGCGGCGGGTCTCCGTACCCGCCGCGCGTGGCTTGAACCCGGGAGACGCGGTGGGTGCGTCCATACGGAGGCGTACGCCGAGCCCCATCGCGTCAAACAGCCATGCGCGGTCGGGACCCGCGCTGACGTGAGCCGCGTGGCAAGCCTGTCCCCGGGTCACTTCGGCCGGCGTTCGGCCCACCAGGCCTTCCAGGCGGCCAGCGTGGCCGACCGGCTCTTGGCGTCCGCCGAGGGGTCGTAGGGCATGTCCTTGCCCGCCAGGTCCGAGAGGGCCCGGCAGATGCGTTGGCGGGCGGTCTCGCCGGGCCGGTCGAGGGCCTTGACGAGCGCCCCCAGGACCCGCGGTTCGGCCCGCTGCGACTGGCCCAGCATCTTGGCCGCCACGGCCCGGACCCGTTCGTGCGCGTCGCCGAGCAGGGCCACCAGGGCCGACAGGTTCTCGTCCGAGGCGTGGCGCGCGAGGACCTCGGCCGCGGTGGCCCGGGCCTTCGGGTCCCGGCTCTCCAGGCCGGCCGCCACCGCCGCCTCGGGCACGGTCTTGCGGTGGACCATGAACCCGAGGAGGGCCCAGGCGGCCAGTTGGGGCGCCTCGCCGGCGGTCACCTTCCGGAGGATCGCCCCGTCGAGCCGCTCGCTCCGCTGCTTCGGCCCGTGGTAGGCCACCACGTGCCGGACCCCCGCCGACGGGTCGTCGAGCAGCCGGACCAGCGCCGCGACCGACCGCGGGTCGCGGATATCGGCCAGGGTCGTCGCCAGCCAGAGGCGGGCGTGGGCGGGCCGGCCGGCCTCCTGCGCCGCCTCCGCCACCCGCGGCACCACCGCCTTGCCCAGCCGCACGCACGTATCGTGCGCCTGGAGACCGGCCCACGGGTTCCGGTTGAACTGGGCCATCAGGTCCTTCAGGAACGCCTCGCGCTCCCCGGCCTCCAGCGAGGCCATCTCGGGCGGGGCGACCGTGACGGCCGTCGGCTCGGTGCGGACGAGCGTCGGCTTCTGCCCCTGGCGCGAGAGGCACAGGGTGAACCGGACGACGGCCTTGCCGGCTTTCAGGACGCGGTTCAGGGCGCCCTCGTCCTTGGGCAGGTCCGTCTCGCCCGTCAGGTAGGCCGTCAGGAGGGTCCGCCCGGCCTCCCGCCCGTACGCCTTGCGGGGGCCGAGGTCGAACGGGCCGAGCCGCAGGACCGTCTCGCCGGCCACCTTCGCCGGCCAGTCCTTGGCCGGCATCGGCACCTTGGCGGTGTAGTGGCTCTCGCGCGCCTCGCCGAACGTCTGGACGACGGTCATCCAGGCGAAGGCGTCCGGCGCGGGCGGCAGGGCCACGGGGCCGCCGGCGGCGCTGCGGACCAGCAGGTGGAACCGCATCGGCCCGCGGACCCGGACCGCGCCGGCGGGCTGGACGGCCGCCGCCAGGCCCGCCGTCGGCGGCCCCCATCGGGGCGCCGCCCGGGCGGGGCCGGCCTCCGTTGCCGCCGCGGGGGAGGCGGCCTCCGAGGCCGCCGCGGGCGCGGCGTCCTCCGCCGCCGCCGCGGCCCGGACGGGGCGGAGGGGGATCAGCGCGACCAGCGCAAACGCGAAAAGAAACCGTGGGGCGTTCATACCTGCCATGCTACCGCGGCCGACCGCCACGTCAAGGCCCGGCGCCCGTGTCGCCGTGGCCGTGAACCGGCCGGGCCTCGCCCTCCTTCGTCACCACGAGCAGCGGGAAGACGATGTCGCTGAAGCAGCACGGGATCATGACCGCCAGCACCACGAAGATGAAGACCCAGCCGGCGTGGTGGATCCAGTCGCGGAGGCCGTAACTCACCAGGTACAGCAGCGAGGCGCTGCTGGAAATCAGGACGTGGACCGTGTGCGAAAAGACCGTCGCCCGGACGATGTGCTCGCTGGCCAGGAACCCCGTCAGCACCCCCACCGCCGTGAACGGCACGACGAGGCCGGGATGTTCGATCACACAGATATGAAACTGCATCGTTACGCCCAGCATCAGGCCGCTGGCGTACGGAATCAGGATGTCGCTGGCCCCGCAGACGAGCAGGGCGCCCAGGAGCCCGACGACCAGGGCCTTGAGGAATCGCCGCTCGTGCCGCCAGAACATGGCCGTCGTCGCCGTCGCCGAGAACAGCATGTGCACCGGGTGGAAGATGTGGAAGAGTTCGCCGAACGCCTCCGGCAGGTCCGGGCCGTAGAACGGCTCGCCGAGGAACGTCAGGACGGCGACCAGCATCATGCCGCCCACCGTCGAGAAGACCGAGAACGGCAGGTGCGAGAGGAGTTCCCCTCGCAGATGGCGAAGCCCGGCGTACATGGTCCCACTCCTGCGGAGGCGGGTGCGGCCGGGCGGCGCCGACGCCGGTCCCGGCCCCTCTTCTTGGTCATACCGTCCGCACAAGGGCCCCGTCAAGCCTGTTTTCGCGGTCCGTGGGGGCGAAACCAGCCCTCCCCCTCCGCAGAGGCCCTTATGGGGGCCGAAAAATGGAATAATCGCTTGCCGAACGGCCCCGGCGCGTGTATACTCTTAGCGGAGTGGGAGGGCCGCCTCTGCGGGAAACCACTTCAGGCAGGGGCGATGGGGGTTGTAAGGAGGCCGCTGACGCCTCCGCCACGTTGGGTGCCGAGGACGTAGTGGACCTCAGGCCCACATCTTGTGTCTCGTCAGCGTCAGGCCCCGGCCTGAAGGTGGTTTCGGTCCGGACAGACACCCATGCCTCACATCGAAGCGTGGAATGGGCGGGGTTTCGTGCCCCGAATTGCGCTTGCTTCGCTTGACAATCGGGAATTCTGTGGTATAGTATCGGGGTTGGCTCTGAGAGGAAGAGAGCGTTTATACCAACGATAACGCGTCTGCCTGGCCAGTGAAAGGGGTCTGATATGAAGGCTTCGTGGAGAGTAGTCGTCACCGCGGCGGCGATGGTGCTGGTTGGGGGCCTTATCACCAATGCGGCCTCGGGGTACATGCTCCTGGAGATACGCGATACGAATTACAACGCGAATCCCGTGATCGAGGTGACCGGCGGAGACACCATCGACCTTGAGGTCTGGGCCCTGCTGACCGAGGCAGGCGTTGACCCCGGCGACGACTCCCTTGGGTCCGTCTATGCCGCCGCCCAATCGAGCGACGGCGGCCTGATTATGGGCGACCTGGACCTGGTGCCCACTGAGTCCACGGACACGATGATGAAGGTGAAAGAAGGCGGTGATCCGGGCAATATGGCCGACTGGCGGATGAAAACGTGGCCGTTCCTCAAGGTGCCCGCCCCACAAAATGACCTCGACGGCGACGGCGACCTGGACGCCGGCGGCCCGGGCCTGGACGAGGCCGAGCAGGACTTCATGTTCCAGTCTGCGGATCCTACCGACGCCACGAAGTGGGGCGACAACTTCTACGTCGGCAAGTTGACCTTTACCGGCACGGGGTGGGGGCCCGATTATAACCCGGGCGGCCCGTCCGGCGCCACCGAGATCTGGCTCGTCGGCGGCGCGCCCGACGACGGCTCCGTCTGGATGGAGAACGGTGTCGGCGAGAGCGGCATCCCCGACGTGAACGGCTCGGTGCTCCTGGTTATCCCCTCGGCCGCCGACGCCGCCGGCACGCCGACCCCCCAGAGCGTGGCCCCCGGCGGGGACCTGGTCCTCGTCGGCGACGCCTCGACCGGCAGCATCAACGCCTGGGTGTGGCAGTTTGACGGCGACCCGGGCAAGACGTATCAGGCCGGCGATCCGACGGCCGACATCCCCTTCGAGGTCCTGACGGACCCCGACGGCTTGAACCTGGCGTTGGGTGACCACACGGTGACCGCCCTGACCGTGGGTTGGAGCGAGAGCCCCCTCGTGAACGAGGACACCGCCACCACCGATTTCGGATTTGAGCTGGTTCCCGAGCCGGCCACGCTGGCCCTGGTGGGTGCGGGCCTCGTGGTCCTGGCCCGCCGCAGGAGAAAGTAACACAGGTCAGGCAGACCTGCTGAAGCGACACCATCGGACGCAAGGCCGCCCCTCGGCGGGGCGGCCTTCCTTTTTACGGCGCTTATCCCTTCGGGTTCACCAGCCGTCCCAGGAACAGGATCGCCCCGCTCCGCGTGTCGCGGATGAGGTACACGAACGGCCGGTCGCACCGGACGACGGGCGGCGGTTTGGGCGCCGCGGCCGACCCCATCATGACCACGGCCGTGGCGGCCGCCGCCTCCGTCCCCTCCTCGTTCACCTCCACGAACGCCTTGTGGATGACCTGGCCGATCCAGAGCGGCTCCACCCCCCCGTTCATCCCGGAGAAGTCGGCCTTGCCCGGCTCGAACGCCCGGGCCATGCCCATCTTCGCGAGGACCTCGGCCAGCATGCACCGCCAGGTGGTCTTGAAGCGCGGCAGGAAGAGCCGGACGCGCGTGTGCTTCATCCGGCCGATCCAGCCGGCCAGGGCCTCATGCGAGAGCCCCTTCTCCACGGCCGCCAGGCCGTCCTTCGCCTTCGGCACCAGGAGGACCATCGAGAGGTCGCGGCCCTTGTACGGCAGTTCCAGGACGTGGTGCCCGCCCGCGTCGGCGTAGCGGTAATGGTTCGTGTCCCGCATCATCGGCACCTTGACCGCGCCGGACGGGGCGAAGAAGTCCTCCTCCTTCGTGTCGTCCTTGCCGAACGGGAACCGCCACGTGCCCAGGAAGTAGATGGCGTTCGTGAGGACGAGCCGGGTCTGCGGCGAGAGGGCGCCCGGCGGAACGAGGTCCGTGATCTTCTCCCGGGTCTCCTTCTCGACCCAGGCGTTGATGGTGCGGCGGGCGGCCTCGGTCTGGCCGGCGAAGTCCACCTCCCGCAGGCCCGCCCCGTACTGCTCATCCACCAGGCCGAGGAACCCGGCCCGGAAGCCGTACCCCTTCTGCCCCCACAGGGCGTTGGCCACGCTCAAGGCATAGGCGGCGTCGGGAGCGTTCAGCGACTCGGTCAGGTGCCCGAAGGCCGCGTGGATGCGCTCCGGCTCTCCGCGCCAGCCCCCGGGCAGGACGAGGACCTCGGCCATCTCGTCGGCCGTCTCGCCCCGGGCCCCCGCCCACGTCATCGCCAGG
>CAYTJE010000147.1:0-8154 GCA_964437855.1 uncultured Anaerolineales bacterium | reverse complement strand
TGGCGGTGGGCAGCATGGTCCCGCCCACGCTGGTCTTCCTGGCCATCAGTTACATTGCCGGCCGGGTGGACTGGTCGGAGTACCTGTACGTGCCGTACGTGCGGGGCGTGGGGGAACTGTCGATCTTCTGCGCCTCGCTGCTGGGGGCGTGCCTGGGGTTCCTGTGGTACAACTGCTCGCCCGCGCAGGTGTTCATGGGCGATACGGGCAGCCTGGCCCTGGGCGGGGCCATCGGGTACGTGGCCCTGGCGACCCGGCAGGAGGTGATGCTGCTGATTGCGGGGGGCCTGTTTGTCATCGAGGCGGTCAGCGTCATGCTCCAGGTGGGCTATTTCAAGATGACCGGCGGGAAGCGGGTGCTCCGGATGTCGCCCATCCATTACCATTTTCAGTTGGGCGGATGGACCGAGACGCAGACGGTCGTCCGGTTCTGGCTGCTGGGGGCGATGTTTGCCGCCCTGGCCCTGGCGTCGTTGAAACTCAGGTAGGCGCCCAGCCGAGCCGCGACCGCCTGCCCGCCCGTAGCCTCAAGGGCGAAGGCGGGTGAGGTCGCGGGTAGGGGCAAAGGCAGGTGGCGCCCGGTGCCCGGGGGTCGTTGGCGGCGCGGGGCACCCGCCATCTTACGATGGCGGCTCGGGGGATGGTGCTCACGGAAGGGAGAACGGAGATGACCATCACCGCCACCGCAGCCGGCCGAGGCGCCGGCGATTTGGCGCACACCGCGGGCCGAGGACTCCGCGAGGCCCATATCCTGTTCCTGGTGGTCCTGGCCCTGATGACCGTCGGCGTCCTGACGGTCTACAGCGCAAGCCAGACGGTCGAGGCCGAAGGGATGAACCCGCACTCGCTCCGGCAGGCGTGTTTTGCGGTGGTGGCGCTGGCGGCCTTCGTGGTCGGGGCGGTGTTCCCGTATCGTTGGCTGAACCGGGGTCCGGCCGCGGTGGGGGTCCTCGCCGCGGCGGTGGGGCTGCTGGTGGGTGTCCTGTTTATCGGCATCGGCCGGGGCGGCGCCCGGCGGTTCCTGGATTTGCCGTGGGGACTCCATTTCCAGGCGTCCGAGTTCGCCAAGTTCGCGGTCGTGATCGTGCTGGCCTGGTGGTTCAGCCGGCCCGGCGCTCGGCCGCGGAGCCTCCGATGGGGCTTTGTGCCGGGCGTGCTGGTGATGGGGGGGGTCTGCACGCTGGTGGTGGTGGCGGACTTCGGGACGGCCGCCCTCATTGCCGTCGTGGCGGTCCTGGTGTGCCTGATCGCCGGCTGGCGATGGTGGTTCCCGCTGCTGCTGGCCGCGCCGGCCGCCGCGGGGTTCTACGCCACCGTCTGGCGCGTGCCGTACCGCCTGGAGCGGCTCCAGGTCTGGCTCGACCCGTGGAAGCACTACGACGACGCGGGCTGGCACATCTGCCAGAGCCTGATGGCGGTCGGCAGCGGCGGCCTGCTCGGCGTCGGACCGGGGGCCGGCATCCAGAAACTCTACATCCCCGAGAACACGACCGATTTTATCTTCGCGGTCCTGTGCGAGGAGATGGGCATCCTGGGCGGCATCCTGCTGATCGGCCTGTTCGGCGTGCTGGTCTGGCGGGGCGGGCGGATTGTCCGGCGCGCCCCGGACCGGTTCGGCTTTCTGCTGGCCTCGGGCATTCTGCTCGTCGTCGCGCTTCAGGCGGCGATGAACATCGGTGTCGTCACGGGGGCGCTGCCGGCCAAGGGCATCAGCCTCCCGTTTGTCAGTTACGGCGGGTCGGGCCTGGTGATGATGAGTTTTGCGGTGGGCCTGCTGGCGTCGGTGGGCCGGACGGCGGAGCGCGGCGCCCCGCTGGTGCACGTGTCGAAGTCGCGGCAGACGTAAGTTATGAGTCTTGCCACATTTAGCCGCCGGGCTTGCCCGGCGCGTGCCGTTAAAGTGAGCGCGGCCCGGGAGGCCCGCCGCGCGGGAAGGTTGGCATTCATGCGCGAAACCGGACATCGCGTCTTCATCGCCGGCGGGGGGACGGGCGGCCACCTGTACCCGGGGCTGGCCCTGGCCGAGGCCCTCCGCCGGCGCGAACCCGACGTCGCCATCGCCTTCTCCTGCACCCGCCGGCCGATTGATCGGACCATCCTGGATCCGCACCCGTACCCCGTGACCCGCCTGGCCGCCCGCCCGTTCCTGCTCGGGCGGCCGTGGACGTGGCCGATGCTGGCCTTCAGCCTGGTCCGCGCCGGCAACCAGGCCCGGCGTCGGCTGCGGGAGTTCTGCCCGGAGGTGGTCGTCGGCCTGGGCGGGTACGGCTCGTACGCCCCCGTCCGGGTGGGGCAGAAGTACGGCGCCGCCACGGCCGTGGTGAACCCGGACATCGTCCCCGGCCGGGCCAACCGCCGACTCTTTCCCCGCGCGATGCGCGTCTTCTGCCAGTTCGACGAGACGGTCGAGGCCGTCGGCGACGCCGCACGCCTGACGGGCTGCCCCGTCCGGCCGAGCCTGCTGGCCTGCACCCGCGAGGAGGGCCTGGCGGCCTTCGGCCTCGACCCGGATCGCCGGACCCTCCTCGTGACCGGCGCCAGCCTGGGCGCCCGCACCGTCAACCGGGCGGTCGTCCGGATGCTGCGGGAGCGCGGCCTGCCGGAGGGCTGGCAGGTCCTGCACCTGACGGGTCACAACGAGTATGACGAGGTGGCGGCGGCGCAGGAGGCGCTGCACGTGCCCGGCGCGGTCCGGGCGTACGCCGACCGGATGGGCCTGGCCTACGCAGTGGCCGACCTCGTCGTTGCGCGGGCCGGGGCCTCGACGGTCGGCGAACTCCTGGCCGCCGGCCTGCCCGCCGTCTTCGTGCCGTACCCGTTTCACCGCGACCGGCACCAGGTGCGGCAGGCGAGGGCGGTGGAGCGGTGGGGCGCGGCGGTCGTCGTGGAGGACCGGCCCTCCGACCCGGCGGACACGGCCCGGCGGCTGGGCGAGGCGGTCCGGGCGCTGGCGGCCGACGAGGCCCGCCGACGGGCGATGGCCGACGCCGCCCGCGACGCCGGCCGGCCCGACGCCGCCGACGCCGTGGCCGCCGAGGTCCTGGCCCTGGCCGAGGGGATCGCCTCGCACCGTCACGCCCGCATCGCCGCCCCCGCGCACGCCCCCGACACGCGGGACGCCGGCCCGGCCGACCCCACGCGCGTTGACACGGGACCGAACGCGGTTTACACTCAGGCCGGAGACGCCAGGCGATGACCGACCCCCGTCCACCCCGACCCGCCCAACCGTACGCCGGCCGGAGGATCCATTTCATCGGCGCCGGCGGGTGCGGCATGCGGGGTATCGCGGAGTTCGTCCTGGCCGAGGGCGGCGTGGTCAGCGGCTCCGACCTCAGGCCCTCCGCCGCCACCGACCGCCTGGCCCGGCTCGGGGCGGCTATCTACATCGGCCACGAGGCCGGCAACCTCACGCCGGGGACCGACCTGGTCGTCCACAGCGCGGCGGTCAAGGCGGATAATCCGGAGAGGGTCGAGGCACACCGCCGCGGCCTGCCCGTGCTGAAGTACGCCGAGTTCCTCGGCCGACTGATGGACCTCCGCCACGGCATCGCCGTAGCCGGCACCCACGGCAAGAGCACCACCACGGCGATGGTGGCGTACGTGCTGGCGGAGGCCGGGCTGGACCCGAGTTTCGTGATCGGCGCCCACGTGCCGCAACTCGGCGGCGGGTCGCGCGTGGGTGCGGGGCCGCACCTCGTGGTCGAGGCGTGCGAGTACGACCGGTCGTTCCTGCACCTCTCGCCGCGCGCCGCCGCGGTCCTGAACGTCGAGGAGGACCACCTGGACTATTACCGTGACCTGGCGGAGATCCGCTCCGCCTTCGCGGACCTGGCGGCCCGCGTGCCCGCCGACGGCCTGCTGGTCACCGGCGGCGCGGACCTGGGCCGGCGCCAGGTCGTGGCCAGGGCCCGCTGCCGCGTCGAGACGTTCGGCGTGGGCGGTGAGTGGGACTGGCACGCCGAGAACCTGGAGGCCGACTGCGGCCGCTTCGCCTTCGACGTCTACCGTCGCGGCACGTTCTACGCCTCGATGCGGCTGTCGGTGGCCGGCCGGCACCAGGTCTTCAACGCGCTGGCGGCCACGGCGCTGTCGGCCTGGGCGGGGGCGGGGGCGGAGGCCATCGCCGACGCGCTCGGGCGATTCGAGGGGGCCGGCCGGCGAATGGAAATCCTCGGCCGCGCCGCCGGCGTGACCGTGGTGGACGACTACGCGCACCATCCGACGGAAATCCAGGCCACCCTCAAGGCGGCCGCCGAGCGGTTCCGGCCCCGGTGCCTCTGGGTCGTCTTTCAGCCGCACCAGCACAGCCGCACCCGCTTCCTCCTGAAAGACTTTGCGCAGGCCCTGACGGTGGCCGATAGAATCATTGTCCCGGACATTTATTTCGTCCGCGACAGCGAGCAGGAGCGGCAGGCGGTCCGGAGCCAGGACCTGGTCGGCGAGATCCAGCGCCTGGGGGCCGACGCGCTGTACCTGGCGGATTTCGACTCCATCCGCCGGTACCTGGTCGAGAGCCTGGGGACCGGCGACGTGCTCATGACGATGGGCGCCGGCGACGTGTGGCGCCTGGCCCGGCCCCTGCTGGACGACCTGGCCGGCCCGGCCGCCGGGGCCGCCGAGGGCGCCCGCGCTACGACCGACACCCGCGGCGAGGACACGCCATGACGGCCTTCAAGGGATTCGAGGAGATCGTCCAGGAAGACTATCCCCTGGGCGAGATGACCACGTTCGGCGTGGGCGGCCGGTGCGAGTACTTCGTCCGCCCCCGCACCGAGGACGAACTCCGCGGCGTCCTGGAGCGCTGCGACGCCCAGGACCTGGACGTGCGGGCCATCGGCCGGGGCTCCAACGTCCTCGTCAAGGACGAGGGGGTGCCCGGTGCGGTCGTGCAACTCGACCCGAAGGGGTTCGGCGATCTCTCGATGACCGAGGACCTGCTGCGGGCCGGGGCCGCGGCCCGGCTCCGCGAGATCGTGGCCGAGGCCGCCCGCCACGGCCTCTCGGGCGTCGAGTGCCTGGTGGGCATCCCGGGCTCGGTGGGCGGCGGCGTCCGCATGAACGCCGGCGGCGCCTACGGCGACATCGGCCAGACCGTTGAACGCGTCAAGGTCATGGACGCCCGCGGCGAGGCGTTCTACCGCGAGCGCGACGACCTGGCCTTCGGCTACCGGTCCAGCAACGTCTCCGCCCGGTTCGTCCTGGAGGCCGAACTGCGGCTCCTGCCCGACGACACGGGGAGCATCCAGAAACGTATGAAGACCATCTGGATGGCCAAGAAGAACTCGCAGCCGATGAGCGCCTCGACGGCCGGCTGCGTCTTCAAGAACCCGCGCGGGCTGGCGGCGGGGCTGCTCATCGAGCAGGCCGGCCTCAAGGGCGCCCGCGCCGGCGGGGCCGTCGTCTCCCACAAGCACGCCAATTACGTCATCGTCAAGGACAAGGCCGACACGACGGCCGGCAACGTGCTCGACCTCATCGAGCAGATCCGGGCGGCCGTCAAGGAACGCTTCGACGTGTACCTGGAACTGGAGATAGAGGTTTGGCCATGAGTGCGTCCCGGGACCAGGCCGAGACGCCGCCGCCCCTCGTCCCCGACGGGCTGACGGTCGGCGTGTGGATGGGCGGCGCCTCCCGCGAACGCGAGGTCAGCCTGGCCAGCGGCCGGGCCGTGACCGAGGCCCTCACGGCCCTCGGCTACGACGTCCGGCCGATGGACGTGCGGCCGGGCGACGTGGAGGCCGACCTCGTCGCCGACCTCGACGTCATCTTCCTGGCGCTGCACGGCGAGTGGGGCGAGGACGGCGCGGTCCAGGCGCGCCTCGACGCGCTCGGCGCCTGCTACACGGGCAGCGGCCCGGCCGCCAGCCGACTGGCCATGGACAAGACCGCCGCCAAGGAGCGGTTCAGCGAGGTGGGCGTCCCGACGCCGGCGTTCCGCGTCGTGGAGGCCGGCGACGACGGGCCCCTGGTCGAGGCGATGGAGACGCTCGGCCCGGACCTGGTCGTCAAACCCGTGGCCGACGGGTCCAGCATCGACATCGCGATGGTGGAGACGGCCCACGACCTGGCCGAGGCCGCAAGGGCCGTCTGGGCGCGCGGCGAGCCGGCCCTGGTGGAGCGGCGGGTCCTCGGCCGCGAGTTCACGGTCGGCGTGCTCGGCCGGACGCCGCTGCCGACCATCGAAATCCGCACGCCCGGGGGGTGGTACGATTGCGAGGTGGCGTCGGCCCCGACCGGGTTCCGGCCGGCCAGGCCCGCCACCTGGTATAACTATGAGTATAAATACGTCTCGGACGATACGCAGTACGTGTTCGAGCACGGGCTGGACCCGGACGTCGAGCGCCGCATGCAGGAGGTTGCCCTGGCGGCCCACCACGCCCTGGGCTGCCGGGACCTCTCGCGCGTGGACCTGATGCTGACGCCCGCCGCCGAGCCGGAGGTGATCGAGGTGAACACCATTCCGGGCTTCACGAGTCACAGCCTGGTGCCGAAGGCGGCCGGCCGCGCCGGCCTGTCGTTCGGCCGGCTGTGCGAGCGGATCGTGGCCCTGGCGTGGGCCCGCGGGGGGTTGCATGCCAGGGCGGGCAAACTTGCCGAGCCGCGTTCGCGAGGCGAATCGCCCCAGCCGCGACCGTAAGGTCGCGGGTACTTGCAGGCGCCGTCGATTATCGCGAGCCTGAGCCGCGCTGCCGGTTGGAGGTACCCGCCATCTTACGATGGCGGCTCGGGTGATGCGGGGCTGGTCGTCGCGCCCGCGCCATTTAGCCGCCGGCCTTGTCCCAGTATACGGACCCGTATGGGCCCGGCGCGTGCCGGCGCCGTCGAAAGCAGGAGGTCACACGTGTCGAAGAAACGCAAGAAGAAGCCGGCCGCCGACGACGCGACGCGCCCGGCCCCGTTCCGGTGGGCCAAGGCGGTCCTGGCGGCCGTGGTGACGGTGGCGGTGGGCGGCGGGGCGGTCTACGGACTGGCGGTGCTCCGCGAGCAGGTCCGCACGGCGCCGCCGTACCAGGTATCGGCGTCGAGCCTCCGGCTGGTGGACGGGCCGGCGTGGTTGACGCCGGGCATCCTGGCGGAACTGGACGTGGCGCTGCTGGACCCGGACTTCCCGCAGCGGTTCAGCCTCCTGGACGAGGGGGTGACGCGGCGCATCGCCGAGGCCTACGAGCGGTGCGTGTGGGTGGAGGCCGTGAAACGCATCGAAAAGCACGATCCGCGTGTGGACCCGGACCGGCCGCCGCTGGAGATCGTCCTGACGTTTCGCCGGCCGTTGGCCTTCGTCCGGACGGGCCGGGGGTACTGCCTGCTGGACGCCCGCGGCGTTCGCCTGCCGGGCGTGTACCGGGAGCCGCGCCTGGGCGCCGAGCGGCTGCTGGTCGTCCGGGGTGCCTCGGTCCGTCCGCCGGAGGTCGGGCGGTCGTGGTCCGAGGCGGCCCTGCTGGCCGGCCTCCGCGTGGCCGACGCCGTTGGGCCGAGGCGCGAGCGATTCCGCCTGGCCACGGTCGATGTCTCGAACTACGGCGGGCGGCGCGACCCGCAGGAGCCGGAGATCGTGCTCGTGACGGCCAGCGGCACCCGCATCAAGTGGGGGAAGGCCCCGAGCCCGGAGGCCGATCGGCTCCTGGAGAAATCCCCCGCCGAGAAACTGGCCTACCTCGCCTTCGTGTACGAGCAGATGGGCGGCCGGGTGGACGGCGTGCTGGCTTACATCGACATTCCGAACGAGGCGGTCCGCCGCCGGTCCGCGACCGGCCGACGGCTCCGGAGTTGAGCCATGGCCCGGCCCCAGGCCGCCGACACCGCGTCTTCGTCCGAATCCCTTTTGGACGAGCCGGCCGGCGCACCGTCGCGGACGCGGCTCCTGGTATTTGTGGCGTGGTGCGTGTGGCTGCTGGTCTGGCTCGTTCCCTCGATGGTGCTTTTACCGCGCGCGGCCGAGGCCCGGCCGTGGATGGGCGCCGAGACGGCCCCGGCGGCGGTCCTGGCCGCGGCCGCCCTGTTTCTGGTGGCGGCCTGGCCGTTCTGGCCGGCCCTGGCACCCGTGTCCCCTGACGACGGCTCCGGCGGTGCGCGGCGCGGCGGGTCCAATACTATCCAGCGCGGCGGGTCCAATACTATCCAGCGCGGCGGGCCGGGAGGCCCGCCGCGCCTCGA
>CAYTJE010000146.1:0-8191 GCA_964437855.1 uncultured Anaerolineales bacterium | reverse complement strand
GTCCATGATGTAGAACACCCGGCCGCCCGCCGACACCATCGCCTGGCAACTCGCCATCCGGTCGTGGTGACGCGCCCACCACGGCCCCCCGATCCACTGAAGGTGCCGCGGCGGACCCACCTCCACGTCGCGGGAGACCGCGTTGTTCGTCGCGTCGTACAGATAGTGCGGCCACTCGTCCAGACCCGCCGGCCACTCCTTCACCGTCGTCGTCCACTCACTGCCGTCCCACACGTACGCCACGCCCCCCGGCGCCAGCACACGCAGCACCTCGTCCATGCCTTTGGACGGCATCTCCTCCACCACCGCCAGCCGCACCAGGCGGTCCACGTACGGCAGGTCCGTCCCCCCGTACCGGTCCACCGCCACCTTCCCGTACAGCGACGCCGGCACGGTCCCCCGCGCCGCGTCCAGGTCCGGACACGACCCGTCCGGCTCCACCGGATAGTCGTCCAGCCCGTGCACCCGATACCCTTCTCCCGCGTACAGGTCCGCCGTCAGCGTCGCGTCGCCGCACCCGATGTGCACCACCAGGCCCCCCGCCACGCCCGTCGCCCCGTAGATCGCCTCCGCCGACGTCTCCGGCGGCGCCCCCAACGGCGCCGGGCCCCCCGCCGAGTCCCCCGACAAACTCTCCACCCCCGGCGTCGACCCCACCACCGACCCCAGGGTCCCCGACGCGTCCCCCCCGAAACTCCTCGCAAAGGTCCCCGTGAACGTCGAGTCCGCGCTCGCGACCGAGACGCCCACCATCTCGCCCACCACGCCCGACAGGCTCCCCCCGGCCGTCTGGAACCGGAAATCGAACCGGTCCGTCTCGCCCGCCTCGGCGTAGCCGAAGCCGTGGAACGTCCCCGTCAGCAGCGGGTCGGTGAACTCGGCCGCGCCGTCGCCGTCCAGGTCGATCTCGCCGCGGATGGCCAGGTCCCGGGCCGGCCCGCTCGCCGCCACCCCCGCCCCGCTCACGCTCAGGCAGATCCGAAGCGTCGCCGACCCGGGCGCCAGGGCGCGCGCCTCCTCGCCCACCGTCAGCGACCGGACGTCGGCCTCCAGCGACAGCGTCTCGGACCCCGCGTCGTAGGCCAGACCGTCCGGCCCCTCGAAACCAAGCAGCGGCTCGGCCGTGCCCACCTCCAACAGGTCCGCCCGGACCAGTGCCGACAGGACGGCCATCGCTAAAATAAGAAGGCTCGAAAGCATCCCCCATTTTACCCATCTTGCCATTATTTGTTTTCCCTTCCGGGCCTCCCCTGGTTTCACGTTAGTATACAACATGATGCAGATTGGGTCAACTTGAGGCCGTTCGTGGGCGGCGAGTGTGAAACATAAGGTGTTTCTACGAAACGGCTTAGCATTGCCGAGGTCTACGTGGTATTCCGTGGCGTGGATTCCGCGACCCCGTATGGCGGTGTGGAGCCGGGCTGGTCTCAGGCGCCGATGGTCCCACTCCCCGTCCAGGAGGCGCCTCTCTGGCTCAGTCGGGAAGATGTCTCGCGGTCGTGTGATGGGTGAGCCTGCGCCCGCAACACCGGAAGGTGGTTGCCGCCAGGCGGTGTGACCGTATGATAGCGTTGCCCGGGTAAGTTTCCCTCTCGGCCCTCGGCAAGTGAGCCATGGACGATCACGCGCTGGAGCGTCTGGAATACGGCAAGGTGCTGGACCGCATCGCAGCGGGCTGCGTGCTGGCGATGGGCGCTGAGGCGGCGCGGTCGCTTCGTCCGAGTACCGAGGCGGAGACAATACGGACCCGCGCCGAGCGTGTGGCGCAGGCAGCCGCCTTCCTGCGCGACGCCCACGACTTTGCCGTCGAGCGGTTCGCGGACCCGTCATCGCTTTTGGATCGCGCGGCCATTGAGGGGTCGGCGCTTCGGCCGGACGAACTTCAGACGGTGGCGGCCATCCTGCGAAACGCTCGTGACCTACAGAAAGTGCTGAGGACCCTGGCGGATGAGGCGCCGGCGTTGGCGAAACTGGGTACAGACCTCGCCCCGGAGCCGGGCCTCCTGGCCCGCATCGACCAGATTATCGAGCCCGACGGGACGGTCGCGGACGACGCCTCGGCCGAACTCTCGCGCCTGCGGCGCGAGACGGCCGCGCTGACCGACCGCATCCGGCATCGGCTCCAATCGTTTCTTCAGAGCAGCGCTGCTGCGCCGTACCTGACCGGGGATTATATCACGCAGCGGAATGGACGGAACGTGATCCCGGTGCTGGCGACCCAGGCCGGGCAGGTGCCCGGCATCATCCACGATCGCAGCGACACCGGGCACACGGCCTTTGTCGAGCCCGACTTCGTCGTCCCGATGGGCAACGAGTTGCGGGGCCTGGCCGCCGACGAGGGGCGCGAGGTCGAACGGATTCTTCGGCATCTGACCGACGGTGTCCGGGGTCACCTTGACGCGCTGCGCCAGACGGTGTGGACGCTTATTCGCCTGGATGTGATCCGCGGCGCGGCCCGTTACGCGGTTGCACACGAGATGACCCGTCCGGTGTTGCGAGGCGGTGCCGAGTTGGTGATCGTCCGCGGTCGGCACCCGGCGCTGGAAGAGGCGCTCGCCCCCCAGGGCAAGGAGGTCGTGCCGCTGGACTTCCGCGTGGGCGAGGTGGTCCGGACGGTCGCCATTACGGGGGCGAACGCCGGCGGGAAGACCGTGGCGCTGAAGACCATCGGCCTGCTGGCCCTGATGGCCCATACGGGCCTGATGGTGCCGGCCGACGAGGGGACCACATTCCCGCCCATCGAACGGGTCCTGGTCGACATCGGGGACGAGCAGAGCATCGAGGCGAACCTGTCGACGTTCTCCGGTCACATGCAGCACATTCGGGAGGTGCTTGCGGCCGCAGGCCCCGCCGCGCTGGTGCTGCTTGACGAGATCGGCGCGGGCACGGACCCGGTGGAGGGCGGGGCGCTGGCGTGTGCCATCATCAAGGCCCTGCACGACCGCGGCGCCACCACGGTCGTGACCACCCACCTGAGCCAGGTCAAGGGGTTCGTGCACGAGCAGGAGGGGATGGAGAACGCGGCGGTCCAGTTCGACCCGGAGACGCTCGTGCCGACGTACCGGCTGGTGCTCGGGCAGCCGGGCGCGAGCCATGCGCTGCGGATCGCCGGTCGTCTGGGCTTGCCGGAGGAGGTCTTGTCACAGGCGGCGGCGCTGGTGGACTCCGGTGCCATCGAGATGGAGGGCCTGCTCTCGCGGTTGACGTCGTCGCTGAAGAAGGCGGAGGCCGACGCCGCCGAGGCCCGCCGCCACCGCCAGCGCGCCGAGGCGGACCGCGCCGAACTGTCCGAGCGGCTCGAGAC
Organism: uncultured Anaerolineales bacterium; assembly: GCA_964437855.1. Taxonomy (GTDB): domain Bacteria; phylum Planctomycetota; class Phycisphaerae; order FEN-1346; family FEN-1346; genus BS750m-G62. The sequence goes on along the minus strand of CAYTJE010000146.1, from coordinate 4,887 downwards.
CATCAAGAAGGAACGGAAGGAGGCGCTCCGCCGGGCGGCCGAGGAGGCCCAGGGGATGGTCGAGAACACCCGCCGCGAAATGGAAAAGGCCCTGGAGGAGGCCCGCCAGGCCGGCGCGGACGCCGAGGCCACCCGTCACCTCCGCCACGGGGTGGAAGAGAAACGCCGGCAGGTCAAACAGAAACGCCGGGAACTCTCGGCCAGGCGCCGCCCCCCGATCCGCCCCGAGACGCTCGAGCCCGGGCAGGCCGTCTGGGTGGAAACCATGAACCGCCAGGGAACCGTAACCGACGTGGACGTGCGGCGGGGCAAGGTGACCGTGGAGGCCGGCGGGCTGACCATCGAGGCCGACGCCGCCGCTATCCGCCGGCCGGCGCCCGAGGCCGAGGCGCAGCCGGCCGGCCCGTCCGAGCGCGAGGACGAAGGTCGGGCCGCCGTCCGCGGCGTCGGCCGCGTGGACCCGGAACTGGACATGCGCGGCATGCGGGTGCACGAGGGGCTCAGGCGACTCGAGCAGTTCCTGAACGAGGCGTGCGTGGCCGACCTGGAGACGATCCGCCTCATCCACGGCCACGGCACGGGGGCGCTGCGTGACGCGGTGCGCAAGGAACTCAAGGCCCACCCGCTCGTCGAACGCTACCGATACGGCGAGTACGGCGAGGGCGGGCGCGGGGTCACGATTGTGACGCTCCGGTCGTAGGCCCGGAGGCGGCGCGGCAGGTGAGCCGAGCCGTCGGCGCGCGAGGAGGGACGGCGACCCTGTGGGGTTACCGTCCCTTGTTTCATGCCATGCTGAGGGGGCAGTCGGTTCAGCGCCGGCGACGCCGCCCCAGGAGGATACCCATTCCGCCGAGCGCCATCAGGCCGAGGGTGGCAGGCTCGGGCATGCAGATGGTGTCGACGTTGATCTCCTCGATGTTCGTCGAGTCGACCAGTTCGAACGTGAGCCACTCGCCGTCCGGATTCGGAATAATCTCGGTGTACCCGCCGTAGGTGTACCAAGTGCTGGATCCATGCTGGATGCTGGTGCTCTGGGAGGGGTCGGGCGTGCCGGGCGGGTCCGTCGTCGGCGGGTCGCCGAGCGGCGTGGGCGACTTATCCGACGTCATTTGCCACCACAGTTTCTTCACAAGGTTCTCGTCCGGATTGTTCGGGATCCAGATGGATACGGGAACCGGCACGCCGGATACCTCATCGCCTGTGCCGGGATCGGTGACGCCGATGTGAACGGTAGGCGTCCCGTCGTGTATGCCCCCCTCGGGGTCTTCGTAACAGACGAGATCGACGGTGGTCGTGGCCTCCACCGTGACCCATTCCGTTTCGCCGGTTTCCTCGTCGATGACGATTTCGATATCGTAAAGGCCGTTCGGCCACTCGATGACCGGGTAGCCGAAGGGATTCCCATCGTCCAACGGCGGCATCGGGTTATACGGGGGGGCATCCAGCACGGTACCGTCCGAGAGACCTGTCAGTTGGGTGGGCATGTCCCACCCCTGATACGTTTGCGGGAACGGGAGCGTGGGGTCCCAGGGCGGGGGTGTCATGTACTCGGCCAACGCGGGGGCCGTAAACAGCCCCATGACCGCCAGTACGATTGCGACGCGCTTCATTTCGGTGACTCCTTGGTCTGGCGCACGGTCCATAGACCGCGCCTGGCTCGTCCCCCTTCGGATGCGCTGGACATCACCCCCGCACCGTTTGGGCGACAGCGCGCCAGCCCAAAGCATAAGGCCAGACCCGTCGGGCCTGGCCCTCCACCGAAACGACGCGGCACTTTGCTTGAACAACCCCGTTTACTATACCTTGCGGATTCAACTCTGAAACGCAACACGGCCCCCAAGCCCCTGGAGCCCCGTCGCGTCGGCGTCGGCCTCACTCCCGGCCCGAAGGGCGCCGGGCCGACGCCGAGGCGGCGGGGCGAAAGGGGCCCCCTGGCAGCCTCGGAGCTGAGGCAGAGGCCCTCAAACGCTCGAAACGTCGTTTGGCATGTTGCGTTTCAGAGTTGAATCCGCACTTACATTCAAGGTTAAGGCAAATTCGGCGGGGGGCTTTTCGGGGCAGATTCGGTCTAAGTTACTGAGAAAGCGGCACTTACCAGACAGCCCTGGAGCAAGTTTTTTGCGTGTTTTACCTCAGCATGCCCCGCGAGGGCGGCTTGCCCTACGACGCCTCCGAGTTGCCTTGCCGACCGTTTGCCTCCTGCCCGCAGGGCTGAAAGGCAATAGCCAGGGCACCGCCCTGTGTCGTCTCTCCGGTGCGAAAACCGTTGACACGCTTGGCGAGCGTTTCTACCATTCATCAGCCGCCTCCCACACCGAGGGCGCTATGGCTCAGGCCAACGAGATTGTCCGCATCGACGACAAGGACGGCGTAAAACTGGCGCGGCTGCTGGTGGACGCCATCCGGGAGGAGCGGGACGTGGACATCCTCGGTCAGGAACTGCTGGCCCTGACGGAGGTCCCCGGCCAGCGGGTGGTCCTGAGTTTCCTCGGCCTGGAGCAACTGACGAGCCTGGCGCTCGGGAAACTCATCCAGGTGCACAAACGGCTGGCGGAGTCGGGCGGCGAGATGCGGCTGGCCGATATCCATCCCCAGATTTACGAGGTGTTTCGCATTACGCACCTGGACCGGCTGTTTAAGATCTACGACCACGAGCGCGAGGCGCTGGCCAGTTTCGCCAGCGACGCGGAGCGTTAGGGTGCCCGCCGGAATTCCCCAAACCGACGACCGCGGCGCCTGGACAGAGAAGGTGCTGCCGACCGACCTGGCGGCCGTCCGGGGTACCGAACGCGAAGTCCTGGGCCGGCTTCGCGACCTCGGTTACGATGAGGACCAACTCTTTGCCGTGCGCCTTGCCCTGGAGGAGGCGCTGGTCAACGCCATGAAGCACGGCAACGGTTTCGATCCGAGCCGCTCGGTGTACGTGAGGTATCGGGCCTCACCGAAGCGGGTGGAGATCCGCGTGGCGGACGAGGGCACCGGGTTTGATCCCGCCGGCGTGCCGGACCCCACGTCCGACGAAAACATCGAGCGGCCGTGCGGGCGCGGCATCATGCTCATGCGCTGCTACATGGACGAGGTCACCTTCTCGGGCAGGGGCAACGAGGTCTTGATGGTCAAGTACCGTCAACCCTAACCGGCCGGCAATGCCGGGATGTCTGGCGGTCAGGCCGGCCCCGGCTAGCGGAGGACGCCATGGAAGTCGATAAGCGGGCCGAAGGCGACTGCCGCGTGGTCACCCTGCACGGGTCGGCCGACATCAACTCCTCCGGTACCCTGCGGGAGGCGCTGCTGGGGGCGGTGGAGGCCGGCGACACCCGTATCGTCTGCGACCTCAGCGACACCGACTTCATCTGCTCCGACGCGCTCGGCGTGCTCATTACCGCCTACCTGAAGGCGCGGGGGCGCGGCGGGTTCCTGCACCTGGCCGGGCCGCGCGAACGGCTCAGCGAAATCCTGGAGACCACGCGCCTGAACCGCCTGTTCCAGGTTTATCCCGACACGGCCCAGGCCCTGGCGGCCGCACGCGGGTGACCCGGCCGGGGCGGTGCCGGTCGGCCGGCAGCCCGGGCCGTGCCGTATGCAGTCGTCATTCCCCTCCATGGTCCTCACCGTAAACCTCCGGCGGGCCGAGATCGCGCCCGCCGGCACCGGCCCGCACCATGTGACGTCGGATGCTCCAGCACAGGTGGCAGGCGTCGGCGTAGCCGGCGGGGTCGGGCGTGAACCCGTATCGCTGTGACTCACGGAGCAGGCCCTTGGGGCCCGCCGACACGAGCCGGGCGATAAGCGGCGAGTCCGCCGGATGCCATCGGCCAAGGAGCACGTCGAGCGGCGCGTCGCGTGAAGCGCGACCCAGGACAATCCCCGCACAGGTCCCGGGATAGACCCAACCGCCCGGAAGCACATGGACGTGTCGGCTTGCCAGCAGCCGGGCCCGGCAATCCTCGGCCGGCAATGCCCCGACCGGCCCGCGTTCCAGGAGCGGCGCCAGGTGCGTTGCCGCCCGGCCGGTCAAACGCTCCGGGTAGCGATGGAGGAAATCGGCAAAGAGGCGTCGGCGGTCCTCCTCGTCGATGGCGGCTACGTCCGGGGCGATCCCGTGCGGCGGGTCGGAGCCTGTCCGGGGCGCGGCCGATGGGGACTCGCTGGAAGCGAGGCGCTTTAGCCACGTCCACCGCCGGGCGCGGACGCCTCCCGGCCCGAGGACCGCCCGCGCCACCTCGTACAGGCGGCGCACCCGGTCCGGCGGCACGAACTCCTGGTGGTACGGGTCGGCGCTGATGGAAATCTGCCGCATGCCGGCCTCGGCCAGGGCCCGGAGACGGTCGCGGACGAGGCCGTCCGCGCTCGCCCAGGCGCCGGAGGTCTCAACGTAGCCCACGCCCTCCAGGCCAACGTCCCGGGCGGCTCGGACGATCTCCAGAAGCCGGTCGAACCGGCCGAACGGTTCCCCGCCGCCGAGGTGGATGCCCTCGGCCGGCACGCCGAGGTGCGCCAGGGCGGCCAGGTGGGCTGTGGCGTCCTCGACGGCCATCCAGGCGGACCGCTCCGGCCCGGCGCAGACGTAGCAATGTCGGCAGCGCGCCGGGCACCAGGTGGTGACCAGCAGGCCGGCGGCCTTGAGCGGAGCCGGGGTCTCAGCGTCCATCACGGTGGCATTATACGGCGCGGATCAGGGGGGTCTATGCCGGAGTCGCCGCAGCGGACCACCCACCGGGGCGCCCGGGTCCGTCGGCTGGCCTGAGGTCATCCGGTCCCGCGGGGGAACGTGACGGGCCGGCGCTCGTGTGCTATGATGGTGCTGGGTCGAAACGGGACAACTCCGTTTCGGTGCGGATTCAACTCTGAAACGCAACAAGCCAGACGAGGGTTTGTGGCGTTTGA
>CAYTJE010000145.1:0-8197 GCA_964437855.1 uncultured Anaerolineales bacterium | reverse complement strand
GCCGAGGGGGGCTGGGGGAGATGGAATCTCCCCCAGGGCGATACGGACCGGGCATTGGGGGTTCAGGAAACGTGCTCCCCGGTAATGGGTCTTGAACCTTAGTTTATGGGCTTACGATGGTGGGCAGGGCCGGAGTCGAACCGGCGACACCCGCATTTTCAGTGCGGTGCTCTACCGCCTGAGCTACCTACCCACCCGGGCAGACCCCATCACTATACCGCCCCCCCCCAGGGCCTGTCAATCGGCGGCCGGACGAAAACCGCCCCCGGCCGTTGGTGGGGGCTTACTCGGCCACCTCCTCCGGCAGGGTTGCGGGGTCGTCGGCCGTGTCGGTTTCCGTCTCCCCGGTCTCCTTCTTTGCCCCGGACACCTCGACGACCGCCATGCGTCGTCGGACGGCGCCGGGTTCGAGCAGTTCGGGCACCGCCCGGCCGGCCATCTGCTGCGCCACCCGGCGGACCACCATCGGACGGAACGCCGCGTACGCCGCCTCGCGGGGGGCCTTGCGGCCGATCAACTCGGCCACCACCACCATCTTCTGCTTGCCGAGGGAAACCAGGGTGCGTTCCCGGCCGTCCTCGACCATCCGGAAGCACTCGTCCACCAGGACGCGGCTCGAGTCGACCTCGGGCAACGACGGCGTCCACTCGAGCCACCGTCCCTGGTACGGAATAGACCGCTGCCGCGGGAACCAGTCGCTGGGCACGGTCTCGACCTCGGCCTCGTCGGCGGCCGTCTCCAGGCCTTTCTCGGCGGCCGCCTCCAGCAGGCGTTTGGCCCGCTCGCGCGCCAGCCGAAACGCCCTCGCCAGGACCACGTCCTTGAGGACGGCCCGGCGCACCTCGTCCAGGTCCTTGGGCTCGCGGCTGGGGGCCACGTCGGTCACGCGGAAGACGTAGGCCTTCCCCTCGGAACCGGTGTAGACCTCGCTGATTTCGCGGACGGCGATGCGGGCCTTCTCCGGGCCGACCAGTTCCACCACGTTCAGGGCGACCTGCGGCACGGCGACCCGGCCGCGTGCGGCCCCGCCGAGGCCCGGGACCTCGGCCAGTTCCTCGGCCGTGTGCCTGCCCGGCACGCCGACGTACCGGACGCGTGTCCCGTCGGCCCAGATCCGCAGGTCCACGCCCTTGCGTTTGGTGGTGATCTCGCCGACCAGGCCGCCGAGGTGCTCGTGGGCCAAGTCCTCGGCCTTTTGTCGGACGAGGCGTCGGCGGATCTCGCCGCGGACCTCCTCCAGCGGGCGGAACGCCTTCTCGGCCTCCGCCGGTTCCTGGTCGGGCTCTGCCGGCTCCCGGCCGGTCTCGGAAGTGCTTGCCTCACCCCCGGTGGCACCGGCGGCCTCGCCGTTGCCGTTGCCGTTGCCGTTGCCGGCGGCCTCGTCGGCGTCGGCCGTGTCGGCGGCCTCGTCGGCGTCGGCCTCGGCTTCAGAGGCGGTCTTCTCGATGAGGAACTCCGGGTCCTTGTTCGCCTCGTAGTAGGCCTTGACTTCCTCGGCGGTCACGGCCTCGGCGGCCTCGTCCTCGAAGGCGTCCGGTTCGGCCACCAGGTACTCCACGGCCACCTTGGGCGGGATGCGGTACCCGATGCCCTCGGGCCCCTTTCCCGGCAGGTACGCCTTGTACTTGGCGAAGTACTCGCGGAGGACGTCCTCGGTCGGTTCCTGGACCTCGTCGGTCACCTCGTCGGCCTTGAAGACGGCCAGGCGGACCTTGATGCGGGCATCCTGCTTCGCAAACGCCCGCCGCACCTCCGGGGTGACCGGCACGCTGAACGTCTCGTACAGGTACCGGATGTAATCGGCGAGGGTCATGTCGTCGGCCAACGCCTCCAGGAGCAGGTCGCGACGGCCGTACGCCTCCCGGACCACCGTCTGGTTGATGGCCCCGTCGGTCAGGCCCAGCGACCGCAGCCGGTCCAGGCGGGCCTCCACCTCCATCTGGGTCGTCCCGAAGCCGAACCGCCGGGCCTCCTCATAGAGGGCCAGCCACACCAGGGCCGTGGCGCGGTCGATGCGTTCGGGGTCCTCCACCTGCCGGGCCAGCAGGGGCCAGGCGGACTGGTCCACCGTGGCCAGGTAGATCGGCCCGGCCGCCTCGCGCGACGAGACCCGCTGCACCAGCCCCTGGTACCACCTCTGGGCCGCGCGACCGGCAATCTGGAGCCGGCCGGCAAACCGGCCGACTTCGCGGTCGGTGACCTCCCGGCCGGCGATGCGGCCGACCACCTCCCCCCGGCCCAACGAGGCGAACCAGGCGGACAGTTTGCCCGCCACCTCACGCCACGCCAGCCAGAACACCATCGAAATCACCGCCGCGAACACCAGAATCATGAACCACTTCCGGTGCTTCCGGAAGAACCGCAGTGCCATCCGCGTGACCTTTCACCTGTCCACGGTCAAGGGGAACCGGGCGTCGAAGGGCCCTAGCCTAGGGAGGCGACGCCCCCTTTGCAACCCTAAAGGCCCTTTCGGGCGGCGCGACACGGCCCGAGCCGCGACCGTCAGGTCGCGGGTACACAAGCGCGCTGAGGCGCCGGGGCGCAAGAGGGTTCGCCTGCGGGCCGGGATACCCGCCATCTTACGAAGGCGGCTCGGGGCGGTCGCGGCTCGGAACAGGCTCACGCCGGCGCCGGCCGGAGGCGGCTCACCTGGAGCAGGGCGTTCTCGGTCGCCAGTTCCGGATGGACGTACCGGCGGATATGGGTCTGCCCGTCGGCCAGCAGCGCAACGGCGCGGGCCGAGGCCTCGGGCGGCCAGCCGGCCAGGGCCCGGATGACCTGGGCCTGGTCGGCGTTGACGAGCCGTGCCTCGCCCCGGTCGCAGGCAGCCAGGAGGGCGGCGTCGCCGAACGCCGACGCCACCGCCGCCAACGCCAGCCGGCCCGTCCGCCGGCGGATGGCGTTGGCCTCGACGGTGCCCGGCTTGGCCCCCTCGCGCTTGGCCAGGGCCTTGCCCCAGCCGACGACGGCCTCGGCCATCCGGAAGGCGGTCTCGGCCCCCAGGGTCGGCAGGCGGTCGAGGAGGTCGCGTTTCAGGGACCACAGGCCGCTGCCGACCAGGTCGACGGCCCGCTCGATGCTGCCGCCCGCGAACCGGCAGACGAACGCCACCTCCTCCTCCGACGGCGTCGGCGGCGCCTCCTTCTTCTTGGATGCGGCCCCTGCGGCCCCGTCGGGCTCGTGACCGGCCAGGACCTCGCGGACCTTCTCCGCCACGAACGCCTCCGGCAGCGGACGGAACCGCACCCACTGGCACCGCGACAGGATGGTGCCCGGCAGGCGCGACACGTCGGCGCACAAGAGCACCAGGACGGCGTGGGGCGAGGGTTCCTCCAGCGTCTTCAGCAGCGCGTTGGCGGCATACCGGTTCAGCAGTTCCGCATCGTCCAGGACCGTGACCGTCCAGGACGCCTCCATCGGCGTGAGTTCAACCGACTCATTCACGGTGGTCGTCAGCCAGGCCGGCGTGCCGTCGCGCCCTTCCCGGCGCGTGACGAGGGCCAGCCGGAAATCGTTGGAGTCCGCTTCCTTGGCGAACCAGTAGAGGTCGGGGTGGACCCCGCGGTCCACGCGTCGACAATGCTCGCAGGCGTCGCAGGCGTCCGGGGCGTCGGTGCCGGCGCCGCGGGGCGAGGCGCAGAACAGGACCTTCGCCAGTTCCCGGGCCGCCAGGCCCTTCCCCACGCCGCGCGAACCCACGAACAGGTAGGCGTGGGCCAGGCGGTCGCGGGCGACGGCCGCCCGGAGCATCCGCACGGCCGACGGCTGGTATTGAACGGCGTCAAAGGACACGGGCGACGGCCTCCCAGACGGCCTCGGCCACCACGTCGGCCGAGGGCGTGGCATCGACGACGGCAAACGCCTCCGGCCGGTCGCGGGCCATCGTCAGGAACCCCTGCCGCACCCGCTCGTGGTAGGCCGGGCCCTTGGCCTCCATGCGGTCGCGGGGGCCCTGGAGCCGGCCGAACCCCTCGGCCACCGGCAGGTCGAGCACCACCGTCAGGTCGGGCTCCAGGTCGGCACAGGCGGTCCGGCCGAGGGCCCAGATCAGGTCCGGCTCGATACCCCCCGCGTACCCCTGATACGCCACGGTCGAGGAAACGAAGCGGTCGCTGACGACGACGAGTCCGACGGCCAGGGCCGGCCGGACGATCCGCGCCACCATCTCGGCCCGGCTCGCCATGTAGAGGAACAGTTCGGTCCGGTCGTCCATGCCGGGCAGACCGGGGTCGAGCAGCACCTCGCGGATGCGTTCGGAGACGGGCGTGGAGCCGGGGTCGCGGACGGCGGTGGCCTGCCGGCCGCCCTCCTTCAGCCGGTGGACCAGCCGGTCCACCTGGGTCGTCTTGCCGGCACCTTCGGGCCCGTCGAGCACGATGAACCGGCCGGAGGCGGCGTCGCTCACGTCAGTCCCCGGTCTCGATGCGGCAGAGGACCTGGCCCACCTCGATTTCCTGGTCCTCCTGGGCGAGGCATTCCTTGACCTCGCCCGCCACCGGGCTGGGGACGTCGAAGGCGGCCTTGTCGGTCAGCATCTGGACGAGTTCGTCGCCCTCCTCGACCGTCTGGCCGGGGTCGACGTACCAGAAGGCCACGGTGGCCACGTCGCCGGCATCCTCGCCCAGGTCGGGCAACTTCACATCTTCGATTGCCATCCTCGTTCCTCCATTTGAAGAGGCGCGCCGTAACTGCCTACGCTTGTCATCCTGAGGAGCCCGCAGGGCGACGAAGGATCTCGCCTTGGCCCTTGCCGTCTCGGCACTCGAACCCTGGCGCGGGTACGGCTCGTGCCGTGGCCGGCGGCGAGAGGCTTCGCTCGCTCGCTCAGAATGACACCTGTTTGCTCACCCCTCGCCGCGATACCGGGCCGTACTCTCGGCAAAGACCTCCTTCGCCCGGTAACTGCTGCGGACGAACGGCCCCGCCGCCACCGCGGCAAAGCCCATGGCCCGGGCCTCGGCCTCCCAGGCCTCGAACTCGGCCGGCTCAACAAACCGCGCCACCGGCACGTGCCGGCTCGATGGGGCCAGATACTGGCCGATCGTCACGATGCCGCACCCGACCCGCCGCAGGTCGGCCAGGACGCGGCGGACCTCGTCGGGCGTCTCGCCCAGGCCCACCATCAGCCCGCTCTTGGTCCGGCGGGGACGATCCCGTCCTTGCCGCGCGGCCCGTACGGGCCGCGCGGCCGCCTCTTCGGCGCGGTGGCCCGGGAGGGCCACCGCGCGGGAAGCCCCGTCCCTTTCCCGCAGCATTCTGTCGGCCGCGGCCAGAACCGCCAGACTTTGTCGGTAATCCGCCTCCGGCCGGACCGACGGGTACAGCCGCGGCACCGTCTCGACGTTGTGGTTGAAGACGTCGGGGCCGGCCTCGCAGACGGTCTCGACGTCGGCGGCGCGGCCCAGGAAGTCCGGCACGAGGACCTCGACGGCCGCGCCCGGCAGCCTTCGGCGAATCGCCCGGACGGTCCGGGCAAAGTGGCCGGCCCCGCCGTCCGCGAGGTCGTCGCGGGTCACGCTCGTCACGACCACGTGCCGGAGACCCATACGGGCGGCGGCCTCCGCCACGGCCTCCGGTTCCTCCTCGCGCGGCGGGCCGGGCGGGGCGGACGGCACCGCGCAGAACCGGCACGACCGCGTGCACGAGCGGCCGAGGATCATGAAGGTGGCGGTGCCGCGGGCAAAGCACTCCGGCAGGTTCGGGCAGCGGGCGCCGGCGCAGACGGTCTCCAGGTCCAGTTCCGCCAGGAGTCGGCGGACGCGGTCGGCCTCGCCGGCGGCCGGCACGCGCTTCCGGAGCCACGGCGGGAACGGGCGCTGTCGGCCGCGTTGCGCGTCGGCGTTTTGGCGCATGCGAATGCTCTATCCTCTACGAGCCGCCGCCGCAAGGCGGCGGGGACGCTCGATCCGAAGGGCAACGCACACCCCGCCCCTCGAACGTCCCCGCGATCTTACGATCGCGGCTCGGGCGGCCCCATCTCGGGCGCCTCGCCCGCGCGGGCGCCATCGAACCCGAACACCTCGACCATGCATTCTACAAGATGCGGCTTGACCTCGGCAACCGAGACCTCGCGCCCGAGCGCCCGCGCCAGGCTCGTCACGCCGCGGTCGCGGATGCCGCACGGCACGATCAGGTCGAAGGCGTCGCGGCAGTCGGCCACGTTCAGGGCGATGCCGTGCCAGGTGACCCAGCGTCGGACGGCCACGCCGATGGCGGCGACCTTCTCGTCGCCGAGCCAGGCGCCGGTCATGCCCTCGGCCCGGGTGCCCTCCAGGCCGAAGCGCGCCAGGGTGCGGATGAGCACCTCCTCCAGGTCCCGCAGGTAGCCGCGCACGTCGCGCCCGTGCAGGTCGAGCCGGAGAATCGGGTACGCCACGAGTTGCCCGGGGCCGTGCCAGGTGACGTCGCCGCCGCGGCCGGACTCGTGCACCTGGACGCCCATGGCCCGCAGCCGCTCGCGCGAGGCCGTGACGTGCCCCTCGTCGGCGCCCCGGCCCAGGGTGATGACCGGCGGGTCGTGCTCGACCAGGACGAGCCAGGCCTGCTCGTCCGGGGCCTCGCGCACGCGGGTATGGAGCCGCTGCTGGAGCCGGGCCGTCGGCCCGTAAGGCGCCCGGCCGAGATCAAGGGTCAGCAGGTCGGCCATGGGTCATCCGGCGGTGGTGTGGACGGGGAGGCCGAGCCAGAGTTCGGCGGCCTCGTGCACGGCTTCCACAAAGGTCGGGTGGGGATGGATCGTGCCGGCGACCTCCTCGACGGTCAGTTCATTCCGCATGGCGAGGGCGACTTCCTGGATGACGTCGGAGGCGTGGGCGCCGATGACCGAGGCGCCCAGGATTTCGCCGTCCTCCGTCTCGGCGACGAGTTTGACCTCGCCCTCCGGCCGGCCGTAGGCCCGGGCCATGCCGCTGGCCCGAAGCGGGAACCGGGCCACGCGGACCTCGCGGCCGGCCTGCCGGGCCTCCGCCTCCGTCAGACCGACGCTCGCGATCTCCGGATGCGTGTAGACGACCTGCGGCACCACGTCGAGCGGATCGCCGGCCGGGTGGCCGGTGGCGTTGTCCGCAGCGACCGTGCCCATGCGGCTGGCGAGGTGGGCGTACTGGAGCGGGGCCGCGCAATCCCCCACCGCATACACGCCGTCGACGCTGGTCCGGCAGGCCTCGTCCACGCGGATGATGCGGCCGTCGAGCGCGACGCCGGCGTCCTCCAGGCCCAGGTCCTCGACGTTGGGTACGCGTCCGACGGCCACAAGGGTGCGGCCGGCCTCGAGCGTCTTGCCGCCCTCCAGTTCCGCGGTCACCTGCTTGCCGGTGGCCTTCATGCTGACGATTTTGGCGCCGGTCAGGATGGTCACGCGGCGTTTTTTGAGGCTGGCGCGGACGGCCTTCGAGGCATCCTCGTCGAGCGTGGGCAGGAGGCGGTCGAGCATCTCGACGACGGTCGTCGGGATGCCGAGTTCGGCGTAGATGGTGGCGAACTCGCAGCCGATCACCCCGCCGCCCACGATCAGGACGCTCTCGGGGAGCCGATCGGCGGTGGTGGCCTCGTCGGTCGTCCAGACGCGGTCGGCGTCCCACGGGGCGAAGCCCGGCTTGGCCGGCCGCGAACCGGTCGCCACGATGACGGCCCCGGCCCGGACCTCGTCGGTACCGCCGCCGGTCTCGACGGCCAGGGTGTTTCGGCCGGTCAGCCGGCCGCGGCCGCGGATCACCTCCACGCCGCGCTTCTTCAGGAGCGTGGCGACGCCCTTGCAGAGGCCGCCGGCCACGTGTCGGGCGCGGCGCATGAAGGCCGGCCCGTCAACCGGTGGCGTCTCGGCCGCAAAGCCGTACGCCTCGGCCTCCGCGAAGCCATGATACATCTCCGAGGCGTGCAGCATGGCCTTGGTCGGGATGCACCCGACGTTCAGGCAGACGCCGCCCAGTTGCCCCATTTCGATGCAGCACGTCTTGGCGTCGCGCCGTGCGGCTCGCAGGGCGGCCACGTACCCGCCCGGACCGCCGCCCAGGACTACCACGTCGTAGGACTTCACGCGTCACCCTCACTCTCTATAGACCAACCGTCCGCCGACCCGTCCGGCGGCGGGCGCATCGTACCGGCGGGCCGCGACCGAGTCAAACCTTTCCGCTCACGCTCGCGGCTAGGGCGACTTTGTCCACTTCGCCATCATCCACAAAGGCCGTGGCGCGGTGCC
>CAYTJE010000144.1:7412-8259 GCA_964437855.1 uncultured Anaerolineales bacterium | reverse complement strand
GTCTCTCGGAGCCCTTCGGGCTCCACGACGGGCGGCTCGTCGCGTTGTAGGCCTAGTGGGAACGGCATGTGTCCTGACCGCGGGCTCTGCCCCCGTGCAGGTGCCCCCCTGGGGCGATGGCGCATGATAGACAAAAGACAGCGAGGAAATCAAGCGCCTCTTGTCGTGGCACGATAGAGGTGCTATAATGCCACCAGATCGGAAGGTCATTGAACCCGTAAGGAGGACGACCATGTGTGACACGTGTGGCTGTGGTGACACCGACGAACCGAAACAGGAAGAAGAAGAGCAGGAGCAGCAGGACGAGTAGCGTGGAGGTCTGACCTCCACCGATGTGACCGCGGGGCGCGCCTTCCGGGGAGGCGTCCCGCGGTCCCTTCCGCCACGCCGTGCGGCGCGGGGGGAGGCAGAACCGGTCGCAGACGCCAACCCCTGCGCCGGCCTCGGATGGATCTCCGGAAACGAACCCCTGTAACGAAGGAGCGTGGCGATGGTCAGCGGCTGCGGTTGTGGAAAGAAGAAGGATGAGACGAAGAAGCAGGACAAGCCGAAGCCGAAGAAGAGCGGGTGCAGGAAGTAGCGCTCGCTTGGTGCGCGGCGGTCTCGGAAGGCCCCCGCACGCGAGGTGGCGAGTAGCGCTAAGCCGTCCGAAGAATCGCGGCCGGGGCTCTTGACTTCGGCGCCCCGCCGTGAAACAATACGATAGACGTGGGAGGGCAACCCCCGAAGCGAACGCCCTCCCCGAGAAGCAGGACCCGACAACCGAAGCATCCGTCGTCGGTAGTCCCCCCGCCGGCGGCGGAGTAGGCCGGACGGAGCAACGGCGACTCCGTCCGGCATTTTTTTG
>CAYTJE010000144.1:0-7312 GCA_964437855.1 uncultured Anaerolineales bacterium | reverse complement strand
CCGATACCGCGGCGCGCTTCTGTCAGGCCGATACCGCGGCGCGCTTCTGTCAGGCCGATACCGCGGCGCGCTTCTGTCAGGCGTGGCCGTGTCACTCCTTCCTCAGCATGGCCTCGGCCATGGCCACGAAATCCTGGGCGGCCGTGAAGGCTTCCTGGGCTGTGGCCGTGTCCACGTCGGCCTGGACGTCATAATCGGCGGTCTGCCGCAGGTCAAACGCGTCCAGGAGCATGCGGTGATAGGAGCGGTCGACCTCTCCGCCCTTAACCATTTCCTTGCCGAAGGTTGCGAGCATGGCCCGATGGCTCGTCGGCTCCAGTCCCTTTGCCCAGAGCAGGGCGGAAGCCGCGTAGAACATCGCGTAGTAGCATCGGTCCGCGGCCCCGATTGGGTGACCCGATTCCAGGAGGATGCTTGCTTCGTCAAGGGTCGTCTTGGCGCGGTCAACCAGGCGTTGCCAGGAACTCACAGTCGGATCCCTTCTTGGTCCAGGCGCCGTGCGTAGGGACTGCCCAGGCGGGAAAGGGCTTCCAGATGGGAGCGGTCCAGCACGTGCACGTCCAGCAGCAGGTCGTGTTCGAGCACAACGGCCGAGACCTCCTCGAAAACCTCGTGCCGGAGGGAGGGGGAGTGCCCGTTCACCACAACGGCCAAGTCGACGTCGGACCCCGCCTCGCCCGTGCCGCGCGCTCGCGACCCGTACAGCCTGACTTCGACCAGGCGGTCTCTCAGCCGGCTGCACAGGCGGCGCGTGAGATGCCGGACTGCCTCACGTTCCTGTTCGGTCAGGGCTACCATGGGGGACCTCCACCCCTGCCGGTCATCACCCTGATGCTGACCCGGCGGAAGGGCGGTGTCAACTGAAAACGCCTCACGCCGTCAGCCGGGCCAGCAGCGCCTCGGCCCCGCGCTTCGACGGAATCGCGTACCCGCGCCTCAGGTCGGGGTCCTGGTGCAGCGGCGGGCGGAGACCGGCCAGGCCCACGCAGCCGGGGCACCCGTCCTCGCAGCCGCAGCCGGCCACGAGGCCCCGGCACATGGCCAGGAGCCGGCCGATCGTCTCGTACCCCCGCTCGGCAAAGCCCAGGCCGCCCAGGAACCGGTCGTAGATGAAGGCGGTCGGCCGGCCCGTGTTGGCACTCTCGACGATACCCGACAGGTCCCGCCGGTCGCACATCGCCAGCATGGGCAGGCAGACGAGCAGCAGGTTCCGCACGCCGACCAGGCCCTCGACGGCCCGCAGGCCCATGCCGGCCAGGTCCTCCAGCACCTCCCGCTCCGGGCTGAGCCACAGGCCCGTCGTCTCCAGCATCTGGGCCGGCAGGTCGAGCGCCGTCTGGCCGATGTTCTCGTTCGTATAATACTTGATCTTTTTGAAGGCCACCGTCGCCCACTGCACGGCCAGGTCGCCGAAGCAGACGGTCCCGCCCGGGACGGCCCGGCGGCGGCGCTCGGCCCGGACCCGGCACGCGTCCGAGAGGACCGGCTGCGTGTAGTAGTCGGTCTCGGCGGCCTCGACGTAGGCCACCTTGCCGTTGAAGTCCAGGTCCCGGACCTGGTAACTCTCCCCCTCGTGCAGGTAGATGGCGTTCGGGTACACGAGTTCGGGGGCGCTGATGGCGTCGACCTGGCCGATGACCTCGTGCCGCGCCCCGCCGGTCCGGACGATGCTGAACGTGTCGTTCGAGATGGTCCGCAGGTCGGTCTGGTGGGCGGGCGTCCGCGGGCTCGACCAGTAGTACCGGTCGTCGATGCGGGTCAGGTCGCCGGTGCCGGCAAGGGCCTCGGCGACCTCGGCCGTCGGCTCGCCGAAGACGTCGGCGTCTTCGGGCGCGAGCGGCAGTTCCGCCGCCGCGCACCCCAGGTGGCTGGCCAGGATGTACGGGTTCGCCGGGTCGATCACGCCTTCCTCCACGGGCCGGCCGAACAGGTACTCCGGCTCGTGCACCAGGTACTGGTCGATCGGGTCGTTGTAGGCCACCAGGACCGAGAGCGCCGGCTCGCTGCCGCGCCCGGCCCGGCCGGCCTGCTGCCACATCGAGGCGATCGTCCCGGGGAACCCCACCAGGATCGAGGCGTCCAGCGTACCCACGTCGATGCCCAGTTCCAGGGCGGTGGTGGAGGCGATGCCGAGCAGCCGCCCGGTAAAGAGCGCCTGTTCGATCTCGCGCCGCTCCTCGGGCAGGTACCCGCCGCGGTAGGCGCGGAGGCGGTCGGCCAGCGGCGGGTCCGTCTCCCGCAGCCGCTCGCGGGCGTAGCGGTACACGAGTTCGGCCACCACGCGGGCCTTCGTGAAGACGATCGTCTGCACGTCGCGCCGGACCAGCCGGGCCAGGAGGTCGGTCGCCTCCATGTTGGCGCTGCGGCGGGCCAGGCCGTCGCGGCCGAAGGGCGGCGGGTTCCAGAGGACGAACAGCCGCGGCCCCGCCGGGCTGCCGTCGGTGTCCAGGCACGCGCACGGCCGGCCGGTCAGGGCCTCGGCCAATTCGGCCGGGTTCGCGATCGTGGCGCTGGCGCCGATGACCTGCGGCCGGCTGCCGTAGTGCCCGCATACCCGCGAGAGCCGGCGCAGCACCATCGCCACGTTCGACCCGAAGATGCCCCGGTACTGGTGTAACTCATCTATGATGACATATTTCAGGTTTGAGAGGAACGTGGCCCAGCGGGGATGGTGCGGCAGGATGCCGACGTGCAGCATGTCGGGATTCGAGAGGACGACGTTCGCCTCCGAGCGGATCGTCCGCCGGTTGTGCCGCGGCGTGTCGCCGTCGTACGTGGCCGGCCGCAGGACCGCGCCGACGGCCGGGTGCGACTCCGCCCACCGCTTCAGCGTCCCTAACTGGTCCTGCGCCAGCGCCTTCGTCGGAAACAGGTACAGGGCCGTGGCGTCCGGGTCGGCCAGCAGCCGCTCCAGCACCGGCAGGTTGTAGCACATCGTCTTGCCGCTGGCCGTGGCCGTGACGACCACCAGGTCGCGGCCGTCGCGCGCGAGGTCCAGCGCCCGGGCCTGGTGGACGTACAGCCGCTCGATGCCGCGGCGTCGGAGCCCCTCGGCCAGGGGACCGGGCAGCGGTTCCGCCGGGTCGGCATAGCGGGCCTCGCGCGCCGGCAGCGAGCGGACGTGCGCAACCTGGTTCCGGTACTCGCCCGTCTGCATGAGGTCCGCCAGGAACCGGCCGAACCGGCCGGTGCCGGCAAGGGTATCTGATGCGGCGCGGTGGGTCTCCGGCCCCACCGCGCCGGAGACAGGTGTTTCGCCTGCGGGCGGCGGGTGCGGCGACTCGCCGCGCGGCAAGATGGGTCGTTGTTCCGCGCTCCACCGCGTATCGGTCGGCGGCGTCTTCGGGCGGGCTTGACGGCGTCGGGCCATCGGATGGTCTCCCCATGGAGACGGGGCGAGCGCCCCGTACGGGAGGCTCGCCCCGTGCCATCCGTTTCCTACCGCGCCGCCGGGTGCGTGTCAAGGGTGCATATCAACCAGGTGCTGGCCCGGCACGGGAGGTCACTCGCCGGGCCCATACGGGTCCGTACTGGGACAAGCCCGGCGGCCATTGAGCCCGGTAAAAAAACCTTCATGGTTGTCATTCTGAGGAGCGGCGAAGCCGCGACGAAGAATCTCGCCTTGACGCTGCTCCCGCGGCGAGATTCTTCGGCCTCGCAAGCGAGGCCTCAGAATGACAGTTTCATATTACTTTTACCTGGCTCAATAAATCACCGCGCTCACCGGGCCTTCTTCTCCGCGATGCGGATCGTGATCGTGTTGGTCCGGACGTCGCCGGTCCACCACGTCTTGGTCTGGTCCTGCGTCTTGGCGCCGCCCGGGTTCTTCCGGTGGCCGACGGCATAGGTGGCCGAGACCTTGTACGTGCCCGGCGCCTTGAAGCCGAAGAGGTTCCGTCCGAAGCGTTCGTACTTGAGCGCCTTCCCCTCGGCGATTTCCTTGGGCGTGGGGGCCTCGATGGCCTCGAGTTTCCTGCCGTAGAGCGTGTTCAGGTTGATCGTCCGCCCCCAGAAGGCCGATTCGCGCAGGGTGGCCCGCATCTCCGGCGGGACGGTCTCATCGTCGGGCCAGGGGATGACCTGGCGGATCATCAGCGGCTGGGGGCTGTCGCCCACCGGCTCGACCCGGACCGTCAGGGTCCGCTCCAGCCGCGGGTCCACCGCCACCGTCCGCGGGCCCGCGTTGATGAGCCGCAGTTCCACCGTCACGGGCTCGCCGAGCGTGTAGACGGCCTGGGTGGGTCGGAGGAGGCTGGCCAGGCCGAACGCGGTCTCGCCCGGCGTGTAACTGTGTGGGTCGGGCAGGTCCTCGTCGGTCGGCGTGGTCGGCCCGGCGGCCGGTCCGACCCGCTCGGTGTCCGGACGGGTGTCGGGCGTCTCGGCGGGGGCCGGCCTCTCGGGGGTCTCCGGCAGGCCGACCGCGCCCACCTGGAACGAGAAGCCGTTCGAGGCGATGCGTCCCCGGCCGTCGGGCGTGGCCAGGAACATCGAGAAGGTGTACCGGCCCGCCGGCAGCGTGTAATACGTGTCCAGGTCGATGGTCTCCTTGAAACTCGCCCTCGGCAGAATCAGGGCGGGCTCCGGGCGACCGGGCGGCACCATCCCCGTGACCACGCTGCCCTTATCGGGCACCGGTTCCCCGCTCATCGTGCGGATGTGGATGCGGCCTTTGCCGGGCAGGTACAGGGTGCCGCCCCGCTCGGTGAGGGGCGCCTGGACGTACGTGGCGGAGTCCTTGCCCTCGTTGGTCAGGCGGACCTCGATGTGCTTCGGCCCCTCGACCGGGAAGACGGGCTGGAGGGGTTTGACCGTCAGGGCGAGTTTGCCACCGGCGTCGTCGGTTCGGACGTCGGATTCGGCCAGTTGCCTCAGGCGATCGGCCTCCGGGCTGTCGGCGGCGTAGGCACGTCGGCCCACGACCTGGAACCGGCGCTTGAGGGCCTCGCCGAGCGGCTTCAGCGGCACGACGAACGACTTGCCTTCGGCCTCGGCGCGCGGCATGTCGAAGACGCGGACCACGCTGTCGACGTGGACCGAGATCCGCCCCGGCAGGAGCCGGCCGTGCAGCACGTCCAGGACCGGCCCGGAGGCCTCCCACGCCAGACGCCGGTCTGCCGTGGGGTTGCCCTGGACCGTCTCGACCTGGAACTCCACGAGCAGCGGCGCCTGCTTGTAGGCCTGCTCCAGGTCGTCGGCCTTGGGCTTCGCGGCCGAGTCGGGGGCTTCCGGAATGGGCGAGACGTCATCCGGCGTGGCCGGCGCCGCGGCCACCGTAGCCGTCGCCACCAGGACGACGGCGATACGCATCGCATACGGCATACAGGTGTCTCCGTTTGGCTTGCCCGCACCGCAGGCGGTTCGCCGCGCTCCCCGAACCGGATAGGATGAACCGGATAAAGCGGATGATACGGCCGGGGGCGACCGCTGGCGGCCGGGTTGTCGGTCGGACAGGAGCCCTCCTTGGGCGTCGCGACCCGAAACCAGTGTACCGTCTGGCGGGACCGACGTAAAGTCGCGAACGGGGCGTATTTGCGAGCCCGCCGCGGCAGCGGCGGGAGACCTTCCCCCGCCATGGCACGGGCCATGGGGCACCCCGTCACCGTGGGCCCGCGCTCGCGTCGCCCCGGGTGGCCCGGCGGGCGGCCGCGCGGTCGATGCCCAGGGCTGTCAGGATCTTCAGGTCGGCCGCCGGCAGCGGCAAGGCCGGAATCTCCTCGACCCGGAGCCACCGGGCCTCCTCCGCCGCCAGCGTCCGGACCCGCCCGCGCGGCGCCCGGCAGTGGTAGCACCGAAGCGTCACCTTCAGGTGCGAATACGTGTGGGTGACGTCGACCAGGTGGTCGCCGACGCGAACGTCCAGGTCGCACTCCTCCTTGAGTTCGCGTTGGATGCACGACCGGATAGACTCGCCGTCGCGCCGCTTGCCGCCGGGGAACTCCCACAGGCCGCCGAGCATCTTGTGCTCCGGCCGCTTGCACATCAGCACCTTGCCGCGGCGCCACACGATGCCGGCCCCCACCTCGATGTGCGGCACCCGTTTGCGCCGGCGTTTCACGGGCAGGCGGTCCTGGATGCCCCGGCGGGCGGCCCGGCACAGCGCCCGGACCGGGCACTCGGAGCACGCCGGCGACCGCGGCGTGCACACCCGGCTCCCGAGTTCCATCAGGGCCTGGTTCCAGTCACCCGGTGCCGCGCGGGGGACGAGCGCCTCGGCCAGCCGCCACAGGTCTTTCCGCACGCCCGAGGCCGAGAGGGGCCGCTCGATGGCGAACCACCGCGCCAGGACCCGGGCGGCGTTGCCGTCCACGGCCGGCAGGTGCCGGCCGAAGGCGATCGACTGGACCGCCCCGCACGTGTACCGGCCCACGCCGGGCAGGCGGGCGAAGGCGGCGGGGTCGTCGGGCACCCGGCCGTTGTGGTCACGGACGAGAAGCCCGGCGGCCTCGTGCAGATGGACGGCCCGGCGGTAGTAGCCGAGGCCTTCCCACGTCTTCAGGACGGCCTCGCGGGCGGCTTCGGCCAGGGCCCGGACCGTCGGGAAGCGTTCCAGCAGCGCCTCGTAATACGGCAGGGCGGTCGAGACCTGCGTCTGCTGGAGCAGGACCTCGGCCACCCACACGGCGTACGGGTCGCGGGTCCGCCGCCACGGCAGGTCGCGGCGGTGGGCGCGGTACCACTGGAGCAGCCGCCGGCGGAGGCGGCGCCGGCGTCCGGCCGATGGCAGCGGCGTGGGGTTGGGCGCGGTGCGGGGCAGGGGACACCTTTTCGTATGCTGTGTTGTTGTATCCCTCTCCCCCGGTGGGAGAGGGAGTTCCGTATCGCGCGGTGCCCAAGACTGGGCACCGCGCACGGAGCGCAGTGGGCAAGACTGCCCACCGCGCAAATTGCACGGAGCGCGGTGGGCAAGACTGCCCACCGCGCAAATTGTGGGGCCGAAGAATCTCGCCGTGCGAAACGACGACCGGCAACGACCACGGCGAGATTCTTCGTCGCGGCTGCGCCGCTCCTCAGAATGACATATATCGGGCGCTAAGCCCGGCGCATTCGTTTACCGTCGCGCAGCGGAATCCTCTCTCCTCGCCGCCACCTCCTCCAGCGCCGCGTCGTAGGCGCGGGCCCGGTTCGACCAGTCGAACCGCTGGATGTCATCGGCGAGTTGGCCGACCTTGTCCCACGGCCCCTTGCCGCGGAGCAGCGTCGCCAGTTTCCGCCGCAGGGCCGGGTCGTCGTCGTAGAGGAACGTGTCGTGCCATGCCGCGGGCACGAGTTCCGGGTAACTCAGGCGGTTCGGCATGAGGGGGAAGCAGCCGGC
>CAYTJE010000143.1:2260-8293 GCA_964437855.1 uncultured Anaerolineales bacterium | reverse complement strand
GTGTGGCCCGGCCCGTACGGGCCGGGAGAGCGGCGTAGGCCGCGGCGCTGTACATGCCTGACTGCCGCGCGGCGGGGCGTGAGCCTTACGCACATTTAGCCGCCGCGCTTGCGCGGCGCGTGCCGTGTCGGGTGCGAAACGCGCCGGCCAAGGCCGGCGGCTAACCAGGATGCGAGGAGACCACATATGCCGAACCTGCGACCTTTGGCGCTCGCGATCGCCTTCGCCCTGGTGCTCGCGCCCACGCCCGTCCCCGCCGCGAAAATCCACGTCGCCCCCGGCGGCGACGATGCCGGTGCCGGCACGGCCGCCAGGCCCGTGGCCACGCTCGCCGGTGCCCGCGACGCCGCGCGCGAGGTCATCGCCGGTGGACTGAAGGAGGACCTGCACGTCGTGGTCCACGGCGGGACGTACCGCCTCACCGAGCCGCTCGTCCTCGGCCCCCAGGACGGCGGGACGGCCGAGCACGCCGTCGTCTGGCGAGCCGACGAGGGCGCGGCGCCCGTCATCTCGGGCGGCCGGGTCATCGGCGGATGGAAGCAGGACGGCGAGGTCTGGCGGACCACCGTCCCCGAGGTCAAGGCCGGCACGTGGCGATTCAACGAACTCTTCGTCGGCGGCAAACGGCGGCCGCGGGCGCGCCATCCGAACGACGGCTGGGCCCGCGTCGACTCCGTCGTCGACGACCGCTGGAAGTTCACCTGGAAGGCGGGCGAGGTGCCGGCCCTCGCCGAGCCCGGCGAGGCCCAACTCCTGTTCCTGCACGACTGGTCGGTCACGCGCGTCGGCATTGCGTCGATGGACGCCGCGTCGCGGCGGCTTACGCTGGCGGTCCCCGTGCCGGAGTCGCGCCGCCTGAACAAGTGGGGGCCGCACGGGAGGTACCGCATCGGGAACCATCCCTCGCTGCTCGACGCGCCGGGAGAATGGTATCTCGATACGAAGACGGGCGTCCTCTCGTACCGCCCGATGCCGGGCGAGACGATCGGCGGGACGGAGACGGTCGCCCCCGTGGCGACGCAGTTGCTGACGGTCCGATCCTCGGCGGACTCCGCCCGACCGCTTACGAACATCCATTTCCGCGGCCTGACGTTCGAGCACTGCGCCTACCGCCCCGCCGGGGGCTGGTACACGGGCGGCCAGGCGTGTTTCCACTGGGAGGGCAAGGCACAGAAGGGCGGCGGCCTGCGGGTGGCCGTGCGACCCGCCATTGCCGTCGAGGGCGCGGGCCGCTGCAGGTTCGAGGCCTGCCGATTCCGCCACCTGGGCGGCTCCGGCGTCTGGTTCGGCCGGGCGTGTCACGGCTGCGGTCTGGTCGGGTGCGTGGTCGAGGACGTGGCCGGCAACGGGGTCATGCTCGGCGAGGGCCGGGGCCGCGACGGGCCGGAGATAACCACCGGCAACCGCGTGGAGAACTGCCGGATCGAGCGCTGCGGCAGGCGGTTCTTCGGGGCGGTCGGCGTGTGGGTGGGCCTCTCGGCGGAGAACGTCATCACGCGGAGCGAGATCGCCCACCACCCCTACACGGGCGTCTCGGTCGGCTGGCGGTGGAACCCCACGCCCTCGCCGTGCAAGGCCAACCTGGTGACACGCAATCATATCCATCATTGCATGCAGATTCTCTCCGACGGCGGGGGCATCTACACCCTCGGCCGCCAGCCGGGCACACGCCTGGCGAAGAACCACATCCACGACATCCCCCTGAACGCCGGCCGGGCGGAATCGAACGGCATGTTCCTGGACCAGGGGACGGCGGAACTCGTCATCGAGGGAAACCTGGTTCACGATACGGTCCGTTCGCCCTTCCGCTTCCACCAGGCGCGCGAGAACCTCGTCAAGGGCAACATCGTGACGCTCCGCCAGGGCGTGCCCATCGTCCGGTACAACGCGACGGACGAGAAGGTCATCACGCTGGAGGACAATACCGTCGTCCCGCACGATGACCGGGGCGAGGCGTTCCAGAAGGCCCTCGAAACGATGCGCCGCGAGACGGGGCCGGGCCCCGAGAACTGATCGGTGCCTCGCGCGCCACGAATCGAGAGGTGCCAGGCACCTTTAATGCCTTTACAGGTGCCAGGCACCTTTGCGCCGGCGCGCCGAGCCGGCGACGGCACGTCGCCGGTCGTTGATCAGGCCGCGCACCGCCGATCACACAGGTGCCACGGTGTGCTCGTCAAACCGTGCGCCACGCTCGCGAGGCACGGATTGGCAAGCACAATCCGTGGCACCCGGCGCTGCGCGGGAAGATCAGATGCACGCGCGGCGGTCCGGTCCATACGGAGGCGTATGCCGAGGACCGCCGCGCTGAACGCGCCTCGTTAGCCGCCGCGCTTGGGGAGGACCGCCGCGCTGAACGCGCCTCGTTAGCCGCCGCGCTTGCGCGGCGCGCTACGGCGTCACCGCCCGCGAGTTGTTCTTCGCACTCTTGACGGCGGCCTCGACGAACTTCATGTGGGCCACGCCGTCGTCCACGTTGGCATACTTGGTACCGTCGCACGTGAACTTGCGGCCGGCGTTGTACTTGCGGACGTCGGCCTCGAAGGCGTTGTGCAGCCGGCGGTAGGCGTCGTGGAACGCCTCCACGTGGCCGGAGGGCACCTGCGGTTCGTCGCGGATCCACTTGGGCACCCGGCCGAGGAATGGGTCCTTCCCGCCCAACTCGCCGCGCCAGTAGTTTCGGTCGGGCTCGCCGGGCAAGCGGATCTGGATGCGCTCGGCGTCCTCCTGCCGCCACATCAGGGTGCCGTTCTCGCAGTTGACCTCGATGCCCAGGTCGTTTTTGTGGCCGATGGCGATCTGGGTGGCCCGGATGAGGGCCTTGGCGCCGCCGGTGGCGGCCATCTTGCCGGCCAGGTCGCAGTAGGTGGTGAAGTGGTCGTCCAGTTGCCGGCCCTTCAGGAACGTCTCGATCATGCCGCGCAGCCGCTTGACCCTCAGGCCCGTCACGAACCGCATCTGCATGAAGGCGTGGGTGCCGATGTCGCCGCCGCAGCACGAGGCGCCGGCCTTTTTGGGGTCGGTCCGCCACTCGGCCTGTTGGAGACCTTCGAGTTCCACGCGGCTGGCCAGCCAGCCCTGGAGGTAGTAGGCGTCGACCCAGCGGACCTTGCCCAGTTTGCCGCTCTGGACGATCCACCGGCTCACCCACGTGGACCAGTGACCCAGGTAGGTATGGGCCACGCCGAAGGGCACCTTGGCCTTCTTGACGGCCTTGGCCAGGTCCTCGGCCTGCTTGGCGGTAATGGTCAACGGCTTTTCGCAGAAGACCGGGATGCCGGCCTCCACGAGTTTCGTGGCCGGGTCATAGTGCACGAAGTTCGGCGTGACGATGACGGCGTAGTCGATGCGTTCGCCGACGGGCTTGGCGGCCTGGTCCTCGATCATCTCGTTGTAGTTGGGATATCCCTGGATGGGGTACGGCCATTTGCGGGCCTCGCTCATGGCCACGTCGGGGTCCTGGTGCAGGGCCCCGCAGACGACCCGGCGGGTGCCGTCCATGTGAATCGCCTTGTTGTGCGGGTTGACGATGAACGCCCCGCCCCCGCCGCCGACCAGACCGACCTTCAATACACGTTTACTCATGGCTCTACCTCCGTCTTGTTCGGGAACCCCTTGTGTCCGCTGGTCGTGTAAGAGGCGCCAAGCGGGCTCCGGCTCGCGGGGTGGTCGCGGCCGACTCCCGCCCGACGCCGACGCGATTCTACTCACCGCTCGACCGTCGTGTCAAAGGAAACAACGGGCAGCAGGCTCCAACGGTGTGGCAACATTGTCTGGCGAGGTTCGAACCGACTCGTAGCGCCGGGGTTTATCCCCGGCGTATGCCCCCCGTGGGCCACGGCCGCTCCATACGGATCCCGTTGGGACGGGCATAAAGCCCGGCGCTACAGCGCGGTCGCCAGGAAGTATTGCCGCACCCGGCTCCAAGCCACGAGCCACGAGCCGCAAGCCACGAGCCACAAGCCACGAGCCGCAAGCCAACGGCAACGCCGAACGGTGGTCGCAACAGTTAGGGCTACTTTGTCAACTTCGGCATCATCCACAAAGGCCGTGGCGCGGTGCCCCGTCGTGGGCACCGCGCGGTGGGCAAGACGGCCCACCGCGCTAGAGTCGTTGTCGGTTGGTAAGCGTTGACAAAGGAGCCGTAGCCGCGGGGCTTGCCCCGCGGGTGGACAAGGGACCAAGGACCAATCACAGAAACCCCGACCGGCCCGTGGCGTTTAAGAAAACGTTTCCACCGACGCGGGGGCGGACCGTAACATGGAACCTGCGCGATGGGCACGCGGCCATCGCGGCGGCTTCTGCGGCCGGCCGACGACTCCCGCATGACGGTCTCGCCACCACGCTGAGTGCGCAACGTCGAACAGGGGGGTAGCCGGACCACCCCACGCACGCAAGGAGGCACACCTGTCATGACACGCACGACACGCCGGCAGTTTCTGAGGGCTATCGGGTACGGGGCCGCAGCGGTCGGCCTCGGGTCCGCCGGGCGGACCTTCGCCGCGGGGGCGGGGACGGGCGAGGGCAAACGCCTCAACGTCCTCCTCTTCACCGCCGACGACATGAACTGCGACTCCGTCGGCGCGTTCGGGTGCGACGTGCCCGGCACCACGCCGAACAGCGACCGCCTGGCCGCCCAGGGCATGCGATTCGAACGTGCCTATATCACCATCGCCGTATGCCAGCCCTGCCGCAACGTCCTTCAGACCGGCCTGTACCCGCATCACAACCTGGGTGAGGGGTTCCACAACGTCCGCAAGCCGGGCGCCCCGACGCTGCTGGAGACGCTCAAGGGGGCCGGTTACCGCTGCGGTATCCTGGGGAAGGTGGGACACTCCACGCCGAAGCCGGGGCTGGGGTGGCACATGGCCCACGATGCCGGCGCTCTCGGCCGCGGCCGGGACCCCAAGGCCTACGGCCGGTACGCGCGCGAGTTTGTTGAGGCGGCGGATACGGCCGGGCAGCCGTTCTTCCTGATGGCGAACTCGCACGACCCGCACCGGCCGTTCGCCGGGTCCGACCAGGAGAAGGCTCGCTTCAAGAAGCCGCCCGCGCCGCCGTCGCGCTGGTTCAAGCCGGACGACGTAAAGGTGCCGGGGTTCCTGCCCGACCTGCCGCAGGTGCGCCTCGAAATCGCCGAGTACTACTCCTCCGTCCGCCGGTGTGACGACACGCTGGGGGAGGTGCTTGCGGCCGTCGAGGCCGCCGGCCACGCCGACGACACGCTCGTCCTCTACCTGTCGGATCACGGCATGGCCCTGCCGTTCGCCAAGACGAACTGTTACCTGCACAGCACGCGGACGCCGTGGATCGTCCGCTGGCCGGGCGTCACCCAGGCCGGCAGCGTCGAGCGCGACCATTTCATCTCAGGCATCGACCTCTTGCCGACCGTGCTCGACGCCGTCGGCCTGCCGGTGCCGGAGGGGCTGGACGGCTTCTCGTTCCTGCCGCTTCTGGCCGGCGAGAGGCAGGACGGCCGGGAGATGGTCTTCACCCAGTTCCACGAGACCGCCGCCCGCCGGCGCTACCCCATGCGGACCGTGCACGACGGCCGATTCGGCTACATCTTCAATGCGTGGTCCAACGGCAAGCGGGTCTTCCGGAACGAATCGCAGTCCGGCCGGACCATGAAGGCCATGCGCCAGGCCGCCAAGGAGGGATCGGCCATCGCCGCACGCGTCGACCTGTTCCTGCACCGCGTGGTGGAGGAGTTGTACGACTTCGACGCCGACCCGGACGCCCTGCACAATCTCATCGACGACCCGAGGTACAAGGCCGACGCCGACCGGCTGCGGGGCGCCCTGGAGCAGTGGATGGTCCGGACCGGGGACCCCGCGCTGGAGGCGTTCCGCCGGCGCGACGACCCGCAGGCCCTGGCGGCGTTTATGAAGGAGCAGGCCGCCCGCTCCGCCCGGCTCCGACTGCGGCAAAAGGCCAAGCGGCGCAACGGCTGACTAATTATAAAGGGCTGTTCATATTTAGCCGCCGGCCTTGGCCGGCGCGTCACATTTAGCCGCCGGCCTTGGCCGGCGCGTC
>CAYTJE010000143.1:0-2160 GCA_964437855.1 uncultured Anaerolineales bacterium | reverse complement strand
CATTTAGCCGCCGGCCTTGGCCGGCGCGTCATAGCCGTAAGGTCGGGGACGACGGACGGTCCTGGGGTGAAGGGAAGACCGTGTCGCGATTCGGTCGGCTTCTGGCGATCGCCTTCTGCGAGAGTTTCGCCACGATGCTCATCGAGCGCGGCATCTACTTCTTCGCCCACGAACGCCTCGGCTTCGACGACATCGAGAACCTGGCCCTGGCCCTCGGGTTCGGCGTGGCGTACGTCGTCGGGGCGCTGTCGAGCCACGCCGTCGCCCGGCGCCTGGCCGAGAAATGGGTCCTCGTCGGCACCCTGCTGCTTCAATTGGCCTGCTTCATCGTGCTGATCGTTCGCCACGGTGCGGTGACGGTGGCGGCGATGAACGCGGTTATCGGCCTGGTGGTTGGGCTGAAGTGGCCGGTCGTGGAGAGTTACGTGAGCGCCGGTCACACGCCTCGCGAGCAGATCCGTTCGGTCGGCCGGTTCAACGTGGCGTGGGCGGGGGCCATCCCGCCGTGCCTGCTCGTGGCCGGGCCGCTGATCGCCTGGCGGCCGGAAGGCCTCTTCGTGGCGGGCCTCGCCTTCAGCACCGTCAGTCTCCTGCTCGCCGCAGTGCTCGAGCGCCGCCCCGTCCACCTGCCGCTCGACCATCCCGAGCGGCCCACGCCCGCCCAGTTGGCCCGCATGCGCGGCCTGATGCGGTCGAGCCGGTGGTCGATGCTCACGGCCTACTCGCTGCTGTGGATCCTGGCGGCGCTGCTGCCCGGCGTGTTTGCCGATTTGCGGGTCCCGGTGGTCCTGGCGACGGGGTTGGCGGGGCTGCTCGACGTGTTCCGCCTGGCGGCCTTCGCGGGCCTTCAGGTGTGGCGGGGCTGGCACGGACGCATCTGGCCGGTGGCGGCCGTCGTGGCGGTTCTCCCGGCCGGGTTCTTCCTGGCGGTCTCGGCCGGCAGCCTGCCGATGGTGCTGGCGGGCGAACTGGTGTTCGGCCTGGCCGCCGGGATGACCTACGTGGGGTCGCTCTACTACGGGATGGTCGTGAAGAACGCGGCCGTCGCGGCGGGCGGCGCCCACGAGGGCCTGGTCGGCGGCGGCTTCGCCCTGGGCCCGGCGGCGGGACTGGCCGGCCGCAAACTCGCCCCCGCCCTCGGCGGCGTGGGGCAGGGCATGGCCGTCGGCGTCGGCCCCGTGCTGGCCGTCTGCTCCGTCGGCGCCGTCGTCTCGCTCCTGCGGATGCGGAAAGCGGAGAAGGCCGGGCCGCCGGCCGGGCACGACGACGGCGCCGAGCCGGCGGGCGAAGCGCCGCACGAGTGACCCCCGGTCCGACCCGTTGTACCCGGACCGGCGTTACGTGTCCGAGCCTGACGGCCCGGCCTCGCGGGCGCGCTGAATCAACTCCACGATGGTGGCGGCCTTGTCGGTGCGGGGGGCGGTCAGGCGGTCGATGTCGTCCTCGCTGAAGTGCGACCGGACGAACGCGACCACGTCGAACGTCTCCCACCAGCAGTCGAAGACCCGCGGGCACGGCAGGTCCCGGCCGGGGGCCCGGCAGTAGGAGAACGGCACCTCGTGCCCGAGCATCGGGCACCGGCGGTTGCGGTGGTCGTGGGCGTCGATGGGTTCGGGCATGACTCTCGTCGTCGGGCGCGGTGGGTCTCCGTACCCACCGCGCATGCTTCGCCGGTTTCTCGTCTGCGCGGCGGGTACGGAGACCCGCCGCGCTTCCCCTTTCTCTGCGCGGCAGCCCGGGAGGACCGCCGCGCGGGATACACGGCAAACAGACGGGGCCGGCGCCTCTCTGCGCCGGCCCCGCATTCTACGCGCTCATGCCTGCCGTGACTACCGCCTTCCTCTTCCTCGATGGGAGAGGGGAGGCTCGTGCTTCGCAGCGAAGCGCCGCTTCGCAGAGTAGCAGGTGAGGGTGAAGGCCGCAAATCATCCCATACCCCCCTCACCCAGCCCTCTCCCGCCAGGGGGGGAGAGGGTGTAAACAGCCTCTACCCTTCCTTCGCGTACGCCGGCTTGGGCAGGTCCTTGATCGACTCCAGGCTTGTCGAGAGGTCGTCTTCCGGCAGGGGGTAGTCCACCAGTTTGCCGCTGAAGTACGCCTCGTAGCCCGTCAGGTCCATCAGGCCGTGGCCGGACCAGTTGAACAGGATGACCTTTTCCT
>CAYTJE010000142.1:0-8314 GCA_964437855.1 uncultured Anaerolineales bacterium | reverse complement strand
CAAAAAAGAAGACCAGGATATAGGGCCAGATGATATGTCATCCGGCCACACGGCATGGAGCCGATTTTCATCCCAGTCTATCCTATTATAACATCGCTCCTGCAAAGGGCAAGCCTCCAGTTTTTCCCAAATCCCTTGAACGCGCCCCCAAATCCCCTATGGTGGAGCCGCTCACCGGCTTGCGTCCATCGCCCGGGAAGAAGGAGGCCATTGTGCCCCGATCGCTGCTGGTTGTCGGTTCCATTGCGCTGGACAGCATCCGCTCGCCCCGCGGCGAGGCCACAGAGGTGCTGGGCGGCTCGGCCGTCTACTTCTCGATGGCCGCCGCCTTCTTCGCCCCCGTCCGGCTCGTGGGCGTGGTGGGCGAGGATTTTCCGGACGCCCACCACCGGCTGCTCCGGGACCGACCCATCGACACCGCCGGCCTGACGGTCGTCGACGGCGGCAAAACGTTCCGCTGGTGCGGCTACTATAAGGAAAACATGAACGAACGCGTCACCACGGACGTGCAGTTGAACGTCTTCGGCGACTTCCGGCCGGTCATCCCGGACCCGTGGCGGGGGTCGGACCTCGTGTTCCTGGCCAACGGCAGCCCGGTCACCCAAGCGTCGGTCCTGGAGCAGGTCCAGCGTCCCGCCTTCACCGTGGCCGACACGATGAATCTGTGGATCGAGACGGCGCGGGACGAACTGGAGGCGCTGCTTCGGCGCATCGACGGCCTCGTCCTGAACGACGAGGAGGCCGAGATGCTGACCGGCGAGGCCGACCTCCAGCGGGCCGAGGACCGCCTCCTGGAGATGGGCCCGACGGTCATCATCCTGAAACTCGGTTCCGAGGGCGCCCGCATCGCCGGCCGCGCGCCGGGCGCGCCCGACGCCGCCGGCCCGGAGGTCGTCAAGGCGGCCTTCCCGGCGTTCCGCGAGGGCGCGGTCCGCGACCCCACCGGCGCGGGCGACTCGTTCGCCGGCGGCATGATGGGGTACCTGGCCGGCCTCGACCGCGACGTGACCCTCCAGGACCTGCCGGCCGCCCTGAAGGTCGGCACCGTGATGGCCAGTTTCACCATCGAGGCGTTCGGCGTCCAGCGGCTCGAGTCGCTCAGCATCGACGAGTTCGACCGCCGACTCCACACCTACGACGAGGGCGTGAGATAGCATCCGAGCCGCGACCGCAAACGATAGTGAGCGGGCCGTTCGACCGCTCGCTTGCGCTCGCGGCTAGCGACGGCAACCCGAGCCGCGATTGTCAGGGAGCGGAGAGCGCCCATGACGCCCACCGTCCGCACGTTCATCGCCATCGAGTTGCCCGACGAGGTCCGCGAGTACCTGGCTCGGTGCCAGGAGCGGCTGAAGACCGCCGGGGCCGACGTCAAGTGGACCCGCCCCGAGCAGATCCACCTGACGCTGGCGTTCCTGGGCAACGTGGCGGCCGAGAGCCTGGACGCGCTCGCGGAGGCGGCGGGCGAGGCCGCGAGCGGCTTCGGACCCCTGCGGCTGCGGGCCGCGGGGACGGGCCAGTTCCCGCCGGGCGGCCGGCCGAGGGTCCTCTGGGTCGGTGTCAAGGCGGAAGCGGGCGACCTGCTGGGTCTCCAGCAGACGATCGCCGGCGCCGCCGCCCCGTTCGCCGAGAAACAGGAGCACCGGGGGTATCACCCGCACCTGACGCTGGGCCGGGTCCGCCGGCGTCGCCGGGGCCGTCGCGGCGGCCGCGGAGGCGGCGCCGGGGACCTGGCCGCCCTCGGCCGCGCCGTCGCCGAGGGGGCCGGGCAGGAGGGCCCCGCCTTCGATGCCGACGAGGTCGTCGTGTTCCAGAGCGACCTCGGGCCGGAGGGGCCGACCTACACGCCCCTGGCGCCCCTGGCACTCGAAAAGGCGTAGGAACCGCAAAGGACGCAAAGGGCGCAAAGAGGAACTGAGTCACGCCGGGGGCAAGACCGAAACGCTGGGCGCCGCGGGCGCCGGGCGCGGTTGCCTCAAGGGTTCCCGGCATTGGACGCCTTCTGATGCAACGGTGTTGTCTGTGGTTCTTGACTGATCTTTCCTTTGCGCCCTTTGCGTTCTTTGCGGTTCAAGCCGTTTTGCCGTTTTCCGTCCCTTGCGGTTTCGCTCACTTCCGGTAAGATGGCAGCGGCACGGGGCCGAACCTGGGCCCGCACGGCCGGCACGGCCGGCGCGGCCCGCAGCAAGGAGCCTCGACGATGGCGAAGAAGAAGAGCAAGCAGCCCGAGAAGACGGCCGTCGAGTACACCGACGACTCCGAGGTCCGCCGGGCCAACCTCGACCGCGTGATGTCGCAAATCGAGAAGCAGTACGGCAAGGGCGCCATCATGCAGTTGAGCGGCGACCTGCACGTCGACGCCCCGTGCATTTCGACGGGCAGCATCAGCCTGGACCTGGCCCTGGGCGGCCGGGGCCTGCCCCGCGGCCGGGTGGCCGAGTTCTTCGGCCCGGAGGCCTCCGGCAAGACAACGCTGGCCCTGTCGGTGGTGGCCAACGCCCAGCGGATGGACGGCGTGGCGGCGTTCATCGACGCCGAGCACGCCTTCGACCCCGCCTGGGCCAAGCGCATCGGCGTGGACCTGGAGTCGCTGCTCATCAGCCAGCCCGACACGGGCGAGCAGGCCCTGGAAATCTGCGACCTCCTGGTCCGCTCCTCCGCCGTCGACGTCGTCGTCATCGACAGCGTGGCGGCCTTGGTGCCGAAGGCCGAAATCGAGGGCGAGATGGGCGACACCCACGTCGGCCTCCAGGCCCGGCTGATGAGCCAGGCCCTCAGGAAACTCTCCGGCTCCATCGCCAAGAGCCGGACGGCCGTCATCTTCCTCAACCAGATTCGCGAGAAGATCGGCGTCATGTTCGGCAACCCGGAGACGACGCCCGGCGGCCGGGCCCTGAAGTTCTACGCCAGCGTCCGGCTCGACCTGCGGCGCATCACCACGCTGAAGGCCGGCGAGCAGTCGGTCGGCAGCCGCACGCGAGCCAAGGTCGTCAAGAACAAGGTGGCCCCGCCGTTCCAGCGGGCCGAGTTCGACATCCTGTTCGACCGCGGCATCAGCGCCGAGGGCGACCTGCTGGACCTCGGCGTCGAGATCGGCATCGTCGAAAAGAGCGGCGCGTGGTTCTCCTACGGCGAGGTGCGCCTCGGCCAGGGCCGCGAGGCCGCACGCGAGTTCCTCGAACAGAACCGCGACCTCGCCGAGGAAATCCGCACCCGCATCCTCGAAGCCAAGGGCGTGATGGAACCCGACGAGAAACCCGCCGACGAGCCCGAGACCGCCGACACCGCCGACGCCGAGACTGAAGAAGCCGAGGCCGCCGAGAGCACGTAGCGGGCCGCGGCCCATCGTACAATGCGACGCTGTGCGCGGCGGGTCTCCGTACCCGCCGCGCACGTCGGAAAAGTAATCGCATCGCGGCGCCCCGAGCCGCGATCGTAAGATCGCGGATACTGACGAATGGGGGCGCGAGCATCGCGCCGCGGATGGGAATACCCGCGACCTGACGGTCCCGGCTCGGGGAGCGCAGCGAAGCATGCCGCCCGTACGGGCTGACCAAAGGAGCCGTCCGATGAAACGCCTGACCCTGTGGGCCCTGCTGCTTGGCATGGCCGTCTGCCCGACGGGCGTCGCCCGCGCGGCCGAACTCGACGCCGCCCGCGCCGTGGAGCGGGCCATCCAGCGCGCCGCCGAGCGGGTCTCCCCCGCCGTCGTCAACATCGTGGTCACCCGCGACCCCGGCACCGTCGGCGCCGAGCACCTCGACGTGCTGCCGGAGGAACTCCGCGAGTTCTTCGAGCGCCTGCGTCCCGGCCCCCGCGGCCCGTTTCCCTGGCAGGGCAACGGCTCCGGCGTCATCATCTCGGCCGACGGGTACATCCTGACCAGCGAACACGTGGTCCGGGGCGCCTCGGCCATGGAGGTCACCCTGGCCGACCGGAAGCGTTACACCGCCGAGGTCGTCGGGGCCGACCCGCGGCGGGACCTGGCCGTCATCCGCATCGACGCGGCGGACCTGCCCACCGCCCGCCTCGGCGACGCCGACCGCCTCCACCGGGGCCAGTTCGTCCTGGCCCTGGGCAGCCCCTTCGGCTTCGGCCGCGACGGCCAGGCCAGCCTCTCGTTCGGCATCGTCAGCGGCACGGGCCGGGCCATCCCCGACATCGGGGCCGAACTCGACCGCTACTACGGCAACCTGATCCAGACCGACGCCGCCGTCAACCCCGGCAACTCGGGCGGGCCCCTGGTGGACCTGGACGGCAAGGTCGTGGGCGTCAATGCCGTCATCTCCAGCCAGACCGGCACGAGCGACGGCGTCGGCTTTGCCGTCCCCATTACCCGGCGGACCCGCCGGATCATCGAGCGGCTGAAGCAGGGCGAGACCATCGTCTACGGCTTCATCGGCGTGGAGATCACCGAGATCGGCCAGGAGGAGGCCCGCCAGACGGGCGCCGAGGTCGGCGGCGGCGCCTACATCGTCCGCGTCCTGCCCGACGCCCCCGGCGCCAAGGCCGGGCTCACCGACGGCGACGTGGTCCTGGCCGTTGACGGCCAGCCCGTCCACGGCCCGGACGAGGTCATCCAGCGGGTCCAGGTCACACCCGTCGGCGAATCGGTAGCCCTGACGGTGCTCCGCGACGGCAAGCGGCGCGAGGTTAAGGTGGAAGTAACCCGCCGGCCGCCGCCCGGCGAGATGCTGGCCCGCCGCTTCCACATCACCCCGTGGTGGCGGGGCATGAAGGTGGAGCCGCTGACCGACGAGTTGCGCGAGCAGATCGGCCTGGACGGCGAGAAGGAGGGCGTCTTCGTCCGCGAGGTCCAGGACTCCTCCCCCGCCGCCGACGCCGGCATCGCCCCCGCCATGGTCATCGACCAGGTGGGCGAGTCGAAGGTAACCAGCGTCCGGACGTTCCAGAACGCCGTCCGCGAGGCGTCCGGCAAATGCATGGTCCACGTGGTCGGCGTCGGCGTCAAGGTTATCCCGGCGCCCGAGGAAGAGACGGAAGAAGAGTAGGCCCGCACGTGCCACGGCCGGCCTTGTGCCGATAGGCACCCGTATGGGCCCGCCAGTGCGCGGCGTGTGGCCCGGCCGGTCTTGCCCGGCCGGGACGATGCACCGTCTGCCAAGGCCGGTCTTGTGCCGATAGGCACCCGTATGGGCCCGGCCGTGTTCCAGGAACAGGCCGCGGCGTGGATGAGGCTTGGGCGCGGCGGGTCTCCGCACCCGCCGCGCGACCGTGAGCCGTAAACCGCGGCGTATACGCAGCAGAAGTGAACAGACCTTGTTACGCGCGGTAGGTGCGGAGACCCACCGCGCGGCAGACGTGAATAGGCCGCATAACGCGCGGTGCATCAGGCCTGCCCGCCATAGTCCTTGGGACAAAGGCGGGAGATACACCGCGCGGGAGTAACCAGGAGTCCGATGTGACGACCGACGAGATTCGCACCCGCTTCCTCGACTTCTTCCGGAAGCGCGGCCACCGCATCGTCGCCTCCGACTCGCTCGTCCCGAAGGGCGACCCCACGCTGCTCTTCACGGGCGCCGGGATGAACCAGTTCAAGGAACAGTTCCTCGGCACCAAGCCCCGGGACTTCACCCGGGCCGCCACCTGCCAGAAGTGCCTCCGCACCGGCGACCTCGACAACGTGGGCGTCACGCGCTGGCACATGACCTTTTTCGAGATGCTCGGCAACTTCTCCTTCGGCGACTACTTCAAAAGGGAAGCGTGCCAGTGGGCCTGGCAGTTCATGCTCGAGGAGATGGGCCAGGACCCCGACCACCTCCACATCACCATCTACGAGGACGACGACGAGTCCTTTGAGATATGGCAGAACCTGGTGGGCGTGCCGGAAGCCCGCATCTGGCGGTTCGGCGAGGAGGAGAACTTCTGGCCCGAGTCCGCCCCGTCGAAAGGCCCGAACGGCCCGTGCGGCCCGTGCACCGAAATCCTCGTCGACACGAACCCCGGCCGCGGCGGCGAGACGACTCCTGAGAACGACTCGGCCCGCTTCGTCGAGGTCTGGAACCTCGTCCTCCAGCAGTTCGACCGGCAGGAGGGCGGCGAACTGGTCCCCCTGCCCTCCAAGAACATCGACACGGGCATGGGCCTGGAGCGGATGGCGGCCATCTTACAGGGCGCCCCCACGAACATGGACATCGACGTGATGTTGCCTATCGTCGAGGCAGCGGCTGAACTCACAGGCGGCCCCTACGAACCAGGTTTGAACGACGAGCAAAGCCGCCGCCTCCGCCGCATCGCCGAGCACGTCCGGGCCGTCGCGTTCTGCATCGCCGACGGGGCCCTGCCCGACCGCTACGGCCGGGGGTACGTGGTGCGGCGGATTATCCGCCGGGCCGCCCTCGACGCCCGCCACCTCGGCATCCAGGGGCCGGTGCTCGCCCGCCTCGTGCCGGTCGTCGAAGAGACGATGGGCGAGACGTACCCGGAACTCGGCCAGCGGCGTGAGACGATCACCAACCTCCTGGAGGCCGAGGACCAGCGGTTCATCTCGGCCATCGAGGAGTCCGCGGGCATCCGCCGGTTCGAGGAGGACATCCAGCGCCTCAAGGATGACGGGGCGGCCGAAATGTCCGGGCAGCGCGTCTTTGACTACTACGATACCCACGGCATCCCGGTCGAGTTCATCGAACAGCGGCTGGCTGAGGAAGGCCTGGCGTTCGATCGCGACGGCTTCCGCGCTTGCCTGGAGGCCCGCCGCGAGCAATCCCGGGCCGGCTCCACGATGGGCAAGGAGGCCATCGTCTTCAAGCGCGAGGCCCTCTCGCCCGAGGCCCTCGATCGCCTGCAC
Source organism: uncultured Anaerolineales bacterium (assembly GCA_964437855.1). Classification (GTDB taxonomy): domain Bacteria; phylum Planctomycetota; class Phycisphaerae; order FEN-1346; family FEN-1346; genus BS750m-G62. The sequence goes on along the minus strand of CAYTJE010000142.1, from coordinate 1,509 downwards.
CGCGAGAACCTCGCCACCGAATTCGTCGGCTACGAGGCGACCGAGAGCGAGGCCACCGTCCTGGCGGTGGTCGTCGGCGACGAATGGGTCGAGGCCGCCGAGGCCGGCACCGAGGCCCAGGTGCTCCTGGACCGCACGCCGTTCTACGCCCGCAGCGGCGGCCAGGTGGGCGACGTGGGACGCCTCGCCGCCGAGGACGGCAACGCCGAGGCCGAGGTCTCCGACACCATCCTCGACCACGCTTTTCTCGTCCACCTCGTGCGGGTCGAGCGCGGCCGGATCGCGCGCGGCCAGACGGTGACGGCCCGCGTCGACGCCAACCGCCGCCTCGCCACCGCCCGGAACCACACGGCCACACATTTGCTCCAGTGGGCGCTTCGCGAGGTGCTGGGCGACCACGTCCACCAGGCGGGGTCCGAGGTGTCGCCGGAGCGGCTGCGGTTCGACTTCACGCACCCGACGGCCCTGGCACCGGAGGAGGTGCGGCAGGTGGAGGACATGGTCAATCGGCGCATCCTGGAGGCCCCCGAGGTGGAGGTGGCCACCGTGCCCATCCAGGAGGCACGCCGGCAGGGCGCCATGGCCCTTTTCGGCGAGAAGTACGCCGACCAGGTCCGCGTCGTCTCGGTCGGCGACTTCTCGAAGGAACTGTGCGGCGGCACGCACCTCGAAAGCGCCGGCCGCATCGGCCTCTTCAAGATCACGGCCGAGGAATCGGTCGCCGCCGGCGTCCGCCGCATTACCGCCGTCACCGGACGCGGGGCTCTGGAACACGTCCACGAGCAGGAAGACGCGCTCGCCGACCTCTGCCGCACGCTCAAGGCCACGCCGGACACGCTGGCGGAGCGCGCCCGGGCGCTCCAGCGGCAGATCAAGGACCTGAAGAACGACCTGGCCCAGGCCCGGAGCGTGACGAAGCGCGGCAGCCTGGACGACCTGCTCGGTCAAATCCAGGACGCAGGCGGCGTGGCGGTCCTGGCGGCCGAGGTCGAAGGGGCCGACGCCTCCGCCCTCCGCGAGGCCGCCGACGCCGTCCGCCGGAGGCGCGACTCCGTCCTGACGGTCCTCGGGAGCCGGACCGAGGGCAAGGTCGTCCTCATCGCCGCCGCCACGAAGGACCTCACCGACCGCGGCCTCCACGCCGGGAACCTCGTGAGCCAGGTCGCCCGAGCCGTCAGCGGCGGTGGCGGCGGCCGGCCCGATTTCGGCCAGGCCGGCGGCAAAGACACCGACGCCCTCCCCGACGCCCTCGCCCGTGTGCCCGACCTCGTCCGCGCCCAACTCGGCAAGGCATAGCCGTTCGACGCCCAAACCTCCCGCTCGCTCGCGCCCACGGCTGGCAACAACACCGGCGCATCGCGCGCCATGGATAGCCGCGAACGATAGGGAGCGGTTGACCCTGAATCCGAGCCGCGAACGCAAGGGAGCGGGTCGTTCTGAATCCGAGCCGCGAACGCAAGGGAGCGGGGCGTTCTGAATCCGAGCCGCGACCGCAAGGGAGCGGGGCGT
>CAYTJE010000141.1:0-8324 GCA_964437855.1 uncultured Anaerolineales bacterium | reverse complement strand
CCCGCTCGCCGCTGATGTTCTCGATGCGCGGGGCCAGGTCGCGGATGGCGTCGGCCGTCGCGGGATCCAGGCGGAAATCCAGTTCCGCCGCGAACCGGACGGCCCGGAGCATCCGCAGATGGTCCTCGGCGAAGCGCTCGCCGGGGTCGCCGACGGCCCGCACGATCCCCTCCTCCAGGTCCGCCCGGCCGCCGACGAAATCCAGAACCTCGCCCGTCTCCGGGTCGAGGAACATGGCGTTGACGGTGAAGTCGCGCCGCCGGGCGTCGGCCTCGGCCGTCGTGAACGTGACGGCGTCGGGGTGCCGGCCGTCGGTGTAGCCGCCCTCGGCCCGAAAGGTGGCCACCTCCACCTGGACGGCCCCGTCGCGGACGACGACCACGCCGAACGCCTTGCCGACGGTCAGGGCGTCGGGCCAGAGGGCGAGGACCTCGTCGGGCGTGGCGGCGGTGGCCACGTCCCAGTCGCGGGCGGGCCGGCCGAGCAGGAGGTCACGGACGCATCCGCCGGCCAGGAGGGCCTGGTGCCCCGCCCCGCGGAGCCGGCGGACCACCCTCTCGGCAAGTTGACGCTGGCTGGGCATGGCCAAAACGTACCACGGGCGGGGGAAGGCTGCAAGGCTGTGGCGAACGGCCCGCTCACTATCGTTCGCGGCTAGCGATGGCGCGTGGAGGCGGGTTCGGCGCGCGCCGTTGTTTGCTAGCCGCGAGCGAGAGCGAGCGGTTGAGTCTCTCACGCCCCCTCGCGCTTGGTGGGCGTGGGGTGGGCGCGGTCGCGGCGATGTTCGGGCCGCATCCAGTTGGCGATGAGCGGCTCGCAGACGGCCAGCACGAGGCAGAGCATCAGGAAATACTGCCAGAGTTCGCGGTGGGCGCCGGCCTCGAAGCGGGCGACGAGGTCCTCCAGGCTCCCGGCCACGTGGCACTCGGGGGCGCCCAGCGCGCTGCGGAGCCGCGCGTCGGCGATCTCCCCCAGGTCCGACTCCCGCGAGTCGGGGTTGGTGGCGAAGACGCCCTCGGGCCCCTCGCCGCTGGCGACCCGGTACGTGTAGTAGCCGAGGTTCCAGGTCTTGGGGAAGGTCAGGCGGTTCGCGCCGCGGGCCGGGTCGGCGTCGGTCGTGGGCTGATCGGAGGCGGTCTCGCCCTGAGGCCCGAGGGGGCCGGTCACCTCGACCACGGCCTCCTGCCGGACCTCCGGGTACAGGTTGACCTCGAACGGCCGGCCGGCCAGCAGGTTGTGCCGGGCGTCGTCGGTGCCGACGGCGAGTTGGACGATCCGCACCAGGAGCGGCAGGAAGAGGTTCCGGACCGGCAGGGTGGTCCAGTCGGTGGTGGCGGCGGTGGTGCAGAGCAGCACGTGTCCCCGTCCGAACGGCTTGGCCAGCAGAAGCGGATCGCCGCCCGAGAGGCGCGCTAGGACCGTCTCGCCGGGAGCGTCGACCGTCCGGAAGTACTCGTAGACCAGGACGTCCTGGTAGATCTCCGCCGAGTGGACCAGGTCCTGGAGGAACGGGGAGCCGGCCTTCACCTCGGTCACCTTTTCGACGGTGGTCCCGAGGACGGCGTCGCCGACGCGCCGGCCGAGCCGGGCCGGCAGCAGGCCGCCCTCGCGCGGAATCTGCTCGACGAAGAGGCGGTTGTACGTCTTCGACATCACCTCCGGGCCGCAGAAGACGACGAGCGTCCCGCCGGCGGCGACGTAGTCGGCCAGGGCGCGGGCCATCGGCTCCCGGACGGCGCCGACGTTGTTCAGGAAGACGACGGCGTAGCGGTCGAGGTCGGCGGGGTTGAACGCGTCGACGGTGCGGTCGGTCGGTCGGATGGCCCAGGGGACGTCCGCGTCGGCCCCCGCCGGGTCCAGCGCGCGGAGCAGATAGAAGTTGGCGTCCTGAAAGGGGATGTCGGCCTGCGTCTGCTTGACCGCCAGAACCGGGATGCGGTCGGCAATGGTCAGGGCGATGCGGCGGGTATCGTCGATGGCGAGGGCGTCGTCGCCTTCCAGGGCCACGCGCACCTTGTGCGGGCCGGGCTGCTCGAAGACGTGCGCCAGGGTCACGGTCTGTGTGGCGCCGGGGGTGCCGGCGGCCGAGAGCCGGACCACCTGCTTCGCCCGCGCCTGGCCGAAGTCGTCGACGAACAGCAGGACGTTGCGCTCCTCCTGCGGCGACTGGCCGGTGTTCTGGACGGTCACGTCGATGCGGACGGGCATGCCGACGGTGCGGTCGCGCGAGACGACCTCGGTCCGTGTGATGGCCAGGTTGGTCATCGAGGGTTCGGTGGGCCGGATGATGGCCACCGGGACGTCGGGGTGGCCGGCGGGGGCCTCCAGACCCTCCAGCCCCTGCCAGGAGAGGGCCTGGCGGTCCGTGATGATCCAGAGTCGCCTCTCGGCCGCCCGGGCCTTCTCCAGCAGCCGGTAGGCGTGGCGGACCGCCGCCACCAGGTCGGCCCGGCCGGTGGAGATTCGGGCGTCGTCGATGCGGCGAAAGAGTTCGGCCCGGTCGGCAAGGAGGCGCTGCGGCCGGGACTCGCCGCGCGGATTCGTCAGGAGGACGGCGGCCTCGGTGGGCTTGTAGGGGCTCTCGAGGATCGACCGGGCCTCCTGCTTGGCCCGGGCGAAGCGGGTCGCCTCCTCGCCCCGGACGCTCATCGAGTACGAGTTGTCCAGGACCAGGACGGCGGCACTGGAGGATTGCTGGCCCAGGAGGCTGAACTCCTCCGAGAGGAACGGCCGGGAGAGCGCGAAAGCCAGCAGCGCGAACAGCAGCATCCGCAGGATCATCAGGAACAGGTTCTCGATCTTGCGCCGCCTGGCCGTCCGCTCGGCCGCGCTGCGGAGGAACCGGAGCGTCGGGAACGGCACCTCCGGGGCCCGGGTCTGATGGATCATGTGGATGACGACGGGGACGGCCGCTCCCACGGCCCCCGCCGCCAGCCACGCCGGCCACCACGTGCTGATGAAATCCATCGCCGCTCTTCACTCATCGGGCCGCGACCGTGAGGTCGCGGGTACCCACAACCAAGCGCCGGGCCCATACGGGTCCGTACCGGGACAAGCCCGGCGGCTATTGAGTCCGGTGAAAGAAACCTTCAAGGTTGTCATTCTGAGGAGGCCGTACGGCCGACGAAGAATCTCGCCTTGTCGCCATTTCGCACGCAAGATTCTTCGGCCTCGCCCATACAGGTCCGTACTGGACAAGCGAGGCCCCCGAATGACACCTTCAAATTACTTTTACCGGGCTCAATAAAGACGACGACACGTTCACCGGAACCGCTGCCGCTGCGTCAGGTACGAGCGGAGCAGGAAATCGTAGGGCACGCTCGTGTCGGTCAGGAGGTACTCGGCGTCGGCGTCGGAGCACGCCTTCTTGTGTCGGTCGATGAAGTTGCGGAGTTCCTCCAGGTAGCCGTCGCGGATGCCGGTCGGGTCCACCTGGTAACGGTCATTGGTTTCAAGGTCGACGAACTGCGTGACCTTGGTGAACGGGAACTCGAGTTCGGCGGCGTCGAAGATGTGGAAGAGGATCAGGCCGTGCTTCTTGTGCCGGAAATGCCGCAGCGCCCGGATCACCTCGTCCTCGTCGTCGTAGAGGTCGCTGATGAGGATGATAAGGCCCCGCCGCTTGATCATCTCGGCCAGGTCGTGCAGGGGTTTGCCGATGTTCGTGACACGGCCGGGCCGGAGCCGCTCCAGCCGGTTGCAGATTTCGTTGACGTGAGCGGGGGAGCCGCCGGGCGGCATGTGGAGACGGATCTCGTGGTCGAACGCCACCAGGCCCACCACGTCCTGCTGGCGGGCCATGAGGTAGGCGAGGGTGGCGGCCAGGAACGAGCCGTACTCCACCTTCGTCAGGCCCCCCGCCCCCGCGTAGTTCATCGAGCCGGAGCAGTCCAGGAGGATCCAGCACCGCAGGTTCGTCTCCTGTTCGTATTGCTTGATGTAGAACCGATCGGTCTTGGCGTAAGTGACCCAGTCCAGGTGCCGCAGTTCGTCGCCCGGCACGTACGGCCGGTGTTCGGAGAACTCGACCGAGAAGCCGTGGTGCGGGCTCCGGTGAAGCCCCGAGATAAAGCCCTCGACCGCGCTGCGGGCCACCACGTTCAGGTTCCCCAGGCGCGCGAGCGTCTCGGGGTCCAGGTAGCGGTACCGCGAGGTCGGGCCGGTGGCGTCCAGTCGTGTCATGGTTTATTTCGGGCAACAGACGTCAAGCAACGGTTAGCCGCCGGGCTTTCCCGGCGCGTGCTTGACCATCAGGTGCAGCGTCGTTGTGCCATAGGTCCGGACATCGTCCAGTTCGAATCCCTCCCAGGGAAGCGCGGCGTCCGTGCCGCGCTCGGCCCGCAGCATCGCCAGGCCGCCCGGCGCCAGGCAGCCGAGGTCCAGCAGGCGCCGGGCCATGCGGGCCAGGCGGTGCCCCCCGCCCTCCTCGGCCGATATCTTATACGGCGGATCGACGAACAACAGCCTGTAGGCCTCGCCCCCCTCGGGCACGATCCACCGCCCGGGGCGGAGGGCATCGCGACGCTCGATGCGGACGCACCCGGTAACGCCAAGCCGCTCGCAGTTCCGGCCCACGGCGGCAACGGCGTCGCGGCTGGTGTCCACGAAGGTACAGGATGCGGCGCCGCGGCTCAAGGCCTCCAGCCCCAACGCCCCGGAGCCGCAGAAGAGGTCCAGCACGCCGGCTCCCGCGCAGGCGTCCGGCCCAAGCAGGTTGAAGAGGTTCTCGCGGACCCGGTCGGTCATCGGGCGGGTGACCTCGCCCCGGGGAGCGACCAGCGGTCGCCCGCGGAATACCCCGCCGATGATACGCATGACGTCACGGTAGCGAGGGCCAGGCGGCGTGTCAACCGCCCGCCACACCCCGACCGAGGGGAGACCGCGCCGGCCACATGACCCCCGGCCGGAAAGGCTCTTCGACAAACCTTCTCGGCCGCCGCCCCCCGCCCTGACACGCGAGGTGGTAACCCCTGTGCGAGCCTCATGCAAACCTGAAAAGGGGATGACTTCGGCCCGGTCATGCACTAGAATTCCCCCGTATGCTCGATTGGGAAGAACACCGCCGACGCATGATCGCCGAGGTCTCGGCCTTTATCACGTGGGGGCTCGCCCACCCCGACGAGGTTCGCCGTATCCCCCGCAAACGCCTCGGCACGGGCGGCTTCAGCAAGACCATGCAGCGGGTCTTCTGGACCCAGGTCTTTGCCGCCACCGGCGTCGTCAACCTGGACCGGGTTCGCCGCTTCGTCCGATGGGTCCGCGGAAAACGATAGGAAGGAATGGGCAACAGAGGGGGGAATATGCCAGAGGGGGGAACATGCCGCGCGGCGGCCTTCCCACGCCGCCGCGACTCTCGGCATCCGCCCGGGCGTGGTGGCTTACGGCCCTACTCTTCCAGCACCTCCAGGTCGTCGACCGTCACGCAGTAGATGTCCCAGTCCTTCAGATACGTCCTGGTGCCGCGGACGCCGATGACTTTGCCGAGGTACTCGCCCAGGTCGTACCGGGTGCTCTTCAGGACGACGAGTGGGCGGTTGTTCTGGTCGACCAGTTTGTACTTGATGGGATGCTCGACGCCGGCCAGGCTTGCCAGTTTGCGGACGCACCCCTCGGCGGCGAACTCCGAGCCGCCCATCTGCTTCTCGGCGTCCCGGGCGGCCTTGTCCTCCGCGTAACGCGTCTTGATGTCGGCCAGGCGTTCGTCGAGGCGTTCGGGGAGCGATTGGACCCGCAGGTAATTTTCCTGGCTTTCTCGATGCATCTCGATGTAGGCCAGGCGCTGTCTGCACGCCTCCTGGATGTAATCCTTTTCGGCCTTTTCGAGAATGGCCTGGTACTGGGCGGCCGGGGCGTCGAATTCGCGCTGGCCGATCTCCTTGCGCATCTCGGCCTCCAGGTCGCGGTCCGCCTTGTGGAACGCCTCGATAAGCGGGTTGGTTTCCGGGGGCTGAACCTCGCCCTCGCCGGCCGCCGGCTGGGCCGCCGTGTCCGGGGCGGCCGCCGCGCTGGCCGTCACGTACTCCTTTACCACGTAGGCCCGCGCGTCCTCGGGGGGCGCCACGCGGACGAACTCCCCCTCGGCCGGACCCCGCACCGTCACGAGCGCATCCTTCTCCAGGATGCTCGCCACGCACCACTGCCGGTCGGCGCTCGGTCCGGAGGCGTACACCCTTGCCCTTGGCGCTGTAACGGTGGCCGTCGCGCCCCCCGGCCGGATGTCCAGGTCGCTCGTCCGCATCAGACCGAAGGCGCTTTCCGGCATGCGGATAGCCAGCCATCGGCCCGTCTCAGACGCCACCACCACGTCGTCCCCCTTGCTCAGGGTGGTCAGCGGATAATAATACAGGCCGGGGCCGCACCGGATGTTGACCAGGTCGGCCGTAATCTTCCCGCGATACGGATAGGTGGGTTCGGTCTGGCCGGTGGTCAGGGTGGCGGCACCGGGAGCCGGTTCGCCAGCGGCCTCGGCAGAGCCGGCGGCGGATTCAGCCCCTTCGGTGGCCTCACCGGCCGGCACCGGAGCGGTCTCGGCGTCCGTTTCGCCGGCGGCCGGGGCCGCCCGTTCGTCACTCGGCAGGTCCGGCAGCGCGGCCGCCACCGCGGTCCCGGCCAGGGCCAGGGTCAACACAGATCCGGTCAGCAGGCATATCCCGCGCATCCTCTCGCTCCTTCCTGTTCGCCCGGGGAAGGATGGCCGCACGTGTCTGATTGGGCATCCAATCCCAACGCTATCGCGCCGGCGGGCGGTTGTCAACGAAAATGGACGTTTCGCCCGGCCGGCCACAGCCCTTTGACTTACCCCCGGCTGGAGGGTATGGTATTCGTGGGGTATCCGGGCCCCCAGGCTGACCCAGGGCGAGGGGTCGGCGCCTGGGCGAGGCGGCTGCGCAGCCGCACCGCTCAGGATCCCTGCCGCTCGCCGGACCATCAGGTACACCGCCGGATGGACCGACTCCGCACCATCGCGCTCGCCGGGCTCGCGGCTCTGGCAGTAACAGGGCCCCTTGACGCTGAGATCACCATCCAGTTCGACTACCAATACGACAACGGCTTCTTCACCGACCACCCCGAGCGCCAGGCGGTCCTCGAGTTCGCCGGCGAGTACGTCAGGCGGGTCACCGACGACCTGGAGGCCATCGTCCCGGCCGGCCTCAACACCTGGGAGGCCGAGTTCTGGCGGCCGGACGCCGACGAGATCGGAGTGATCGAGAATCTGGAAGTCCCGGCCGATACGCTCATCGTCTTCGTCGGCGCCCGAAATCTGGGAGAAGGCGTGCTCGGGGAGGCCGGCCCCGGATGGTACGACCGCCTTCGCGGCCCTCCGGATTGGAAGGACACCGTGGAATCACGCGGCGAGCCGGGTGCCCTTGAAACCTCGCCGACCGACTTCGGCCCCTGGGGCGGGTCCATCGCGTTCAACGACTCCGCCGACATGCCCTGGTACGTCGGCATCGACGGCGGCGGGCTCGACACCGATCACTTCGATTTCCTCTCCACCGCCATCCACGAACTCGGACACGTTTTTGGCGTCGGCACCGCCGACTCCTGGGATTGCAATATCGATATGTGGAGTGACTACTTTTTGGGGGAGGCCGCCACGGCCGAGTACGGCGGTTCCGTGCCCCTCCATTACGACCTCGCGCATTGGGCCGACGGCACCATGAGCGAGGTGGACGGCGAGCCCCAGACGGCGTGCATGGCACCGTACGCCTCCTGGGGAGGGCGCGAACTGTTTACGGACCTCGATTTCGCCGGCCTCGACGACATCGGCTGGGAGACCACCGCCCGAGAGAACATCTGGCAGGGCCCGAGCCACCCCTGGCACCTCACCGACAACTGGTCCACAAGCCTGGCGCCGGGCGTGAGCCACACCGCCGTCTTCGACGAGGGCACCGTGTACCAGCCCGTCCTTGGCGCGGACGCGGCCGTCGGACGCCTCGACCTCCGCTCCGCATCCTGGACCCTCAACGGCACCGGCACCTTGACCGTCTACTTCGGCGGCATCCAGAGCGCCGGGGCCGGCACGAACACCGTCGCCGTCCCCCTAACGATGGGCTGCGCCCTGGCCTGCACCGTTGCCGACGCCAACACGCTGGCCCTGGCCGGCGGCCTCGACGGCGGCGGCTTCGCCCTGGCGAAGGACGGGCCGGGCACCCTGGAACTGGCCGGCGCCGAGAACCTGGCCGGCCTCGACCTCCAGGACGGCGCCGTGCGGATGACGGGCGGCGGAACGCTCGGCACAGACGGCCTGACCGTCGATACCGCCGCCGGCGCCGCCCTCGACCTGACCGACAACAACCTCATCGTCGATTACGAGGCCGACA
>CAYTJE010000140.1:0-8328 GCA_964437855.1 uncultured Anaerolineales bacterium | reverse complement strand
GTGTTCGTCGACGACCTGGCCGACCTCGACATGGCCGAGGCCGTCTGCTTCAACGCCAAGGTCCAGCGGCCGGGCGTCTGCAACGCCATGGAAACGCTTCTGGTGCACCAGCACGTGGCGGCACGGTTCCTGCCGCGCATCTGCCGGCGGCTGACCGAGGCCGGAGTCCGCCTGCGAGGCTGCGAGCGGACACGACGCATCTGGCCCGACGCCGACCCCGCCACCGAGGACGACTGGTCCGCCGAGTATCTCGACCTGGTCCTGGCCGTCCGCGTCGTGGACGGCGTGGACGCGGCCGTCGAGCACATCGAAACCTACGGCTCCCGCCACACGGACGCGATCGTCAGCGAGGACGTGCGGCGGATCGCGCGGTTCGTCCAGGGCGTGGACTCCTCCTCCGTCATGGTCAACACCACCACGCGGTTCAGCGACGGCGGGGAGTACGGCCTGGGGGCCGAAGTGGGCATCTCGACCGACAAACTCCACGCCCGCGGACCCATGGGCTGCCGAGACCTGACCACCTACAAGTGGGTCGTCACCGGCAACGGGCAGTTACGGACGTAGGCCGCGCGCCAGACCGCGCAAACGTCCAACCCGCTGCGGCTGTGCGCAGGGACCGGTTGGGCATTGAGCATTGGGCATTAGACATTGCCGCTGGTTTGGTGCGGGAGGGGGGATTCGAACCCCCAAGCCCCAACGGGGCACAAGGACCTAAACCTTGCGCGTCTGCCGGTTCCGCCACTCCCGCACGGGCCAGCCAGGATTATACCGCACGCCCTCGCTCCGGGCCAACGGCCCGCCGCTCAAGCCAGCATCCCCGCGTAGCACGCCGTCATGAAGGCGGCGAGGGTGCCGGCCACCAGCGCCCACAGGCCGTAGCGGGCGTACAGGCTTTTGCGGTCCGGGTCGAGCATCCCCAGGCCGCCCACCAGGATGGCGACGGACCCGAAGTTCGCGAACCCGCACAGGGCGTAGGTGGCGATGGTGACGGCCCGCTCGCCGATACGGGCACCCTCGGCCAGCGGCTGAAGCGCCTGGTAGGCGAGAAACTCGTTCAGGATGGTCTTCGTGCCGAGCAACTGGCCCACCTCGTGGGCGTCCTCCCACGGCACACCCATCACCAGGGCGAACGGGCTGAAGACCCAGCCCATGACGCGCTCCAGGGTCAGCGGCTCGGCCAGCCAGATGCCCGAGGCCGCCTCCAGCACCATGTTCACCAGGTGCACCAGGCCGACGAACGCGATGAGCGCCGCCCCAATGGTCACCGCCAGCCTCAGGCCCTGCCAGGCGCCGCGGGCGGCCGCGTCGATCACGTTGACCGACTCCCTGGGCGGGGCGAACCGCACCCGGCCGCGCGTGGCCGGCTCCTCGGTCTCGGGCACCAGGATCTTCGCCAGGACGATCGCCGCCGGCGCGCTCATCAGGCTCGCCGTCAGAAGGTGACCGGGGGCCGCGCCGAACTCGACGTACGCCCCCATCACCGTGCCGGCGATCGTCGCCATGAACGCCGTCATCAATGTAAATACCTCGGACCGGGTCATCCGGCGGATGTACTCGGCAATGGCGGTGGTCGACTCGATGCCGAAGAAGACCAGCAGCGCGCACCCCAGGCTCTCGGCCCCGGAGGTGCCCATCGCCTTCTGCATCACGCGCGCCAGCGCCCGCACCACCAGTTGCGTGATGCCCAGGTGGTACAACACCCCCGCCAGGGCGGAGAAGAAAATGACGAGCGGCAGGACCTGGAACGCCACCGTCGCCCCCAGGCCCAGCCGCACCGTCTCGCCGCCCTGCTCGACGGTGTCGGTCACGAGGCCGCCGAAGAGGAACCGGGCCCCGGCGTTGCTGGCCTCCATGAGGAAACCGAAAGCGCTCTCGGCCCCCGCAAAAAGCGCCTGGCCGATGCCCGTCAGGAACACCACCGCCGCCAGCACGAGTTGCAGACCGAGGCCCGTCAGGACGACCCGGAGGCTGATGTGGCGGCGGTCGCGGCTCAGGGCCAGCGCGATGCCCAGCATCACCAGCAGGCCGCCGAAACTCGTCAACCGGCCGAGCAGGTCGTCCATGGCGCGTGCCCTCCGCGGGTGTCCACCGCGATTCTCTCCGCGCCGCGGCGGCCTGTCGAATGAAAATCGCGCCGAGCCGCAAACGCCAGTTCGCGGGTACTTGCCGGTGCGGGGCGATTCCTGCTCGCCCGACTGAGCGCGGTGGGCCTCCGTCCCCATCGCGACTGGAACGGCTTGCGCGGCCCGTACGGGCCGCGCACGGGCACGATTGCCTTGTGCCCAACCTCACGGGCGCCTACAATCGCTTTCGTCGCACCGGGGAACGCCTGAACCTGGGGGAACGGGCTGCTATGGCGATCCTTGTCGGCATCGACGAGGCCGGCTACGGCCCCCACCTGGGGCCGCTGGTCGTGGCGGCGGCCGCCGTTCGCCTCCCCGGAGACGACCCGCCCGACCCGAACCTGTGGGGCGGTCTGCGGGGGCACGTGCGGAAGCGTCCGCGCGGCACGAGTTCGCGGGTCGTCATCTGCGACTCGAAGCAGGCGTACACGGCGTGCGGCCCGGCCCCGCTGGAGCGGGCCACCCTGGGATTCCTGGCCGCCTGCGGCAGGCGGCCGCGGACCCTCTCGGACCTGCTGCGGGCGACCCGCGTCGAGCCGGCGGGCCCCGGGACGGCGCCGGAGGCAGGCCCCCCGTGGCACCGGCCGGTGACACTCGCCCTGCCTGCCGAGGAGTGCAGCGGGGAAATCGAGACGGCCGCCGACCACCTGGCCCGCGGCCTGTCGCGGCTCGGCGGCCGATGCGAATGCCTCTGGGTCAACGCCGCGCCGGCGGCCCGGTTCAACCGCCTGGTCGACGCCACCGGCAACAAGGCACGGGCCCTGTTCGCGCTGGCGGCCGACCTCCTCGCCGCCGCCGGCCGCCGGTGGCCGGGGGAAACGGTCCACATGACCATGGACCGGCACGGCGGGCGGCGGTACTACGCCGGCCTGTTGGCCCAGGCGTTTCCGATGGAGCGGGTGGGTGCCCTCGACGAATCCGCCGGCATGAGTATCTACAGCCTTCTACACAGCAGCACCCCCAAGCGGGTGGCCGAGATGCGCTTCACGATCGCGAACCGGTGCGAACGGCTGAGCCTGGCAACGGCCCTCGCCTCGATGGCCGCCAAGTACGTCCGCGAACTCCACATGCGCCAGTTGAACGCGTATTTTCGAGGGCTGGTGCCGGGCCTGCGGCCGACGGCCGGCTACGGGCGGGACGCATGGCGATTCCTCGACGACGTGGCAGACGCCCGGCAGGCCCGGGGCATCGGCGACGCCCTCATCCTGCGCTGCCGGTAAACAGCGGAAGGGACAGAGAATGGCCGTTCAGAAATGGGACGACGACACGCTGGTCGTCCGCCTCAGCGACGATCCGGTCCTCTCGGACGACATGGCCGAGGTGGGCGCCCGGCTCGACGACACCCCGCGCGACGTCGTGCTCGACTTCTCGGACCTCGGACTGCTGACATCGAGCGGCATCTCCAGGCTGCTCCGGCTCAGGAAACGGACCAGCGAGTCGGGGCGCCGGCTCGTGCTGTGCTCGCCGACCGATACGGTCTGGAGCGTGTTCCTGGCCACCGGCATCGACACCCTCTTCGAGTTCGCCGAGAACGTGGCGGAGGCGCTCGCGCGCCTTCAGAGCGAGAAGACCTGAGGACGGGCACACCCTTCCGCGCACCGGCCCACTGCCGGTGCACCGTTCAGGCCGTTCCCGCCGGGGCAGGCCCATTTCACACCCGAACGAATGCCGAGAGTCGCGGCGGCCTGGGAAGGCCGCCGCGCCGCAACACGTTCGAGCGCGGTGGGTACGGAGACCCGCCGCGCACAAGTTAGCGTTGTAGGGCTAGGGCTACTTTGTCAACTTCGCCATCATCCACAAAGGCCGTGGCGCGGTGCCCCGTCGTGGGCACCGCGCGGTGGGCAAGACGGCCCACCGCGCTAGAGTCGTTGTCGGTTGGCAAGAGTTGACAAAGGAGCCCTAGGCGGATCTATACACCCAACCGCGAAACGCGCTACGCGTCGGACGGCCGCAGCCGGTGCGCCCAAACGGTCAGGAACACGCAAATCAGCAGCCAAATGAACAGGAAGAGTTTGAGCAAACCGGTGAAGACGATCATGATATAGGTCACGGCTTTCGGCCCCACGCCCCACACGGCGCCGACGATACTGCTCATCTGCGTATGGACGATCAAAAGGTACAGGCCGCCGATCAGGACCATGAGCACGAACCCCGCCAGCAGCGCCGTCCACGCGGCACAGGCGGCCGCCCCGACGCAGGCGGCCCACTGATCCGGAGTCTGAACCTGCTCTTGCTGGGCCATGATATCCCTCCCTTGGATTCCCCCGGCCCGCCGGGCCGGGGCGTTTGCCGGCTCGCGGTCGGTGTCCGGTTGCCCCGCCGCGTCAGCCGATCTCTTTCTCGTCAATAAAGGGCATCATTCGCCGGATGTCTTTGCCGACGGTCTCGACCGGGTGCGCCCGTTCGGCGGCCTCGAGCCGTTTGAACGTCTCACCCCCGGAGGCCCACTCCTCGACCCACTCCTTGGCGAAGGTGCCGTCCTGGATGTCGGCGAGAATCTTTTTCATGCGTTGGCGGACCGCCTCGTCGATGAGCACGTCGCCGCGGGTCAGCCCGCCGTACTCGGCGGTGTTCGAGACCGAATACCACATGTACGAGAGGCCCCCCTCGATGAGCAGGCGGACGATGAGGTTCAGTTCGTGCAGGACCTCGAAGTAGGCGAGTTCGGGCTGGTAGCCGGCCTCCACCAGCGTCTCGAAGCCGGCCTTGATGAGGCTGGAGACCCCGCCGCACAACACCACCTGCTCGCCGAAGAGGTCGGTCTCGGTCTCCTCGGCAAAGGTGGTCTCGAGGATACCGGCCCGGGCGCCGCCGATGGCCTTGGCGTAGGCCATGGCCACCTCGCGGGCCGTGCCGGAGGCGTCCTGCTCGACGGCAAAAAGGCAGGGGACGCCCTCCCCGTCAACGAACTCGCCGCGGACCGTGTGGCCGGGGCCCTTCGGCGCCACCATGACGACGTCCACGTTCTCGGGCGGCACGATCTGCTCGTAATGGATGTTGAAGCCGTGGCTGAAGCCCAGCGTCTTGCCGGCGCTCAGCGCCGGGCCGATCTCCTTCTCGTAGACGGTCCGCTGGATCTCGTCCGGGATCAGGACCTGGATGAGGTCGGCCTGCCGGGTAACCTCGGCGGCCGTCACGGGCTGGAACCCGTGCTCGACGGCCAGGCGATAGTTGTCCGTGCCCTCGACGTCGGCCACGAGGACCTCGACGCCGGAGTCGCGGAGGTTCTGGGCGTGGGCGTGGCCCTGGCTCCCGTAGCCGACGACGCCGACCGTCTTGGCAAGGATCGGCTGCATGTCAATGTCGTCATCGTGGTAGACTTTGGCCATCGCGGTCTCCTTGGATTGTCGCGTGCGTCGCTCTCACGTTCGAGCCGGCGGCAACCGGCGTTCGAGCCGGCGGGGGAAGCGGCCGGTCATCCCCATCCGCATGGCACGTGCCACGGGGGATGAAGATACCCCGCCGCTCCCGCGGCAGGCTCGGTGAGGCCGGGGTCATCCCCCCCGCGCCAGGGCGATCCGGCCCGTGCGAACCACCTCCTTGATGCCGTACGGCTTCAGGAGGTCGATGAACGCCTCGATCTTCTCCTCCGGCCCGGAGACCTCGAGCGTCAGGTGCTTCGGGCCGATATCCACCACCTTGCCGCGGAACACCTCGACGATCTCGAACACCTCGCCGCGCTTCTCCGGCCGGACCGACACCTTGATCAGCATCAGGTCGCGTTCGACGATCTTCTCGCCCGAGTAATCCAGGACCTTGATGACGTCGACGATCTTGCCGAGTTGTTTGCGGACCTGCTCCAGGACCGCGTCGTCGCCGCGGGCCACGACGGTCATGCGGCTGCGGGTGGGGTCCTCGGTCTCGCCGACGGCCAGGCTGTCGATGTTGAAGCCGCGTCCGGCAAACAGGCCCGCGATGTGGGCCAGGACGCCCGGCTTGTTCTCCACGATGGTGCTGATGACGTGTCGCATGACGGCGACCTCGCTTCTTCTGAGAGTTCGATTCTATCCCGCCCCGTGCGGGGGGTACAAGGAGAAACGCGAGTGACGCAGTAACGAAGGCGGTCACGGACACCTTCGCCCTCTCAGCCCGTCCCCACGAGCGCGAAGCATCTGCCGCAACGTCGGCGCCCTCCCCCGTGCCTTCGTTACTCTGTCACTCCGTCACTTCGTCACCTGTTATTACGCCATGCCGCCGATCATGCGGTCGATGGCCTCGCCGGCGGGGACCATGGGGAAGACGTTTTCCTCCGGCTGGATGCGGAAGTCCAGGACCCACACGTCGCGGTCGGCGAAGGCCTCGTCCAGGGCCGGCCGGACCTGGTCCTTCGTGGTAACCCGCCTCCCCTTGGCGCCGTAGGCCTCGGCCACGCGGACGAAATCCGGGTTGCCGGTCAGTTCCGTGGATGAATATCGTTTCTTGTAGAACAGTTCCTGCCACTGGCGGACCATCCCCAGGTACCCGTTGTTCAGGATGCAGACCTTGACGGGGATGCGGTTGTGGACGGCCGGGGCGAGTTCCTGGATATTCATCTGGATGGACCCGTCGCCGGCCACGTCCACGACGATGGCGTCGGGCATCCCGGCCTGGGCCCCGATGGCCGCCGGAAACCCGTACCCCATCGTCCCCAGGCCGCCCGAGGTGATGAAGTGCCGCGGGTACCGGTGGGTGAACCACTGGGCGGCCCACATCTGGTTCTGTCCGACCTCGGTCGAGACGATGGCCCGGCCGCCCGACGCCTCGCAGATCTGCTGGACCACGAACTGCGGCCTCAGGCCGTCCTCCTCGTAGGTCAGCGGGTGGTTCGCCTTCCAGGCGTCAACCTGCTGGAGCCAGGCCGAGCGGCCGCGCGCCTCGACCCGCTCGAGCAGGCCCTCGAGAATGTCGGCGGCGTCGCCGACGACCGGGATGTCGACGCGGATGTTCTTCGAGATAGAGGTGGGGTCGATGTCAATATGCAGAATGGTCGCATGAGGGGCGAACGTCGTCACGTCGCCCGTGATGCGGTCGTCGAACCGTGCGCCGAGGGCAATCAGGAGGTCGCACTCCTGGACCGCGTAGTTGGCGTACGCCGTGCCGTGCATCCCCAGCATCTTCAGCGACAGCGGATGGTCCTCCGGGAACGCGCCCAGGGCCATCAGCGTGGTGGTGACGGGGATGTTGGCCCGGGTCGCCAACTGCCGAAGCAGCTCCGAGGCTTCCGCGATAATCACGCCGCCGCCCACGTACAGCACCGGCCGCCGGGCCTCGTTGATCGCCTGGGCCGCCCGCTTGACCTGCCGGCGGTTCCCCCGGACCACGGGCTTGTAGCCGGGCAGGTCCACGCGGTCCGGCAGGGGCGCGTCGGTCTTGGCGACCGAGACGTCGGACGGGACGTCGACGACCACGGGCCCCGGTCGGCCGGTCCGGGCAATGTGAAACGCCGCCCGCAGCGTCTCGCCCAACCGCTCCACGTCCCTGACCAGGTACGTGTGCTTGGTGCAGGGGCGGGCGATGCCCGTGATGTCCGCCTCCTGGAACGCGTCGTTGCCGATCAGGTGCGTCTTGACCTGGCCGGTGATCGCCACCAGGGGCACCGAGTCGAAGTTGGCGGTGGCCAGGGCCGTCACGAGGTTCGTCGCCCCGGGACCGGAGGTCGCCATGCACACGCCCACCCGGCCGGTGGCGCGGGCGTAGCCGTCGGCGGCGTGGCCGGCCCCCTGCTCGTGCCGCATCAGCACAAACGTCAGGTCCGTCTCGTCGTAGAGGACGTCCATAATGGGGATGACGGCCCCGCCGGGGATGCCGAAAATGGTCTGGACGCCCTCGGCCTTGAGCGCTTCGAGGAGAACGTGCGCACCGCTGCGCGCAGACATGGGACGGCTCCTTCCACTGAGGACGATGACCGGTGGGGCGCATCGCCCGGGTCCATCGTGAGACGGGGCCTGGCCCCGCCTCGGCGTCCGCGGCGCCGGCGTGGCGCCGCATCCCGGCAGCGGTCTCCGCCGACCGCCGCCGACCAGCAAGCCGCCCGTTCATGAACGTAATCGGGTGGCGAACACAGAACTATACGCCCCGCAGGGGGCGGTGTCCAGCCCGTTTTCGGCGCCAGGGATCAGAGAATCCCTTCGCCGAAGATGTGGCCCTGGCCGGGCGGCTCCTCCTCGCCGGCCTCCGGCCCGCCGGCGTCTTCCTCCGGCCCGCCGGCGTCTTCCTCCGGCCCGCC
>CAYTJE010000139.1:0-8415 GCA_964437855.1 uncultured Anaerolineales bacterium | reverse complement strand
TCGCGGGTGAAGTGCTCGGTGTCGCACATGGCCTCGCTCTGGTGGCCCTGGAACTGGAGTCGCAGGTGTTTCCCCAGGTCCGGCAGCAGGCCGTGGGCGCGGTAGATGTCGAACATCGGCGTGCCGGGGAAGGGCGTGGCCACGAAGAACGCCGCAAAGTCCAGGTCGCTGTCCACCGCGTAGCGGATGGTCTGTTCCACCTGGTCGGGCGTCTCGAACGGAAACCCGATGATGAACGACGAATGGGTCCACATGCCGGCCCGGTTGCACGCCCGGACGATCTCATTGGCCCGATCCAGTTTAACCTGCGTCTTGCCGATGAATCGCTGCGTTTCGGGGCAGCCGGTCTCGATGCCGAAGGTCACCTTGTAACAGCCGCTGGCGGCCATCTTTTTGATGAGTTCGTCTCCGAGCGTCCAGATGGCCACGCCGTTCGGCGTGCACCAGTGCAGGTTGAGCCGGCGTTGGCGGATCTCGTCGCAGATGGCGAGCATCCGTTTCGGGTTCAGCGTCAGGTTGTCGTCCTGGAAGGCCACTTCCCGCACGCCGTACGTCTTGACGAGCCTCTCCAACTCGTCGACCACGCTCTCGGCGCTGCGCGCCCGGTAGCCGTTGCGCCAAATCGAGTGGATCGAGCAGAAGACGCACCGGCACGGGCAGCCCCGGCTCGTGACGACGTTGGCTCGGGGCGGGGCCATCGCCACGCGGTTCCGGTACTCCTCGGCCAGGTAGTGCGGCATGTCGACCAGGTCGCGGGCGAGCGGCGGCAGGGCGTCCAGGTCCGGGAGGAACGGCCGGGGCGGGTTCCGCACCACCCTGCCGTCCCGCCGGACGGCGGTGCCCGCCACGTCGTCAAGCGGTCGCCCGCGGAGCCGACGGTCCGCGATCTCCTCCAAGGTCGCCTCGCCCTCGCCGACCACCACCAGGTCGATGTTCGGGTCTTCGAGCACCCAGTCGGTGAGGGCGGAGGCGTGGCTGCCGCCCACCACCACCGGCACGTCGGGCCAGACGCCCTTGACCACGGCTGCTGCGTCGTGTACGCCCCGGGCGTGCATCGTGAACATGCTGGTCAGCCCCACGACCTCGGGTCGGGGCACCCCCTCCAGCGCCGACCGCAACTCGGCATCGCTCATGCCGGCCTTGAAGAACCCGTCGCCGCAATCGACGTACTCGGCCCGCAGGGCGTCGAGGATGCGGACCTCGTGGCCCCGCTCGCGCACATAGGCCGCCAACGCCATCAGACCGAGCGGTTCGTCCACCTGGACGTGGGCGGGACCGCCGTAGCGGGTGTAGGGCGGATTGATCAGCAGGACGAACGCCATGATTCCGGTGATCCCCTACAGCGACTCGACCACGTCGGCCAGGTGTGGGTCGTAACGCGTCGGGACGGCAATGCGATACGCCGGCGCCGGGGCAACCAGGTCGCGCAGCGCCGGGCCCAGCCCCTGGTCCCATGCGTGGCCGTAGGTCGATTCCGGCACGACGTAACGGTACGCTTCCAGGAACCGGCCGATGCGGAAGCCGTGGCCGATGTAAGCCGTCCGCTCCATGCGGCAGTTCAGTTCCAGCGCCTCGGCGGCCGGGGCGGGCGCCATCGGCGACGCCTCCGGCGCCGTCTGCCCCTCCACGGCCTGCACCAGCGCCACCGCCCCGAGCGAGGCCTCCGGGACGAACGCGATGTCCACCTCTTGGCAGTGGTACAGGTAGCCCAGGAGCCGCAGTTTGTCCCACGCCGACAGGGCCTCGTCCTCCTTGTGCCGGAGGTGAAACTGGAACCACCGCGGGCTCGTCGGCATCGCCAGGGCCACCGTACCGCGCGCCCCGTCCTGCCGCAAGAGCACAAAGTCGTCGCTCATCGGCCGCCAGCCGCGCCGGCACAACTCGGCCACGAGGGCGGTCTTGTTCACCCCGCCGCGGCCGGCGATGAGGACGGCCCGGCCGTCGCGCTCCACCGCCCCGGCGTGCACCAGCCACAGCCCCCGGGCCGCCAACTCGCATTCCAGCACCGGCCAGAGGACGTACAGGTGCATGACCAGGTCCGGAAACAGCCGCCACGGCAGCCGCCGGCGGTTCGCCTTGCCGTGGGCGAAGCGGACCCGCAGCGGCCGGCCGGCCGGCTGGTCCAGCCCCTCGATCTGGGCCCGCCACGACAGCCCCTTGTCCGACTCCTCCACGTACAGGTACCCCGGCCGGACCCAGTACCGGCGGTCCAGAACCAGGCAGCCGTCGCGCTGCGGCTCGAACGGGCCGATGTGCACCTCGATATCCGCCTGCCGGGCGTCGTCGGCCACCTCGAACTCGTGCAGTTTGGTGTTGATGTCCGGGACGGCGGCGCGGCAGAGGCCTTGGACGCGGACGGCCAGCCCGTGGAGGTCGTAGAGGGCGTTCACGGCGCCGCCTCCCCGGCCAGGTCGGCCTCGGCCCGGGAGCGGATGGTGTTGAAGACGTCCGGCCCGTAGCGGGGGGGGACGACGACGCGGCGGCAGAGGCAGCCGGCCAGGCGGTGCCGCAGCGCCTCGCGGGCCTCGTCCCACAGTGTGGCCAGCGGGCTGCCCGGGTTGCCGTAGCGATAGGCCAGCAGCATCGCCCGCAGTTCGTCGGCCTCGAACAGGGTGTTGATGAGGATGGACTCGGCGAACGGCTCGACGGGCTGGGGATCGGACACGCGGGTTTCCGCCCCCTGCACCAGCAGGTAGACCGCGGCGAGCGGGGCGGTGTCGACGATCTGCTCGCCGAAGACGTCCGCCGGGTCGATCCGCGAGAAGAGGTTGATCTGCCCGAGCGTCGCCGCCGACAGGCACCGCTTCAGGACAATCTCCGTCCGCTTCCGCCGGCCGAACCGGATGCCCAGCAGCCGCTGTACGTCGTAGGTGAACCGCAGGTTGAACGGCACGATGAAACTGCGGACGCCGCGGTCCGTGAGGATGGTGGAATCGTCACCCATGAACCCCCACCCGCGGCGGGCGAAGTTGACCGCCGTAATCGTCTTGCCGGTGCCACCCCGGGCCGGGAGCAGCAGCGCCCGGCCGCCGGCGGTCACCGCCGGGCCGTGCAGCAGCAGATGCCCCCGGCGGGCCAGGCTCAGCCGCAGGAGCGAGTAAATCGTCTCGCCGGGAAACACCATCCGGGCGGGCGTGTTCGAGGCGATGCGGACCCGGAGCCGGTCGCCGTCGAGCCCCTCGACCTCGGTCCGCCACCGGCCCACCTTCAGGCGGGAATCGTAGACCACCCGGCCGGGGGCCACCCACCATCGGCCGTCCACCGACAGGGTGCCGGCCAGGTCCGGCTCGAACGGCCCGACCGTCACGTCCACGTCCACCTCCTCGTCGGTGGGCTCCACCCGATAGTGGGCGAACGTGGAATCGAGGAAACCGTCGGCCCAGGTCCGGCGCCGCCGGCGGACCCGCATCGAGACGAGGTCGTGGACGTTATACTGGTCGACGATCACCCGCTGGGCTCTCTCGAAAAGGGTTCAGGCGCCGGCCGGCCGGGCGCGCCGGTCGGCCTCGGACGAGGCCAGGGCGTCGGCCCGGCGGCGCAGGTCGGTCAGGAGGGCCTGGTTGTTCGAGTAGTCTTTGGGCTGGATATGCAGCAGGGCCCGGGCCAGGGCCCGGTCGCTCAGGATCCGAACGAGTTGCCTCGGCCGAAGGTAGAACCGCAGGACCGCCTTCTTCTGCCAGCGTTCCAGGGCCCGCTGGCTCAGGCTCGGCGTCCGCAGCACGGGGTGCTTCTGCTTGAACATGGCCGGGTTGTTGCAGAGTTGCGACGGGTCGAAGTTCGTGATGAGCCCCTCCTCGACCGCCTTCTCGAACAGTTCCGTGCCGGGAAACGGCGTGGTGATGGTGAAGATGGCGAAGTCGGTGTTCAGGGCGCAGGCGTAGTCGATGGTCTGGCGGATCGTGTCGGCGGTGTCGCAGTAGTTGCCGATCATGAAGAAGGCGAGCGTGCGGATGCCGGCGTTCTGCACGACCTCGAACGCCTGGCGGGCGCGGTCCAGGTCCAGGTTCTTCCTGAGGACCTGCTGGATGTCGGGGCTGCCGCTCTCGACCCCCAGCCCCAGGTGCCAGCATCCGGCCTCGCGCATGGCCCTGGCGAGGTCGGCGTCGACCGAGTTGACGTGCGAGAGGGCCATCCACGTCAGGTCCAGGTTCTCGGCGTGTATTCGCTCGCAGAACTCGTAGACCCGCTGTTTGTTGGCCGTCAGGTTGTCTTCGCGGAACAGGATCTCGCGGGCCCCGTAGTCGCGCATCAGGACCTTGGCCTCTTCGATCATCCGGTCCGAGGAGTTGAACCGGTACCGTTTGCCGAAGATCTCGTGCGCGCAGAAGATGCACCGGAACGGGCACCCGCGGCTGGTGATCATCACGTGCACGGGCTTACGTTTGTACACCCGACCGTAGTTGCGGTAGAGCGACATCGGCAGCAGGTGCCGGGCCGGCATGGGACCGTCGTCCAGGTCGGCCATCAGCGCGCGGTCGGGCCGATGGACCTGCTCGCCGTCTGCCTTGTAACTCAGGCCGTCGACGGCGAAGCCGTCTCGCCGGCCCCCCAGGTACGCCCGGCAGAACTCGCTGAAACTGAACTCGGCCTCGCCGCGGAAAACGTAATCGACCTGCGGCTGAGCGAGCACGCCCGCGGGGTCGAGCGTCGGGTGCGGGCCGCCCAGGGCCACGGCGGTCTGCGGCCGGGCCGCCTTGATGAGGGCGGCGAAATCCTCCGCCGCCTGGATCTCCGGCGTCGTGGCCGACAGGCCCACGATCGGCGGGGCGATCCCCTCGATCCGCCGCAACGCCCCGTCCACGTCCAGCCGTTCCATGCCGGCGTCCACCACCGCGACCCGGACCCCGTCCCGCTCCAGTTGGGCCCCCAGGTACAGGGGGCCCAGCGGCGGGGTGTTGCTCCGAATCCCCGGCGGCACCATCAGCAGGACATCGACTTGAGACATCGTGAACGTTCCCTGCGCGCGGCATGAGGGCGGTCTTGCGGGCTGCCCGAAGAATAGGCCCGCCACCGGGTCAAGTCAAGCGAAAGGGCCGCCCCGGCCGGCCCCGCGCCGCGGCCGAGCGCCGCGGCGGGCGGCGCCGGTTGCACCCGCCGGGGCGGACCCGTATACTCTGCCGGTCGCGGTCCAGGGTCCGTCACGATACATGCCCCACATCGAACCCGACAATCCGACGCTGAGCGGCAAGGCCCGGCTGTTCGACCGCTGGATGCCGGAGGGTGTCGAGAGGGTCCTGGACGTCGGCTGCGCCTACAGTTACATGCTGAACCGGTTGGGGAGAAAAGCCCGGCTGGCCTGCGGCGTGGAGTTCGACCTCGAGAAACTCCGGGAGGCCCACCGGCGGTTCCCCGAACACGGCTACGTCTGCGCCTCGGGCGAGGCCCTGCCGCTCCAGGGCCAATCCATGGACGTGGTTACCTTCATCGAA
Source organism: uncultured Anaerolineales bacterium (assembly GCA_964437855.1). Lineage (GTDB taxonomy): Bacteria > Planctomycetota > Phycisphaerae > FEN-1346 > FEN-1346 > BS750m-G62. The sequence continues at coordinate 2,986 of CAYTJE010000139.1, read as the reverse complement.
GTGCTCGAACACGTGGAGCGCGAGCGCCGGTTCCTGGAAGAGGTGCACCGCGTCCTGCGCCCCGACGGCCGCATTATCCTCAGCGTGCCCAACAAGGGCCTGGCCGAACCGCTCGACATGGACAACCTGGTCTTTACCCCGGCGTTGAAGGTGGGCAAACGGCTGGGCCTGTTTCGCCACGTCAGCGATTACCATCTCAGGCACCATCGCCATTACAGCGTCCAGGATCTGGAGAGGCTTTTCGAGGGTCTGTTCCACATCGAGCGGGTCTACTACGGGGGGCTGGTGGCCAACCAGATCGGGTTCCTCCTCTACAAGTCCGGCACGATTGGCTTGCGGCTGCTGGGCTTCTCCGAAGACGCCCCCCTGATGAAACGGATGGAGGTCTGGATGAATGCCGTGACCAACTGGGATTTCGACCATACCTACGGCCGGCGGTCCGACAAACTGGCCGTCCGCGCCCGCCGGATCGGGTGAAGGAGCCGATGCCCCTATGCCTCAGGCCTCTGCGCAAGCCTCCCGGGGGAGGAGTGAGCGCGGCCATCTGCGGCCGGTCCGGGCGGTGCTGCGCGCCCGCCCGGCGGCGTGCGCCTGGCTGGCGGCCGTGCTGGTCGGGGCGGCCGTCTTTGCCGTCGGCGCCCTGACGGACCTGTCGGTGGGCGACGAGAACTACCACGTCCGCAAGGCCGCAAACTTCGCCCGCGAGGGCCGGCGCCTGACGCACGATCCCGACTACGGCCCCACCGTCCCGCCGGGGATCCCGTACTATGACGGGCCGCTGTGGCACGGCCTGTTGGCCGCCGTCTGGCAGGTCACCGGGCCGAGCGTCCGGGTGGCCCAGGCCTATCAGGCCGTGTGGGTGGTGCTGTTTGTGGGGCTGGCGTGGACGGCGGGCCGGCATCTGGGCGGGCCGTCGGCGGGCGGATGGTCGGCCCTGGCGGCGGCCACGCTGCCGGTGACCCTTTTTTTCGGCGTCGTCCTCTACGTAGAGGCGGCCATGCTGGCGCTGTTGGCCGGCTGCGTCGTCCTCCTGCTTCGCCGGCGCGCGGGGCTGGCGGGCCTCGCCTTCGGGGCGGCGTTTCTGACCCGACCCCCCGTGGCCGTGGCCTACCCCGCCTTTCTGGTGGGGTGTCTGCTCCTGGACGAGCCGGCCTGGCCGAAGCGGCTGCTGAAGGCCCTTCTCGGCAGCCTCGGGGCCGCCCTCCTCGTCGTCCCGGACCTCGTGTGGCGCCAGGTGAACCTGGGGACCATCGGCGTGGTGTACCTGACCCGGTCGGGCGGCGAGCCCCACGTGCCCGACGCCATCCGCCGGATGCTGCTCGAGGAGGGCCCGGAGATGTTCTACTGGGCGACGAGCGTCCTCAACCCGGCGGACGTGCTCATGCACCTGGGCCTGGTGGTGTTGGGGGGCGCGGGGCTCTCGCTCGTCGTGGTCCGCCGGCTGGGTCGGCCCGCCCGGGCGCTGTGGGCCGTGGCCGGGGCCTTCCTCGTGCCCCAGGCGGTCATTATGATTGTCAACCGGTTCCCCGACGTTCGGTACCTGATGCCGGTGTTCCCGATACTGGTGCTGCTGGCGGGGTGGGCGGTGTCGGCGGTGGTGGGGCGGGGCCGGAAGCCGCTCCTGGCCGCCCTGGTGATTCTGCTGGCCGTGGCCCAGGCCGGCAGCGTGGTGGCGTTCGTCTCGGGCCGCCGGCAGGTGGCCCCGGAGGCGATGGAGGCCATGCGGCACCTGGGCCGGCTCCCGGTCCGCCGCCCGCCCGGCTTCGTGGTCTGCCCGGAGGCCTCGGTGACCACCTACAGCGGTCGGCCGATTCTCTGGTCGGCCATCAACCCGGGCGCGTTCTTCTTCCGGTGGTCGCCCGAGAAGCAGTGGAAACTGCTGGATCACTACGGCGTCGAGTTCATCGCCGTGCCGCATCATCGTGTCTACGACGACACGGAGACGAAGCACACGGGCGGCTTCCCGCGGAGTTACGTCCGGCGGCTGCCGGAACTGCCGTATATCGACGATGGCTCCGTGGTGGACCGGGGCGGGCTGACCGTTTACCGGCTCCGCGCCCGAGGGTCGTCGTCGGGTGGGGGCTCGGGTCGGTCCGGCTGAGGTGCGCCTCGCGAGGGGCGGCCGGGCCCGGCACCTCCGGCAAGGTCATCTCCTGCGCGGCGGGTCTCGGCATACGCCTCCGTATGGACGTACCCGCCGCGCAGCCCCAAGAACGCCCTTTCGCGCGCGGTGGGTCCGGGCTGGCCCGCCCGCCGCCACGCGGGTGGCATCCGCTCGGGATGGACCCGGTAGATGAGGAACCTGCCCTCCGGGTTGCCGTCGTAGTCGGGCGGGTAAACCAATTCCAGGTACGGCCGGCCGTCCAGCGCGGCGACCCAGTCCCGCGGATACGCCATGACGGGCTGGGAGGGGACGGCGGGCGGCCCTCGGCGCGTCGGGTGGACGGCGATGTAGTCGATGCCGACCACGCGCAGGATCCCCGCCTGGGTCGGCTCCTCGCTGGTGAAGAAGAGCCGGGGAAACACCGCTGCCCAGAAGATGGGCCGACCGGTCAGCGTCGTCAGGTTCTCTTCCAGGTACAGGAAGCGGGCCTGGGGGTCGGTGTGTCGGCGAATCCATCGGTAGGCGGCCAGGGTCTCGTCGGGAACCTGCCGACGGGCGTGGACGACGGCCGGCGCAGCGGCCAGTTGCACCGCGCACAGGCCCGCCAGGGCGGCCGCGACGAGGCGGGCCGGCCACCGCCATCGGTCGGTCCGCGAGAAGGGACGGACCCCCGCCAGCGCCCCGGCCAGCAGGAGCCCGGCCGGAAGCGTCACCGGCTCCAGGTACCGCACGTCGTAGGCTTTGCGGAGCATCACGGCGTAGGCGGCCAGGTAGAACAGCAGCGGCAGGCCGAACACGACGGTCCCCCTCAGGCGTTCGGCGCGGCGGGTCTCCGCACCCGCCGCGCAGCGCCGATAACGCGCTCTCTGGCGCGGCGGGTGC
>CAYTJE010000138.1:0-8481 GCA_964437855.1 uncultured Anaerolineales bacterium | reverse complement strand
GTGCCCACGACGGGGCACCGCGCCACGGCCTTTGTGGATGATGGCGAAGTTGACACAGTAGCCTTAAATGGAACCGCGCGCCGCCTCCGTGCCGCGCCACATTTCCGGGCGGCGGCCCAGGAGGGCCACCGCGCTGGGGGGCCGAGAGGGATATGGTATTGCCCGGCCGGCCGCCGGGCCGTACAGTGGAGTCGGGCGGGGCTGCCCGGCGGGGCACCGCGCCGGTCCTGGAAGGGGATGGTGGATGGCACCCACCGGTCGGGTACAGGATGATGGCTTGAGCCGCGGCGTCACCCGGGCGGTGTTCGCCGTCGTCGGCGGGCTGCTGTGGCTGGCGCCGCAGGCGTGGGCGGGTGAGGCCGATGGACGGCCCGACCCCGATCGGCATCTGAAGCCCATCCTGGTTGAGACCGACGATCTGGGCACCTCCGGAAGGAAGCAGCCGGCCAGGCCGGACCGGAAGGGGGCCGAGGCCACAAAGCCCGCCGACCGGCCCATCCACGTCGACGCCCGGACCCGCACCGTCCGCCTCCCCGTCCGGCCCACCGGGGCGAAGGGCGTGGTCGAATGGCTCCTGACGGTCTCCGGGAGGCACCAGGCCACGGCCGTCCTGGTCACGGGGCATCCGTTCCGGGCGGTGGCGCGGGCGATGGAGAAGGCGACGTTTGCCCGCGGCCGGCACCCGGAACCGGTGGGGACGGACGCGGCCCGTCCGCCTCGGGGTCCGGCGCTGCGTCTGACGCTCGTGGCGGAGGGCCCGAACGGCCGGCCGGTTCGCGTACCGGCCGAGCGCCTGCTGGCGGCCGGCTCCGACGGCAAGCCGCTCGGCAAGGGCCGGTGGGTCTACACGGGTCCCCGGACGGTGGACGAGGGCCGGGTCGTGCTGGCCAGCCCCTCCGGAAGCGTCGTAACGACCGACCTGCGCGACGTTCACGCCATGGTGTACTGGGTACCGGCGGAGGCGGCCGGCGGGCCGGTCTACGCTCGGGCGGTCTACGCCCGGGCGGAGGCGTTGCCGGCCGGGACCGGCCCGTGGACGCTTGAGATTCGCCCCGCCCCGCCGCCTGACCCGATCGAGCCGCCATCCTGAGAGGTCCGGGCGCCTGCCCGGCATGCTCGGCGCGGTGGCGTCTCCGCGGCCTCCCCGGAACGGGTCCAGCCTTCGGAACGGCCGGGGATCGGGGTGGTAGCGGTTGTCGTGTTCATCGGCGGCGAAAAATCGCGGCAGCGACCGAGGGGTAGGAAGCCGCTGCCGCTTAGGAAGACGGCCTTTCGGCCGCCTTCTTTCTCGTTGCCGGTGCGCTCTTTGAACGACGCGCGCTTCAGATAATGGCTGTGGGGTGAGGCGCCTGCACTTCACCCCTATGGGCCCGGAAATGGGTTACGCTGCCGCCACATTTCCTATATGGCCTCTTTTCTCCGCGTTGTCAAGAGCAAAATAGAAATCATTGACCATCGGGCGGAGGAGCCTCTTCCTTGGGCCGGGCCAGATTCCAGGGGTCCCGGGGTCGGGCGAGGCCTGCGCGGACGGCCAGGATGCGCTGCTCCAGGACCCGGGCGGGGGCGTCGTGGGGGTCGGCGGCCAGGAGGTCGGCCAGGGCGGCGTCGGCCGCGTCCAGGTCTTCGTGTTCCAGGGCGTTAACGGCCCGGCCGAAGACGTCGGCCACCTGTCGGAGGCCGTCCGGCGCCGGCTCCAGGGCGAGCGGCTCGTACAGGCGGAGGGGTTCGGCCTTGCCGCGAATCCTCGCCAGGCCCACCTCGCGGAACAGGACGGCCTCGCCGCAGGCCTCGCGCGTGCTGACGGGCACGAGCGTCTTCGTGGCGAGCCAGCGGTTGGCCTCCTCCAGCCGGCCGCCCAGGTTCACGGTGTCGCCCATGGCGGTGTAGTCGAAGCGGGTCTCGGAGCCGAAGTTGCCGACGTTGGCCGGTCCGGACGAGCATCCGATGCGGATTTGCAGCCGGCCCTCGGTGTCCATAAGGCCCATGCGGACGAGGTCGTCGTTGATGCGTGGCAGGGTCTCCTGCATCGCGAGGGCCGCCCGGACGGCCCGCAGGGCGTGGTCGGGAACCTGGATGGGCGCCCCGACGAACGCCATGATGCCGTCGCCCTCGTACTTGTCCAGGGTGGCCCGCTCGGCGTGGAGGATAGCGGTCATGGCCCCCAGGTAATGCTGGAGGAGGGCGACGAGTTTCTCCGGGTCCATCCGCTCCGAGAGGGGTGTGAAGCCGGCGATGTCGCTGAACAGGACGGTGATTTCCCGCCGCTCACCGCCCAGCCGCAGGGCCTCGGGGTTGCCGATGATCGCCTCCACGTGGGCCGGCGAGGTGTACTGCTGAAAGACGCGGGTGATCCAGCGCCGGCTGCTGGCCTCGGTCAACTGGCGGTAGGCGCTGACGCCGGCGAAGGCGACGACGAGGGCCAGGATGGGCCCCGCCACGGGCAGCAGCAGGGCCGCCGACTTGGCCGCCAGGTACGCCCCCGCCCCGACGCCGATGGCCACCCAGACGACGGCGGCCACGGCCCAGCCGGTCGGCAGCCGGGCGGCCAGGAGGCCGACGAGCCAGGCGGCCAGGACCGCGACGACCCACTCGGGCCAAACCCCTAGCCGGCGAAACGCCACACCCGACAGGACCGTCCGCATCGCCGCCGGGTACACCTCCACCCCCGGCTGGAGGTCGCTGATGGGGGTCTTATGAAGGTCGGTGCCGGCCGTCACGCTCAGACCCACGATGACGGCCTTGCCGGCGATGCGCGGCCGGAGGCCGTGGGCGGAGGTGCGGACGTTGGCGACGCGGATCTCGCGGTGCTCGTGGTAGGCGGCGATGAACGCTTGGTACTGCTCCACGGCCTGGGCGGCCTGGCGGGCGTTGGCGTCGTCCTCGCCGGCCCGGGCGGCCAGGGTCATCACCGCTATGACGAGGCGTTCTTCCGCCTGGTCCAGGCGTTTGCGGAGTGCCTCGAGCGAGGGCGGGGCGGCGTCGGGGTTCTGGGCCACGTCGACGGCCGTCATCTCCGCCGCGTCCAGGGCGGCGTCGACCGCGGCGCGGGCGTCGGCCCAGCCGGCGTCCGGGACGAGGGGGGCCAGGTTCTCCATGATGAGCCGCCACCGGCGGTCGAGCCACGCCAACTCGCGGCGGTCCTGGACGAACTCCAGCACCGGCGCCGCCGAGATGCCGCTGCGTTTGGCGGCCTCGATGTCCGTCGGCCATCGGAGGTTGAGGCTGGCCTTCGGCCCCACCGGCACGCCGACCGAGCGGCGGCCGTCGGGGGAGGTCAGGACCAGCCGGTCCGCCTCGAGCCGGACGCGGTAGTCCGGGCCGAACCGCCACAGACCGGCCATCTCCAGCGCCAAGTGGGGGAAGACGTGCTCGTCCACCCGGGCCAGGAGCGGCACCCGGCGGATGGCGTGGTCGGGGTCCTTCTTGGGGAAACTGGTGAAGCCCGAGCCGGCCGCCACCTCCGCCACCGGCGGGATCATCGGGTTCAGGCCCTCGGCGTCCAGAAGCGGGACGGCGGGTGGCGGGGCCGGCTCCAGCGCGTGCCGGAGGACGTGGCCGAAGTCCGGCGCCCACTTGGCCTCCTCGGCGGTCGAGCCGGCCCGGCCGTGCAGGTACAGGCTGAACGGGACGACGACGTTGCCGGCCCGGGCGAGGCTCTTGCGGAACCGCTCGTCGGGCTCGCGGACGATGTAGGCCTCCCGGGAGCCGTCGGCCCGCGGGCGGTAGGCCACGCACTCGGCCTCGGCGTCGGCGTACTCGATGTCGAGGACGATGAACCGGGGGCCGAGCGAGGCCAGGGCGTCGAGGAAGGCGGCCTGTTTGGGTCTCGGCCAGGGAGCCCATCGGCCGCCCTCGGGGTGGGCGACCGCCTTGTCGTCGATCTCGACGGTCAGGACGGGGTTGGCCTCGGGGGCATCGGGCAGCGGATTGGCCGACCGCAGGTAGTCCGACGCCATCAGGTCCAGGGTCTGGCCGGTGTCGGTGAAGCGGATGACACCGGCGGTCAGGGCACCCAGGACCAGGGCGATGAGCGAGGCGACCGCCAGCCGGGCTCGGCGGAAGGGTTTCGGTTTGGCGCTGGCGGGTTTGGCCACCGGCGGATTCCGGAGTTGCGTGTCGCGTGGCGAGACGGGTCGGCCCGGCCGTCTCCAGGGCGTCCGCGGCGGGTGGCGGCACGAGGGGCCTCTGTGGCCACCGCCCTCACGGGCTCACGCCCCGCTCGCCGCGGGGCGGAGACCCCACCGCGACCAAGCGCGACTCAGTACCCGCAGCCGGGGGGCATGGTGATATCGCCCCGGTCTTCGCCGTTATCGCTGGGGTTGGACGGGTCGGACGGGTCTTGCTGCTGGCCCAACTGCTTGTTCAGGAGGTTGGGCGGGCCGAGGGGGCCTTTCAGTCCGCCCGGCATGGGGTTCGAGGTGCCCCACCGCCCGGCGGCGAACTGCTCTTGCGGGCCAAGGCCCTGCAAGGGCAGAATGACCGGTAGGAAGTTCTTCTGAAGCATCCGGATGGGCGGCACGATCTGGTCGTTCGTGTTCTGGCCCGGCTGGCAGAGGGTCTGTTTGCCGAGATAATGGTCCTGGATACCGACCAGGCCGGGCCCGGCCAGGCCGAACGTCCCCCCCTTGTCGAGGAAGAAGCCGGCCTTTGCGCCGTTGGTGCCGCGGACCGACAGCGTGGCCGACGGGGTGACAATCCGGAAATCGCTCTCCATCCGCTCCTTCTCGACGACGGCCTCGGCGTTGCCGTGTTTCATGATGAGCCGGGTCAGCACCTTGTCGTCCTTCCGGGTCAATTGGCCGATGCGGATCACGGTCAGGGGGTCGATCTTGACGAGGCTGTTAACCATTTCGAGGATGCAGGAGGCGCGGAAGCCGGTCCGGAGGTCGGCACCCTCGGCCAGGACCGTGCCAACCTTGACGGCCGCCCACGGCTTGCCGACGGCGGGTCGCGTCTCGACCGTTCCCTTGACCTCCTTGACGACGGCGCTCAGGCGGTCGGGCTTCGCCTCGGCGGACTTTGCGTCGGCTGGCTCGGCGGACTTTGCGTCGGCGGGTTTGGCCTCGGCGGGCTTCTCGGTCTCGGGTTCGGCGGGGTCGGGCGGGGCGGCCCAGGCGCTTGCGCCCAGGGCGAGGCCGACGGCCGCCAGAATCGCGCAGGGGAGGCGGGTCATGGGGTGTCCTCCTTGGCGCCGGAGGGTTCGCCTTCGAGTTTGGGCACCTCGGCCCGGGTGCCCTTGGCGCGGAAGCGGTCGGCCCGGTCGATGACGCCGACGAGTTCGCCGCCCATCACGTGGCGGTAGGTGGCGCCGCGCTGCATGAGGTCCAGGTAGGCGCACTCGTGCAGGGCCAGCCGGGGCAAAGGCCCCAGGAGCCGCATCCACAGGCCGCCCTCGAGGTCGAGGGCCTTGCAGATGAGCCGGGCCAGGTTGCCTTTGGTGGTGGGGTCATCGGGGTCGGCCTCGTTGAGCCAGCCGTCGGGCAGGATGCCGCGCTCGCGCAGATACGCCCGGCAGGCGTCGAAATCGCCGCCGAGACGCTTCCCCTGGCTGACGAAGATGACCAGGGCCCGGGCGGTATCGGAGGCGGTGGCGACGGGTTTATAGCCGAGTTCCGCGAAGAACTGGGCGTCGGTGGCGGGGATGGCCTCGCCGGCCTCGGGTTCGGCCGCCACGGCCGGTCCCATTCCCAGAACCAGGATGACGGCCGCCAGGATGCCCGTACGCATGGTGGTCTCCTGCGCTGGGTGCGTGCGCATGAAACGGCAATCAATTATACGGCTTTACGGGGACCATGCAAGTCCACATGCGCCAGTGGCGGGGGGCCGTCCGTCAATCGGTTTCCGGCTTGCCGGACGGGCCGGAAACGGCCTCCAGGGCCGCCTCAACGGTGTCGTACAGGTCGAAGAAGCGGTCCATGCGCGAGACGCGAAGGAGGCCGGCCACGGCGCTGTGGAGGTTCGCGAAGGCGATCCGGCCGCCGCGGGCCTTATAGTGATGGTGTACCCGCACCAGGGCGGCCAGGCCCCAACTGGAGACGTACGTCAGCCGCTCCAGGTCCAGGACGACCCGCGGGGTGCCCCCTTCGATCAGGCGGTCCATCGTGTCGATGAACCGGTCCGTGTTGGAGTGGTCCAGGCCGCCGTCCAGGGCCAGCAGCGAGACGCCTTCGATGTCACACGCGCGGTGATGGATTTCCATGAGAAAAGCCTCAAGCCGCAGGCTGCACGCCGCGAGCCACGGCAGCGATCACAGTTAGCCACCGGCCTTGGCCGGCGCATGCCTTGGCGTGCGGATTGTCGTGGGTCCGGAGCGCGGCGTCAACGCGAATCTGGGCCGCGGCCTCCGCCGCACGGCCTTGCGGGCGATCACCCGCTCCGGGGCTGGTACACGCAGAAGGGTTCCTCGGCCAGAAGGTTGCCCGTGTAGGCGTAGGCGCGAGCGCGGCAGCCGCCGCAGATGCGGCGGTACTCGCACGCCCCGCACCGTCCGCCGTAGGCGTCGACGTCGCGGACGGCCCGAAAGAGCGGGCTCTCGTGCCAGATGCGGGCGAAGTCGAGGGCCACCGCGCGCAGGTCGCCCGCCTCCAGGTCGAGGAAACCGCAAATCTGCACCTTGCCGGTGTGCGAGATGAAGGCGAACGTCTTTCCGCCCATGCAGCCGCGGCTGAACGGGGCGGGCTTCTCGAAAAAGGTTCCAGCAGTCTTCTTCCCCGTCTCAAAAAGACTCCCGGAACCTTTTTCTTTCTCGGCCTCCCGCGCCGCCCGCTGGGCGCGGATGCGGGAGTAGTGCGGCGCACAGGTGACGCGGATGCGGATGGGCCCGTCGCGTTCCGCCTCGGCCAGCCACGCCAGGGTCCGCTCGTACTCGGCGGCGGAGAGTTCCTGCCCCGCCAGGTCCTTCCCCCGGCCGGTCGGCACCAGCAGGAACGGGTTGAAGACCTCGGCCCCCAGGCGGACGGCCAGGTCGCGGATGGCGGGCAACTCGTCGCGGCTGGCGCGCGTGACGGTCGTGTTGATCTGGAATGGTAACCGGGCGCGGCGGGCGGCGTCGGCGGCGCGGCAGGCCATCTCGAATGCGCCTTCGACGCCGCGGAAGGCGTCGTGGGACTCAGGGCAGGCGCCGTCCAGGCTGATGGAGATGCACCGGATACCCGCCCGCTTCATCCGCCGGGCGGCCGCCTCGTCGACCATCTGGCCGCAGGGGGCCATCACGACGGGCAGGCCCAGGCCGTGGGCGTGTGCGGCCAGATCGTAAATGTCGTCCCGCAGCATCGGCTCGCCGCCGGTCAGGATGATGGTGGGCCGGGCTAGCCGTGCGATGTTCTCCAGCAGCCGCCGGCCCTCGTCGGTCGAAAGTTCCCCCTCGTACGGCTCGTTGCGCGCCGCGGCGCGGCAATGCTTGCACGCCAGCGGGCAGGACCGCGTCACTTCCCACGCGATGAGGCGGGGGAGGAAGGGTGTGCGGTCTGCGGCATCGGGGCCGCTTTGGTGCGCAGCCGTCTCGTTGGGTATTGGGGCTTGGTCATTGGTCATTGTCGGTCAAGCCGATTTCGTCGTCCGTCAGATAGCACGCCGGGTCGGGGGCCCAGAGGTCGCCGGTGGCGGCCTCGGCCCGGACCCGGAAGTTGCCGCCGCAAACCGCCAGCCACCGGCACGCGGCGCATCGGCCGGTGACGTGGGGGCGTTTGTCCTTCAGTTTTGCAAGGAGCGGGTGCGAGGTATCCGTCCAGATCTCCGAGAACGGCCGCCGGCGCACGTTGCCGAGCGACACGTGCCGCCAGAACTGGTCCGGGTGGACGCTGCCGTCCCAACTGACGCACCCGATGCCGCGGCCGGACTGGTTGCCCTGGTTCATGCGGAGGAGCCGCAGGGCGTCGGCGGCGCGGGGGTGGCCCTCGCGCTGCATCCGCAGGACCAGGTACGGCCCGTCGGCGTGGTTATCGACGGTCAGGACCTCCGGCCCGTGATGGCTGGCGTGCAGGTCGGCCGTCCGGTCGATGATCCGGTCGACGGCGCGGCGGGTCTCGGCGGCCCCCAGGTCCTCGGCCATGAGCGATGTGCCCCGCCCCGCGTAGACGAGGTGGTAGAAGCAGACGCGGGGGATTTGCTCGTCGCGGACCAGGTCGAAAATACCGTCCACCTCGCCGGCGTTGCGCCGGGTGATGGTAAAGCGCAGGCCGACCTTGACGCCGGCGTCGCGGCAGCGGCGGATGCCCGCCAGGGCCCGGTCGAACGCGCCCGGCACGCCGCGGAACCGGTCGTTCACCTCGCCGAGGCCGTCCAGCGAGACGCCGACGTACGCCAGGCCGGCCTCGCGGAGGCGATCGACGGTCTCGTCGTCGATGAGGGTGCCGTTGGTCGAGATGACGGCCCGCAGGCCGCGCTCGGTGGCGTGGGCGATGAGATCAAACAGGTCCGGCCTCAGGAGCGGCTCGCCGCCGGAGAAGAGCAGGACGGGGGCGCCGAAGTCGGCCAGGTCGT
>CAYTJE010000137.1:0-8499 GCA_964437855.1 uncultured Anaerolineales bacterium | reverse complement strand
CACGTGCTGCTGCCTGTGGTCGCTGCTGGAGACGGGCGTCCTGGACCGGCTGCTGGAGGCCGAGGCGGTCGGCTTCGACGCCCTCGCCGACGAGGCCGGCCTGGACCGCCACGTCCTGGAGAGCATCCTGACGTACCTGGACGGCACGGGCCTGGTCCGGATGGAGGCCGGGCGCGTGCGGTGCCTGCCGCGGCTGCGCCGGCTGATGGCCGAGCCGAGGGGCTTCTTCGAACTCACCTATGCCTACGAGCCGATCTACCACCGCCTGACCGACCTGCTGCGCGGCCGGGCCCGCTATCCCGACGACGTCTCCCGGCTGGGCAAGTACGTGGGGCGGGGCAGCGGCCAGTTGTGCCGGACCCTCCCCTACCCGGTCCTGACGGACCTGCTCCGCCGACACGGCGCCCGGAAGGTGCTGGACCTCGGCTGCGGCGACCTGGCCCTCCTCTTTTACCTGTGCGAGGCGACGCCCGACATCCGGTGCGTCGGCATCGACATCGACCCGCCAACCGTCGCGTACGCCCGGGAGGTGCTGGCGGCCTCGCCCTTCGCCGACCGCATCGAGGTGCTCCAGGCCGACATGTTCGCCCTCGGCGACGTGGCGGCCGACCACCCCGATATCGACGCCATCACCGCCGTCGATACCTACCACGAGTACCTCGCGGAGGGGGAGGCGAAGGTGGTCGGCCTGCTGCGGACGCTGCGGTCGCAGTTCCCCGGCGCCTTGCTCTACGTGGGCGAGTTCTGCAAGCAGCCGCACGACCGGCTCCGACGCCGGCCCACCGCCTTCCTCGAACATCACCTGGACCACGACCTGACGAACCAGGTGATCAGCGACGCCGCCGGTTGGCGCCGCATGTTCGGCGAGGCGGGCCTGGAGATTCTCGACGAGAAGGTGTTCGACATCGTCGGCCACGGGTACTTCGTCCTGCGGTAGCGCTACCAAGGCATGGCGCGCGGTGGAGCAACATTTAGCCGCCGGGCTTGTCCCAGTACGGACCCGTGTGGGCCCGGCGCGGAGAATCGTCAGAGGAAACCGTGCCGTCCCCCCACGTCAGCATCTACCGGGCCGACTACGACGCCGCCGCCGAGACGATAGAGCGCGCCGTGGCCGAGCACGCCCCCCCGCTGGCCGGCAAGACCGTGCTGCTGAAGCCCAACATCCTGGGCGCCATGCCGCCCGAGACGCACGTCAACACGCACCCGGCGATGGTGCGGGCGGCCATCGAGGCCGTCGAGCACCGTGGCCCGGCCCGCCTCATGGTCGGCGACAACTCCGGTATGCGGGCCTACGGCTCGAACGAGAAGGCCGCCACCGTGGCCGGCATCCGACAGGTCGCCGGCCAGCGGTACGTCAACCTGGGCGCCTCGCCCGTCCGGACGGCGGTGACCTCCGCCTTCGCCGACCACCTGGCCGTCTCCCGCGAGGTCCTGGACTGCGACGTCCTCATCAGCCTGCCGAAGATGAAGACCCACGTCGCCACCGGCATCACCGGGGCCGTCAAGAACACCTACGGGTACCTGGTGGGGGGCGAGAAGACCCGTCTCCATCGCGAGGCCCAGGGGCCGCTCGCCTTCGCCCGCGCGGTCGTCGACGTGTACCAGATCCGCCCGCCGGACCTCACGGTCATGGACGCCGTGATGGCGATGGAGGGCCAGGGTCCCTCCGGCGGCCGGCCGAGACCCGTCGGCCGCGTCCTCGCCTCGACCGACGGCGTGGCCCTCGACACCGTCATGGCCGCCATGATGGGACTGGAGCCCCGCACCATCCCCACCCTGAAAGAGGCCGAGGACCGCGGGCTGGGGACGGCCGACCTCCGCGACATCCACCTCGACGGACCCTTCGAGGTGGTGCCGGACTTCAAGGCCCCCGGCGTCGGACAGGGGATGGGCACGTGGGTCAGCCGGCTGGCCACCTACCTCTTCGTCACCCGGCCGCAGGTCCGCTACGCCAGGTGCGTGGGGTGCGGCTCGTGTGCACAGGCGTGCCCGGTGGGGGCGATCGAAATGACCGGCGACGGCCCCGTCATCGATTACGACGCGTGCATCGCCTGCTTCTGCTGCCACGAAATGTGCCGGTACGGCGCGATGGACCTGTCGCGTCGGATGCGGCTGCTCCAGGGGCTGTGGCGGTAGAGGGGGCGGGGCGTCGTACCGGAACGCGCAACCCTGTCGCGCGGTGTATCTCCTGATGCACCGCGCCGGACGACGAAGGACGCGGTAACCCAGTCCATACGGAGGCGTATGCCGAGAGCCACCGCGCGATGGATTGTGCCTTCCGCGCGGCGGGTCTCCCGGCCCGCCGCGCAAGAATCCGACGTACGTGTTTAGCGTTGTCATTCTCAGGGCCGTACGGCCCGAAGAATCTCGTCGTGGCCGTTTCCGTTTCGCCCTTCGCACGGCCCGTCCATACGGACCCGCGCTGTAAAAGGGTACGGGCTTCGCTCAGGGTGACAACTTGGGGCCCACGCTAAACACGTACAATCCGACAAAGGAGCGGGCGGCCCATCCCGGGTCGCCGGGAGGACCGCCCGCGGGGGGCCTGCCGAATCGCGCGTCTTACGGCACCAGGAAGGAGTCGTCGTAATCCTCAACCACGGCGTCGTTGCTGCCGCCGTAAGACTCCTCGTCGTCAAACGTGGTGATGGTGTCGAACTCGTTGGCCCGGATGTTGCTCTCGTCCTCTCCCTTCTTCCGCTTGAGCCAGATGTTGTCGAACTTGTAGCCGCAGTAGGGATGGAACTTCCACTCCACGTGACCGTCCAGGTACAGGACGTTTTGCCCCCTGAACTTGTGGTTGGGGCTGTTCAGTTGATAGCGGTCCTGGAGGCCATCACCTTCCTCCAGTTTCCGGTTCCAGGCGCCGGTTTCCTCGTGCTCCGGGTAGGTGAGGCCTCCCGAGTCCAGTTCGGCATCGCACCGGGACGTGAAGTCCTCCCGCATTGGGTTTGCATCGGCCATGACGGCCATCCGCGTCGGCTGCGTGGCGGAGGTCGACGTCAACGTGTACGTCCCGGCCACGTTCTGATAGGAATAACTGACGTATTCCGCCGAGCGGAAATCGTACACGTCCGACGGGTCCACCACCGACGAGTCGTACTCGTGGTTGGTCGACGGACACACGAACAGGTCCACCGTGGCCAACTGCGTCCGGACCAGCAGCCACAGGCTGGCCGTGTTCGACTCGATGTCGTTCTCGTTGGCCTCGACCTCGTCGGCGTCGGTCTCGTCGTCCCGGGTGTTGCCGACGTCGTCCCACTTCACCTTCTGGTCGTCGCCGCCGCCGCCCGGGTTCCGGTCCGGGAACATATCCCAGGCGTCGGGCCATTTCTGGCGGTGATCGGACGCCCACCCCTGGGAGGCCGTCCCGAGCTGCTTCAGATTGTTCTGGCAGGAGGCCCGGTTTGCCTTTTCAATGGCCCCGAACAGGGCGGGAATCACCAACCCCATCAGGAGCCCCAGGATGGTGATGACCACCAGGAGCTCCACCAGTGTAAAGCCGTGACGTCTCATTGGTCACTCCTCCAAATGCGCGGCGCCCGCAGGCGCCAACAACGGGAATAAGTAATAGATGATAAAGCCGCACCAGACATACCCTACAACCAACACAACGCTCAGCGCGTGGGTGCCGGCCACCTCCTCTCCACCCCCCGTCATGGCCCGGAAAAGCGGTTTGTGACGGCTTTCGGCAGACCCCTTCCTCGCCTATTATTGCCCTCCGGCGGTGGCATGTCAATCAAAAGCCGCCGGGATTTCGGGATTGGACGGCCGATCATCTCCCGGCGTGTGCCCGGCGTATCCGGAGCCCGCCGGCCAAACCCCCATTTGCGGAAACGCTGTCCGCCAAAAGCCTTGCCGGGACTCCGCAACCCTGCTACCTTCACAGGCCCGTCGGCGGGTCCAGGGCAGCCCCCGGCCGCCCCCGAACGGGCCCCGATACCGCAAACCGGACGCAGACCGAAAGGGACGGGCATGGCAGAGCAGGTGCCGGAGGAATCGACCATCCGCCACCGCGCGGCCGAGGCCGGCCAGGCGCACGTCTTCCGCTTCTGGGACGACCTCCCGGCCGAGGGCCGACGCCGGCTCCTGGCGCAACTGGCCGAGGTCGACTTCACCCAGTTGCAGCGCCTCATCGACGAGCACGTGACGGGCGCCGAGCCCGCGCCCCTGCCGGACGACCTGGAACCCGCCCCGTTCATCCCCCTGCCCGCCACCGAGGCCGACCGCGACGACCGCCGGCGGATGCGCCGCGCCGGCGAAACCCTGCTTGCCGCCGGCCGGGTGGCCGCCCTCACGGTGGCCGGCGGCCAGGGCACACGCCTCGGCCACGACGGGCCGAAGGGGGCATTCCCGGTCGGCCCGGTCTCCGGTCGGCCGCTGTTCCAGGTCTTCGCCGAGGGGCTCCTCGCCGCCCGCCGCGCGCGCGGTGCCCCCATCCCCTGGTACATCATGACCAGTGAAACGAACGACCGGGCCACCCGCGACTTCTTCGCCGAACACGACCACTTCGGCCTGCCGGCCGGGGACGTCCGCTTCTTCCGGCAGGGGACGATGCCGGCCGTGGACCCGGCGGGCCGGCTCATCCTGTCGGCCCCGGACGCGCTGGCGCGGAGCCCGGACGGTCACGGGGGAACGCTGCCGGCCCTGGCGCGCACCGGCATGCTGGCCGACATGGCCGACCGAGGTATCGAGCATATCAGTTATTTCCAGGTAGACAACCCGCTCGTCCCGCCGGTGGACCCCGTCTTCCTGGGCTACCACGCGGAGGCCGGGAGCGAGATGTCCAGCAAGATGGCCCGCAAACGGGGGCCCCACGAGAAACTCGGCAACTTCTGCCTCGCGGGCGGGCGCCTCTGCGTCATCGAGTACAGCGACCTGCCGGACCACCTGGCCGAGTCGCGGCGGGACGACGGCCGGCTCCGGTTCGAGGCGGGCAGCATCGCCATCCACGCCCTGGCCCGCCCGTTCGTCGAGCGGCTGACGGCCGGCGGCGGGTTCGCCCTACCCTTCCACCGGGCCGAAAAGACAATCCCCTACGTCGACGACCGGGGCCGCACCGTCACGCCCGACGAACCCAACGGGGTCAAGTTCGAGCGGTTCATCTTCGACGCCATCCCCCTGGCCGAGAACCCCATCGTCCTGGAGATCGACCGGTCCCGCGAGTTCAGCCCCGTGAAGAACGCCGAGGGCCCCGACAGCCCCGCCACCGCACGGCGCGACATGGTCCGCCTGGCCGCCCGCATGCTTCGCGAGGCCGGCGTCGCCGTCCCCCGCGACGCCGACGGCGAGCCGACCGTCCGGGTCGAGATCAGCCCCCTGGTCGCCCGAACGCCCGAGGAACTGGCGGCCGTCTGCCAGAAGCGCGGCATCACCCAGATCACCGAAGACACCTACCTCGGTCCGGAGGCGTAGGGGGGGCAATAAGCGCGGTGGGCCGGGAGATTGATTTCCGCGCGGTGTATCTCCTGATGCACCGCGCCATGGAATAACAGAGTTGATTGTCATCCTGAGCGCAGCGAAGGACCTCGCCGTGCGAAGGGCGTTGCGCCACCGTCCACGGCGAGATTCTTCGGCCCCGAAAACCGGGCCTCAGAATGACAACCCGCTGTGCAATGAAAAGCGGCGGGTACGGAGACCCGCCGCCCAGAACCGCACGCGGACCGGCCAACCTCTCACTCAATCAGCATCGCGTCGCCGTAACTGTAGAAGCGGTACCCCCGGCGAACGGCCTCGCGGTAGGCGGCCAGGATGCGCTCCCGGCCGGCAAACGCCGACACCATCATCAGCAGCGTGGTGCGCGGCAGGTGGAAGTTGGTGATCATCGCGCCGACCACCCGGAACGCATGCGGCGGGTAGATAAAGAGGCGCGTCCACTCCCGCCCCGGCCGGACCGTGCCGTCGGCCCGCCCCACCGACTCCAGCGCCCGCACGGTGGTCGTGCCGACGGCCACGACGCGCCGGCCGGCCCGGCGGGCCCGGCTGATCCGGCCGGCCGCCGCCGCCGACACCTCCAGAAACTCCTCGTGCATCCGATGGTCCCGTACGGGCTCGACCCGCACCGGCTGAAACGTGCCGAGCCCCACGTGCAGCGTGAGGCTGACCCGCTCGATGCCGCGCGCCGCCAGCCGTTCCAGCACCCGCCCGGTCACGTGGAGGCCGGCGGTCGGGGCGGCCACGGCGCCGTCGCGGCGCGCGTAGACGGTCTGGTAGTCCTCCCGGTCGGCCGGGGTCCGCGGGTCGCCCGGCTCCCGGCGGATGTAGGGGGGCAGCGGCGGCCGGCCCACCGCCTCCAGCAGGGCGAGCGGGTCGGCGGGCGCCGCCGGCCGGACCGTCCACACGCCGCCCTCGGCCCGGCCCTGGAGGCAAATCCGGGCACGCGGGCGGTCGTCGGCGTCCACCACCTGGAGCGTCTCGCCCTCGCGGACCCGGCCGCGGCCGGCAAGCAGGACCTCCCACCGGCCGTCGCCCCGGTCACGCAGGAAACAGCCCTCGATGCGGGCCCCCGTCCGCCGACGGGCCGTGAACCGCGCCGGGACGACCCGCGTGTCGTTCAGCACGAGCAGATCGTCCGGCCGGAGCAGGTCCGGCAACTCGTGGAACCGGTGGTGCGAGACGCCACCGCCCGCACGGTCCAGGACCATCAGCCGTGCGGCGTCTCGCGGCCGGACCGGCTCCTGGGCGATGCGTTCGGGCGGGAGGTCGTAATCGAAGTCCGAGACCCGCACGGCCTCGCCCCTGCCGCCTCGTCCGTTCCGCGTGTGACCTTGGCCGCTGCCGGTCATGGTGCGGATTGTAGGGCGCCGGCCGAGCCGGGGCAAACGCGCAAAAAGGTTGGGTGTAGCAATTTCCCCCGGCGACCGCGCCGCATTCCGCGCGGTGGC
Source organism: uncultured Anaerolineales bacterium (assembly GCA_964437855.1). Lineage (GTDB taxonomy): Bacteria > Planctomycetota > Phycisphaerae > FEN-1346 > FEN-1346 > BS750m-G62. Next base: position 1,618 of record CAYTJE010000137.1, on the reverse strand, counting down.
CCTCGGCATACGCCTCCGTATGGACGGGGCCACCGCGCCCCGGTATAACAAGCCCGGCCCGTACGGGCCGCGCGGGACGGGCCCGCGCCATCCGCCCGCCCGGCCCGGCGGGCCGCTTGACCCGCCGCGGCGGGGCATCTACAATCGCCCCACGCCGACCAGCCGGGCCGGCCCCGGACGGAGACCGCATGGCCACGTGGCGCAACCGCGCGATCTGGCTGCTCCAGTACGCCGCCCTGCGGGTGGTGGAGACGGCGGTCCAGTGTTTTCCGATCAACGCGAACCTGGCCACCGCCCGCCTGGCCGGCAACCTGCTCTACCGGCTGGACGGCCGGCACCGTCGGCGGGCCATCCGGAACCTGCGGGCCAGTTTCCCCGACCTGCCGGACGAGGCCGTCCGCCGGCTCGCCCGGCGGTCCTGCCAACACCTCATCATGGTCGGCGTCGAGGTCCTCTGCATGCCGCGGCTCATGCACTTTAACTCCTTCTTCCGGTACGTCGACATCAGCGGGTGTCTCCCGTCGCTGCCGTACATCGCCGGCGAGAAGCCGTGCATCCTTATCTCGGGGCACTTCGGCAACTGGGAGATGGTGGGTTACGCCATGGCCGCCATGAACCTGCCGATTACCGCCGTCGCCCGCCCGCTCGACAACCCGTACCTGAACGGCTACATCCAGCGGCTGCGGGCGCGGAGCGGCCAGAAGATTTTGCTGAAGTTCGGCGTCACGGAGGAGGCGCTGGCCGAGTTGCACCAGGGCCGGCCCCTGGGGTTCATCGCCGACCAGGACGCCGGCCGCCGCGGCTTCTTCGTCGACTTCTTCGGCCGGAAGGCCTCCGCCTACAAGAGCATCGCCTACCTGGCGATGGAGCAGAACGTGCCGATCCTCGTCGGCGGGGCGCACCGCGTGGGCCGGCGGTTCCGGTACCGCATGGTCATGACCGACATCATCCACCCGGAGGCGTATCCGCGCGGCGTGGACGGGGCGCTGGCCATCACGCAGCGCTACACCGCGGCCATCGAGCGGCTGGTCCGCCTGGCCCCGGACCAGTACCTCTGGGTCCACCGGCGGTGGAAGACCCGCCCGCCCGACGAGCGCCGCCGACGCCGGGCCATGGGCCTGCCCGAGAAGGAGTTGGACTGACCCCCGGGCGCCGGCGCCCCGCCGCCGGCGACCGGAACCCGCCGCAGGTTCCGGGTTGAGCCGCAACCCCCGGCGGCATAGAATAGCCTGGACGGCCAAGCACACAGACGAGGAATCCAACGATGCCGCTTTACGAATTCGCCTGCGACGACTGCGGCAAGGCGTTCGAGAAACTGTACCGCTCGATGAGCAGCCGCCGCCGACCGGCCTGCCCCGCCTGCGGCGGCCGGAACGTCCACAAGACGTTCTCGACGTTCGCGGCCGGCGGCGGCGAACCCGGCAAGGGCGCCGGCGGGGACGCCTGCGGAACGTGCACCTCCGGCACCTGCTCGACCTGCGGCCGGTAGAGGCGCCCGTGGACCGTGTGCATCCCGCGCGGCGGCCCTCGGCATACGCCTCCGTATGGACGGGGCCACCACGCACGAAACAACATGATTGCCGCGCGGTGGCTCTCGGCGTACGCCTCCGTATGGACG
>CAYTJE010000136.1:0-8518 GCA_964437855.1 uncultured Anaerolineales bacterium | reverse complement strand
CGGCTCGTGACGAAGTAGCCCGTGCGTGTGGCCCGGCCGGTCTTGCCCGGCCGGGGTTTCACGCCAGCGGGTCGGGCATGCCGGCGTCGCGAAACGCCTCGGTCCGCCGCAGGCAACTGGCGCAGGCGCCGCAGGGCACGTCCTCGGTGCGGTAGCACGACCACGTCATGGCCAGCGGTGCGGCCAAGTCCGCCCCCATCTGCACGACCTCCGGCTTCGAGAGCGCGATGAGGGGCGTCTCGACTCGGATGTGCGTCTCCGGCCGGGTGCCCAGGTCGATCAGGCGTCCCGCCGCCTCGAAGAATGCCGGCCGGCAGTCCGGATAGCCCGGGGCGTCGGGTTCGACGGCGCCCATGACGATGCGCCCGGCGCCGAGCACCTCGGCCCAGGCGACGGCGATAGCCAGCAGGGTGGCGTTGCGGAACGGCACGTAGGTGCCGGGCACCTCGCCGGGCGTCTCGTCGTCCGGGATGGCCATCGCCGAATCCGTCAGGCTGCTGCCGCCGATCTGCCGAAGGTGCGGCGCGTCGACGACCAGCGAGGTCTCGGGCCGGAAATGCGCGACCTGCCGGCGGAAGCAGTCCAGTTCCTTCGCCTCGGTCCGCTGGCCGTAGCCCACGTGCAGCATGGCCAGGCGGTACCGCCCGGCGGCCCAGGCCGCCGCGACGCAGGAATCCAGGCCGCCGCTGGCCAGGACCACCGCAAGCGTTCGGTCGCTCATGGCGTTTCCTTAGGGTGTGGGTTGTCATCCCGAGCGAGCGAAGCGAGTCGAGGGATCTCGCCCTGGCTGTCGTTACATGCTAGAAGCACGGCAAGATTCCTCCGCTCGGCCCTCGGCCTACGGCCTCGGACCTCGGTCGGAATGACAAGTGTTACGGTCGGATCAGGACCTTGACGGCCTCCGGGTCGGCGGCGGCCCGGATGGCCTCCTCGGCCTCCGCCAGCGGATACTCGGCCGTGATGAGCGGCGCCAGGTCGAGGTCCGCCTCGGCGAGCATTTCCACGGCCTCGTCCATCGGCCCGCAACGCGAGCCGACGACCGTCACCTCGTCCACCACCAGGGGCGCCAGGTTCAAGCCGGCCGTGTCGGCCACCGTGCTCTTCAGGACGATGGTGCCGCGCGGCCGGACCAGCCCCAGCGCCATGCCCAGGCCGTCGGCCGTGCCGGTCGCCTCGACGACCACGTCGGCCGAGGCATCGGCCTTGGCCTCGTCGGCCTGGACGGCGGGCAGGCCGAGCCGCCGCGCGAGGTCCAACTTCGCCGCCGACTTGCCCACGACCGTCGGTGCCAGGCCCCGGGCGCGGAAGACCCGGGCCACGAGTTGTCCCAGCCGGCCGTCGCCCAGGATAACGATTTGCTGCTCCGGCGCCAGGGCCACCTGGCGGGTAATCTGGATGGCCGCCGCCAGCGGCTCGGCGAAGACGGCGTCGCGGTCGCCCACGGCGTCGGGCACCGGCACGAGGTTGGCCTGGGGCAGGACGAGCCGCTCGGCGAAGGCGCCGTCGCGCCGGTCGATGCCGAGGGTGGTCCGCCGCCGGCAGTGGGTCGGCAGGCCCCGCCGGCACATGTCGCACTCGCCGCACACGCAGTTGATGCCGCCGACGACGCGCCGGCCCTCGTGCTCGCCCCCCAGGGCCGTCCCCACGAACTCGTGCCCCAGCACCCCGGTGAACCCCATGTAGCCTTTGGCGATCTCCAGGTCGGTCCGGCAGACGCCGGCCAGGCGGACGGCCACCCGGACCTCGCCGGCCGGCGGCTCCGGGTCGGGCCGGGCCGGGTCCACGCGGACCTGCCGGCCGTCGAAGATGCAGGCGATCATGAGGCCTCCAAGGGCGCCGCGCGCCGCCGCGAGCCGCCATCGTGAGATGGCGGGTCTCCCCCGCCGCCGCCGATCTTGCCGCGCCGAAGCGCACCGGCGCGGGGGGATACCCGCGACCTCACTCGGCGTCGCCCCAGAGGCTATGCCGGGCGGGCGGTCGCGGCTCGGCACCCGCGCGCCGAAGCGCACCGGCGCGGGGGGATACCCGCGACCTCACCCGGCGTCGCCCCAGAGGCTATGCCGGGCGGTCGCGGCTCGGCGCCCGCGCGGGCCGGGCTACTCCAGTTCGGCCTCCATGGGGTCCTTCTCGAAGAGGCCCTTGACGAATTCGCCGATGCCGCTGGTGAAGTGCGGCCGCTTGCTTTCCCCCTCGGGCATGCCCGGCGGGTTGCCGTAGTCGGCGAACGGGCCCTCGGCCGAGGTAAGGAACTCGGTCCACGGGTCGGTCTCGCGCGGCAGGTCCTGGCCGGTCATGTACCGGAGGCCCTCCCAGGCGTTGTGGGCGACGGCCAGGTTTCGGGAGGCGACGGCCTCGGCCAGGGCCAGGGCCGCCTGCTTCGTCCGGAACCGTCGGAGGCTCTCGGCGGCGGCGGTCCGCACGTCCGTGCTCGAATCGGACTGGAGGGCGGCGATCAGGGCCTCGGCGGCTGCCGGGGCCTCGTGCGCACCGAGCGACGCCGCCGCATCCGACCGGACGTACGGGTCCGTGTCGGTCTCAAGCACGTGCCGCAGCGTCGGGACGACCGGCTCGCCCTCCATGCGGGCCAGGCCCTGGACCGCCGCCGACCGGACCAGCGGGTCCTCGTCGGTCCGCGCGACCAGGCAGTAGAGTTTGATGACCGACTCCACGTTCCGGGCCTTCTTGTCCTTGACGATTGTGTAGAGGGCCTCGCGGCGCTGGTCGGCCAGCGGGCTCTGGACCGCGATGACCCGCTCCGACGTCGACGGCGGGAAGAGGCGGTCCTTGAGCCACCCCCCGATGTCGGCCTTCTGGCCGGTGCAGCCGGGGGCCAGGGCGCCGAGGGCGAGGGTCACGAGGATGAGGGCCGGCCGGTTCACGTCCCCTCCTCCACGGGGATAGGCGGCGCCGGCGGCGGCTCGGCCGTCACGCGGGCGACGGGGTCGGCGGGTTCGCCCAGGAACCGTCCGCCCACCTCCCGGAAGCGGTCCGGATGGTCGCTGACAAGGAATTGCATGCCCCCGGCACCGCCCGTGGCCAGGAGGCCGGTGGCCGAGAGCCACCGGGCCACGCACGCGGCCGCCGCCTCGGCCGAATCGACCAGTACTACGTCGGGCCCCAGGACGGCCGCTATCCCGCTCGCCAGGAGCGGATAGTGTGTGCATCCGAGGACGACCGCCGCCACGTGCGCCTCGACCAGGGGGGCCAGGTACTCGGCCAGGACGGCCCGGACGATGGGGTCGTCGGGGCCGCGGCCCTCCTCGACCAGGGGGACGAGCAGGGGGCAGGCCCGCTCAAGGACCTCGGCCGTCGGCCGGAGCCGGCGGATGGCCCGGCGGTAGGCGCCGCTGGCCACCGTGGCCTCGGTGGCGATGACGCCGATGGGGCCGGCCGGGCAGACGGCCACCGCCTGCTCGGCCCCCGGCTCGATGACGCCGCACACCGGCACGTCCAGCCGCGCCCGCAGCGCCGGCAGGGCCGTCGCGCTGGCCGTGTTGCACGCCACCACGATGAACTTCGGGTCGTGCGGGGCCAGCACCGCGCAGTCCTCCATCGCGAACCGCGTCACGGTCGCGGGGCTCTTGATGCCGTAGGGGACGCGGGCGGTGTCGCCAAAGTAGACGATCCGTTCGGCGGGGAGCCGTCGGCGGATGGCACGGACCACCGTCAGCCCGCCCAGGCCGGAGTCGAAGATGCCGATGGGACGCTGCATGAACTGTCTCGCACGGGCCGGGCGCGCCCGGCCATGATACGCCTTGGGGCGGCCGATGCAAGAGGGCACCGGCCCGGGGGCGGTGGCGGCTGAGCGAGGGCCATTTGTCCCGGCGGCGGTGAGCCGGGAGGCATGCGCCGGGGGTAAACCCCGACGCTGCACGCTGGGCGCGGCTGGGCGGGGGCCGTTTCTCCTTGACAACGGGCCGAACCGGCATAATCATACTCCAGGCTTAGCCGTTTCTTGGCCGATAGGTAAAGTGGCGGCCCGGAGGGGCCGTCCACGTGCACAAACACGAACACGAGGACCCATCAGTGGGAGAGCGGGGCGAGCAAGCGCTCCGCACGTGGTTGAGCCTAAGGCCGGGCCGGCCGGCGTCGCGTCTCCGGACGCGGGCGCGGCCGCAGGCGGCCTAGTCTGTTCCGTTGTGGATGGTACCGGGAACCCACGATCCGCCCCATCCGGGCGCGGGTCGCGACGCCGCGGATTGGCGGTAAAGGCAGGTGAACCGTGCGCAGCGCGGGCCGAGCACGTATCGATGCCCCGTGCCGTAAAGGAGCAGCGTGCGCCGGCTGACCCGCCCGCCGTCATGCTGTCGGTTCCCGGTCTGCCCGGCCGCTCGCGGGAGCGGGCGGGGCGACCCACGTCGGAGCCGCGTGCTCCCCCCTTGCGACTCGTGTGCGGCGCCTGTGGTACGCGCCGGCGGTCGCCTCCCTGGAAAGCGAGCCAGCCATGAGTGCGTACATCCCGTTGGCGCTGGCGGGCGAGACCATCGCCGCCATCGCCTTGGTGGTGGTCGGGGCCGTCGGCATCGCGGTTGCCGTCGTCGTGCTGAAGAAGCAGGCGGGCAAGGCCAAGGCCGAGGCGGAGGACCTCCTGGAGCAGGCCCGCCGGGAGGCCGACGGCATCCGAAAAGAGGCCAAGGTCGAGGCCCGCGAAGAGGCCATGCAGGCCCGCGAGGCCTTTGAGCAAGAGGCCGCCAAGACCCGGGAGGAACTCCGCGAGCGCGAACGCAAGGCCGTCAAACGCGAGGACGGCGTCGACGCCAAACTCGAGACCCTGAACCGCAAGGAAAAGGCGGTCGAGGCCAGCGAAAAACGCGCCACCCAGATGGAGGAGGACCTCAAGGCGAAACACCAGGAACTCGACCGCATGGTGGCCGAGGAGAAGCAGCAACTGCTGAAGATCAGCGGCCTGGGACAGAACGAGGCCCGGTCGATCCTCCTGGAGCGGATGGAGGCCGAGGTCGAGCACGAGGCGGCGGCCCTGATTCAACGGACCACCGAACGCGCCCAGGAAACCGCCCAGCAGAAGGCCCGCGAGATTCTCGCGACGGTCGTCCAGCGGCTGGCCAGCGACTACACCTCCGAGGCCACCGTCGCCACGGTCGATATCCCGAACGACGAGATGAAAGGCCGCATCATCGGCCGGGAGGGCCGCAACATCCGCGCCTTCGAGCGCGCCACCGGCGTGGACGTCATCGTCGACGATACGCCGGGCATCGTGGTCCTCTCCTCGTTCGACCCGGTCCGGCGCGAGGTGGGCCGACGGGCCATGGTCAAACTGATCACCGACGGCCGCATCCAGCCCCCACGCATCGAGCAGGTGGTGGGCGAGTGTAAGAAGGAGGTGGACCAGGAGATCACCGAGACCGGCAAGCAGGTGGCCCTGGACACGGGCGTCCGCGGCCTGCATCCGAAGGAGATCCACTTGCTGGGCCGGCTGAAGTACCGGACCTCGTACGGCCAGAGCGTGCTCCAGCACTCGATCGAGGTCTCGGCCCTGTCGGGCATGCTGGCCGAGGAACTCGGCCTGGACGGCCGCCTGGCCCGCCGGGCGGGGCTCCTGCACGACATCGGCAAGGCCGTCGACCACGAGGTCGAGGGTGGGCACCCGGAGATCGGCGCCGACCTGGCACGCCGCTACAACGAGAAAGCCGAGGTCGTCCACGCCATCGGCGGCCACCACGAGCCGAGCGTCCCCGACATGCTGTACACGGTCATCGTGTCGGCGGCCGACGCCGTCAGCGCCAGCCGGCCCGGGGCCCGCCGCGAAACCCTCGAGAAGTACGTCCAGCGGCTGGAGAAACTGGAGGGTCTCGCCAGCCGGTTCGAGGGCGTCTCCAGCGCCTACGCCATCCAGGCCGGACGCGAGGTCCGCGTGGTCGTCGACGCCGAAAAGGTGAACGATGAGACCGCCATCAAGGTCTGCCGCGATATCGCCAAGGCCATCGAGGACGAACTGACCTACCCTGGCGAGGTCAAGGTCACCCTCATTCGCGAACGACGCGTCGTGGAGTACGCGCGGTAGACGGGCCGGGAGCCCCGACCGTACGAACCGCGTGCCGTACGAACGCACCGTCGTTCGGGCCGGCCGCCGTTCGAGCCCCGACCGTGAGGTCGGGGGTAGGTTCGAGTGCCGGCGCACGTTTGGCAAGTCGCATCGCGCCCCGGGTTGCCAGTACCCGCGATCTGACGATCGCGGTTCGGGAGTGAACCCATGCAATTCCGCGCCCTGCTCGTTGGCGACGTGGTCGGCAAGCCCGGCCGACGGACCCTCCGCGCCGCCCTGCCCGACCTGCTGGACCGGGAAAGCGTGGACGTGGTCATCGTCAACGGCGAGAACGCCGCCGGCGGGTCCGGCATGACGCCGCCCATCTTCAAGGAACTGCGCGGCCTGGGGGTCGACGTAGTCACCCTGGGCGACCACGTCTACCGACGGAAGGAGATCGTGCCGGTCCTGGAATCGAGCGACCGGATCCTCCGGCCCGCGAACCTGCCGGCCGAGGCCGCCGGTCGCACCTGGGCCGTTCACCAGAGCCAGTCGGGCTTCCCGTTTGCGGTGACCATCGTGCTGGGGCGGACGTTCATGAAGCCCGCCTCCTGCCCGTTCCACGCGGTGGAGGCGGTGCTGGAGCAGGTCGGCGAGGCCGCCCGGCTCATCTTCGTCGAGGTGCACGCCGAGGCCACCAGCGACCGCATCGCCATGGGCTGGCACCTGGACGGGCGGGTCACGTGCGTCTACGGCACGCACACGCACGTGCAGACGGCCGACGAGCGGGTTCTGCCGGCCGGCACCGCCTACATCTCCGACCTGGGGATGACCGGCCCGCACGACGGCGTGCTGGGCCGCCGGAAGGACAAGGTCATCCCGGCCCTCGTGACCGGCATGCCGCGGCACTTCGACGTGGCCCGGGGCGACCTCCGGCTCCACGGCGCCCTCGTGACGGCCGACACCGAGACCGGCCGGGCCTCGAGTATCGAACGCGTCGCCGTGGGCGTTGAGGTCGGCCAGGGCCAGCCTGAGCAGGAAGGCGCCCAGGAGACGTCGGGCGAGACGGCACAGGCCGATCCGGCGTCCCCCGAGCCGCGACCGTAAGGTCGCGAGTCCGTACGGATGGAAGCCGCATCTGCCGCGCCGGCATCGTCTGGGTAGCGCGTTCGCCCTCGCTGCTCACGATGGCGGTTCGGCCCTGGGCTCACCTGCCACCCCGCTCACCGCCGCCTCATCTCAGCGGCCGGACGCGCGGGCGGGCCGGCTCCGGCCGGGGCATCGGCACGGGCCGCGGCGGGTTCACGATCGGCCGGGCCGGCGTCGTCTTCGGCCGGGTGTCCTGGACCGAGAGGTGAATGGCGTCGCCGCCCAGGGCCACCCCTTTGCCGCAGAGCGACCCGCTGGTGACCCCGATGCCGCGTCCGCTGCCGGGCGTGTCCTCGTAGCCGCTCGTGCCCTCCAGGGTGCGGCGGATGAAGGCCTTGACGGCCTTCCCGGCCACCGCCTTGCCGCGCTTCGGATCCCAGTCGGCCACGGTCAGGACGAGGTCGGCGGCGTAGCCCTCGACGAGTTTCTCCTGGAGCCCGTCGAAGAGGTCGCGCCGGGCGAACAGTTCCAGGCCGATGACCTTGCCGGTCCGGGCGTCGGCGACGGCGATGCCGACCGTGTCGGGCGGGCTGAACTTGCCGAGGTCCTTGTGGACCTTGCCGAACTTGGTCCGCGCCGGTTCCGATTCGAGCATCTCGTCGAGGTTCTCGGTTCGGCTCTTGCCCCCCAGGGTCGGGGCGGCCCGGCGGACGCCCTCCCAGACGGCCCCCTGGCCGGCCCCGCGGTTGATGCCGTCCTGGATACTGGCCGGGGCGATGTTCCGGGACCGCCTGAAGTCCTTGCCGCCCGCCCACCGGCCGCGCTCCACGCAGAAGACCGGCACCGACACCTGCTGCTTCGGCTCGACGATGGTGTCCTGGCGGATGACGCGGGTCTGCTTGCCGCCGCGGATGATCTCGCCGCTCATCAAAAAGACGCTCCGCCCGCCCGTGTTCTCGACCTGGACCTGGGGCACGGAGGCCCGGGCCATCTCGACGACCTTCAGGTGCCCGGCCGAGAGGGCGGCGTCCAGCGTCTCCCACTCGCCCCCCGCCTGTTTGCCCGACCAGCGGATCGGAAAGACCAGCATGTTCTTGTGCGAGCGAGGCGCCTCGACCGAGAGGCCCGCCAGCAGCCGCTGCACCTCCGGGACCTGCTTGGCCTCGGCAGCGGTCCCGACCACGAGGGCCGCCGCCAGGACGACCGCGACCGGCCCCGCCCGCACCATCGTGCCGTGTCCCGTCATGGCGCACCTCCTTCCCGCCCGTCCAGGGCGGCGTTTGTGGTTCTGAAAGATTAGACGGTCCCGGCGGCGGACGGTTCGGGGAAAACGTTCTGGCGTGCGAAACAGGCCGCAGGCGGGTTCAATCGGGCAGAGGCGCCCGCCTTCACCGGCCCGCATGAGGCCCCGGAGGTGCCCGTGTTCGCCGGCCCGCATGAGGCCCC
>CAYTJE010000135.1:0-8519 GCA_964437855.1 uncultured Anaerolineales bacterium | reverse complement strand
GGGCAAGACGGCCCACCGCGCTAGAGTCGTTGTCGGGTGGTAAGAGTTGACAAAGGAGCCTTAACCGAAAAGCCTACGCCAGCGACCGCCGGCGAAAGAGCACCATCCCCAGGACCAGCGCCATCGCCGAGTACACCGCCGCGTATACCGCCGACAGGCCCACGTACGCCCAGACGCGAGCCCACGCGGCCGCCCCCGCCGACCCCCCCTCCAGCGGCGTCAGGATCGTGTGGCTCAGGTAGGAGTTGAGGTTGAACAGTTCCAGGAACGGCGCCGCCGTGGCCACCATCTGCACCAGGGCCCGGGCGGGGGCGCCGGCCCACCCCGCCGCCTCCAGGAAGCCCAGCAGGTGTCCCACCACGAACACGCCCAGCGCGAGGCCCACGCTGGCCGCCACCGAGAACCGCGCCGACAGGGCCGTCGCCACCGCCGACAGGACCCCCACCTGGAGCCCGATGAGCACGAGGCCGGGCACGACGGTCAGGGCCTGGTTCACCCGCCGCCACCAGAACGCCTCCACGCGCTCGCCGAGGCCGCGGATCATGTAGACCCGCTCGGTCACGCCCGCGTCGATTTCCACGCGGTAGTACAGGGCGACCACGAGGACGGCCCCGAGAACGGCCAGGGCGGCGAGCACGGCGCCCAGGGCGCCGAGGTACTTGCCGAGGATAAACGCCCACCGCCCGCCGGATTTCGCCAGGATGGTGTGGGCGGTCTTGTCCTCGACCTCCCGGGCCACCCCCGTGGCCGCCCCCAGCAGCCCCACCAGCATGACGAAGACCAGCACGAAGGACAGGGACAACTCTTTGTACATGTCTGTATCACTATGGAATGTGAAGAGGGGCATGAACAGCGTGGCCACGAGCGCCGCGGCGCCCAGCAGCAGCAGGACGTAGAAAAAGGGCTGCCGCGTCGTCTCGCGGAACGTGTTCAGCGCAATGCCCGCCAGTGACCGCACGCTCGACCCTCAGAATGCCACGCCGAAGCCCCCGAACTCGCCGGTGGCCGGCTCCTCGACGACCTCCACGTCCCGGATATACGCCCCCATGGCGCGGCCCAGGTCGGCCAGGAAGCCGTCCACCTCCGCCGCCGGCCCCTCGGCCACCACCTCCACCCGGCCGTCCGACAGGTTCCGGACGAAACCGGTGACCCCCCGGCCGCCCGCCAGGCGGCGGGTCGTGAACCGGAATCCGACGCCCTGCACCGTCCCGCTGTACCAGACGTGGCGGCGGATGGGGGTCATCGCAGGTCCTTGCCTCGCGTCGGCCGGCGATTATAGGCCGCCCGCCCGTCGGCCACAACCGCTTTTTAAGTTGACCTGCGCCCACCGCCCGGACCAGAATGGCGGCCCGGAGGAAGCCGTGCCCGCAATCCTGGCCGTCGCCAACCAGAAAGGGGGGGTCGGCAAGACCACCACCGCCACCTCCCTGGCCCACGGCCTGGCCCTGGCGGGGCGGTCGGTCCTCCTGGTCGACGTCGACCCGCAGGCGGGCGCCACCAGCGGCCTGGGGCTCGAGACCGTCGCCGAAAGCCCCGCCTTCGGCGGCGGGCCGCTGGCCGAGGGCGTCACCGAGACCCCCTGGCCGGGCGTCTCGGCCGTGCCGGCCGGCCGCGACCTCGCCCAGCGGGCGCATCGCGGCGTGGGGGCCGAGACCGTCCTGCGGGACCGCCTGGCCGGCCTCCCCGCCGCAGGCCTCGCGGCCGTCCTGGTCGACTGCCCCCCTTCCCTGGGGCCGCTCACGCGGAGCGCCCTGGCCGCCGCCACGGGCGTCCTGGTCCCGATCGCCTGCGAGTACTACCCGCTGGAGGGCCTCGTCCGGTTGCTCGCCGCCGTCCGAAGGGCCGCCGAAACCAACCCCCCGCTGGCCGTGGCGGGGGTCCTGCTGACGATGTACGACCCGGCGGCCGACCTCGCCCGCGAAGTGGAGCAGGAGGTCCGCACGAAACTCGAGGAGCCGGTCCTGGAGACCGTCATCCCCCGCGACCCGGCGGTGGCCGAGGCCCCCAGCCATTGCCGGTCCGTCATCGATTACGCGCCCCGGTCGCCGGGCGCCCGCGGCTACGTGGACCTCGCGCTCGAGGTCCTCAACCGCGGCCTGGTGCCGTGAAGAGGAAGGAGGCAGACGGATGGCCGATCGCCGACTCGGACGCGGCCTTGACGGGCTCCTGAAGGCCCAGGTGCCGGAACCCGTGGCCGACCTGGCCGCTCCCCAGGGCCCGACGACCGCCCTGCCGGTCGGGCTCCTCGCCCCGAACCCGCACCAGCCCCGGCAGGAGATCGACGAGGGCGAACTGGCGCACCTGGCGGCCTCCATCCGGGCCCACGGCGTCCTTCAGCCGCTGGTCGTCCGGGCCCGCGGCGAGCGGTACGAGATTGTGGCCGGCGAACGCCGATTCCGGGCCGCACGGGCCGCCGGCCTGGACGAGGTGCCGGCCGTCGTCCGCGACGTGCCCGACGAGCAGATGCTGGAACTGGCCCTCGTGGAGAACCTCCAGCGCCAGGACCTGGACCCCATCGAGAAGGCCCGCAGTTTTCGGGCCTACCTGGCCTCGACCGGCCGGACGCAGGCGGCGGCGGCCGAGCGGCTCGGCCTGGACCGCAGCACCGTGGCCAACGTGATCCGGCTCCTGGAGTTGCCCGAGACGGTCCAGGCGATGGTCCGCCGCCGGCTGCTGGCCATGGGCCACGCACGGGCTATCCTGGCCGTCGAGGACCCGAAGCGGCAGGTCCGCCTGGCCGAGCGGGTGGCCCGGGAGGGCCTCTCGGTCCGACAGGTGGAGCGGTTGGCCTCGGCCGCCGCGCCGCGACGGAAGCCGAGGGGCCGGAGGCCGGCCAAGGGCCCCGAGGTCCGCGACCTGGAGGCACGCCTCCGCGAGGCCCTCGGCACGAAGGTTACCGTGGAGCCGGGCGCCAAGCCCCATACGGGCCGGATCGTCGTCGAGTTCTACAGCCGGGAGGACCTGGACCGCATCCTGGACCGGCTGGGGTAGGGTGTGATGCCTGGAAGGGCCTTGAGGCGCGGTATTCCCTCGCGACCCGTACGGGCCGCGCAGAACGGCGTTGTTGCTCTGTCGCGTTAGGCCCGGTTCACGGCCTTGGATGCGGCCTGACGGGGGTGTTCCACGTGGAACGCGCGGCAGGAGGCGGCCGGGACGGAGCCGGTGTTCCACGTGGAACGCGCGGCAGGAGGCGGCCGGGACGGAGCCGGTGTTCCACGTGAAACGCCGGCCGGAAGGAGGCAACCGGCTGCCGCAGGGCCTTCAGCGGCGCTTCGCGGCGGGTCCGGAGACCCGCCGCGCGGACTCCGGCGCGACGCCGTCAGCCCCCCTGCTCCGGCGCCGGCCGGTACAGACCGGCCTCGGCGATATACGCCGCCACGCTGGCCGGGACGAGGCCGCGGACCGACTCCCCGGCCGCCACCCGGCTCCGGACCGCCGTCGCGCTGATCGGTATCGCCGGCGCGGGGACCCGGCGGGCCAGCATCCGCCTGACGGCCTCCCTGCCGACGGCCGCACGAAGCCGGCCGAGGTCCACCGGCTCGCAGCCGGGCCGAGGCATGACCGCCACGGTCGCCAGGCGGAAGATGGCCGCAACCTCCCGCCACTCGTGGAGCAGCGGCAGATTGTCTTCGCCGACCAGGAGGACGAGGTCCGCCCCCCGGCCCAGCGCCGACCGCAACTGGCGGAGGGTCAGCACCGTGTAGGACGGCGAGGCCCGCTCGACCTCCACCGCCGACGCCTCCAGCCCCGGCGCCGCGGCGGCCGCCAGCCGGCACATGTGGAGCCGGTCCGCCGCCGAGGCCGGCGCGTGCCCCGGCCGGTGCACCGGCTCGGCCGACGGAATCAGCAGCAACCGGTCCAGACAAAGATGGTTGAAAGCGTAGAACGCCGGGATAAGATGGCCCAGGTGAATCGGGTCGAACGTCCCGCCTAAGAGGCCGATTCGCTCCATGCGGGGCAGTATGCGGCCGGCGGGGACGGGTGTCAAGCCATCGCTGGAGGCCGGATGACAATGGATCACCGCCCAAGGCCGTTGTGGCCGACCGTCGCCCTGCTGGCCGGCGCGGCGTGCGGCCTCTGCCTGGCCGCGGCCCCCCTGGCGGCCGGCGAGCCGGACATCCAGTTCGCCGACCCGGAGGAGCCCGCGCCGGAGTCGCCGACGACCAGCCCCTTCGGACGGGCCGCAGGCGGGCCCAGCCGGAGCGACGCCGTCCCCGGCTGCGTGGAACTCTCCACGGGTGCGAAGGTGCCGGGCTACCTCTACACGACGCGCGGCAAGCGGCTCAAGATCTTCAACCTCAAGCGGGAGGTGTACGAGTACGTGCCCGTCCCCGCCTGCCAGACCATCGAGGCGGTCGTCGAATGGCAGCGGATGCAGAAGCAGTGGCGATTCAAGGAGGCCGGCGACCCGGAGAAGGTCTATACCGGCAAGGCCTACCCTGTCAGGAAGATGGCCTGGCGGCTCACGCTGCGAAACGGGCACCGGATTACCGGTCACATCCTGGGGCAGCCGCTTTACATTGAACACGGCGGCAAGCGCCGGCGGTTCATCCTCCACGACCGCGACAAGGGCCCCCTGGGGGCCACCCTGGACGACCTGGTTTACGTTCGCCGGGCCGCCTTCGGGCCGCGCGCCTACCACGAAGCGCTCGACGAATTGGAGAAGAAAGCCGAGGCCCGCGGGGCCGATGAGGCCGACTGACCCACCGCACACGGGGCCGGGGGCGGTGCCCATGGCCGGTACCGCGCTACGGCCCGACTGATACGCCGCACCCGGGCAGGGGACTGCTATGACGCTCATTTACGTGGATGCGCCGGCCGGGGCGAGCGGCGACATGCTCCTCGCGGCCCTCCTCGACGCCGGGGCCGACCAGGCCGCCCTCCGCCGGCACCTGGCCACTCTGCCCCTGACGGGTTATGAGTTGGAGGTGCGCGAGGAGGTCCGTCACGGCCTCCGCTGCCTGCGGGCCGAGGTCCGCCTCGAGCACGGCGGCGGCCACCCCCATCGCGGCCTGGCCGAGGTCCACGAGATGATCGACGCCGGCGACCTGCCGCCCGGGGCGGCCGAGCGGGCCAAGGCCGTCTTCGCCCGCCTCGCCGAGGCCGAGGCCCGCGTCCACGGCACGACGCCCGAGGCGGTCCATTTCCACGAGGTCGGGGCGGTTGATGCCGTCGTCGACGTCGCCGGCGTCACCACCTGCCTGGCCCTGCTGGAGGCGGACCGCGTGGCCTGCTCCCCGCTGCCTATGGGGTCGGGATATGTCGAGACGTCGCACGGCCGCCTGCCCGTGCCGGCGCCCGCCGTCGTGGAACTGATGCGCGGCTGCCCGACCGCCGAGTCCCCCGAGCCGGGCGAACGGACCACCCCCACCGGCGCCGCCCTTCTCGCGACCCTGGCCGAGGCCTTCGGCCCGATGCCGGCCATGACCGTCCGGGGGGCCGGCTACGGGGCAGGGGGGCGAAAGGGACGACACGGCCCCAACTGCCTCCGGGTCATTGTGGGCGAGCCGAGTAGCACGAAGAAAGAAGAAAGTGATACGATGTGGCTCATCGAGACCAACCTCGACGACGCCACCCCCGAGACGATCGCCGCCGCCGCCGAGGCCCTCCTGGATGCCGGGGCGCGCGACGCCTGGACCACCCCCGCCACCATGAAGAAGGGCCGACCGGGCCTGGTCCTGGCGTGCCTGGCCGAGGAGACCGCCCGCGAGGCCGTGGAGGAGACCCTGTTCGTCCACACGCCCACCTTCGGTCTGCGGCGCCGGCGGGTCGAGCGGGCGGTCCTGGCCCGCCGGCACGAGCGGGTCGAGACACCGTTCGGCACCGTCCGCGTCAAGGTGGGCCGGCGGGCAGGACGGGTCCTGACGGCCAGCCCGGAATACCAGGACTGCCTCCGCCTGGCCCGGGCCCGGGGGGTGGCCTTCCGCGACGTGGCCGAGGCGGCCCGGGCGGCGTGGCGGGCCGCCTCCGCCGCCGGCACCGGCGGGGAGTGACCATGGCCGGCATCGCCATCCTCGTTCCGGCCGTCCTTGCCTTTTTCCTGCTGGTCTGGATTTATCGGACGTTCACGGTCTATTCCGGCCGGGCCCGCGGGCCGGTGCTCTCGGCCGAGGGCATCCCGGACCCTGGGCCCCAGGGCCTGGTCTCGGTCGTCGTGCCCGCCAAGGACGAGGAGGCCAACATCGAGGCCGCCCTCGCGACCCTCCTGGCCCAGGACTACCCGGACCTGCAGATCATCGTCGTGGACGACCGGTCGACCGACGGCACGGCCGAGCGGGTCCGCCGCGTGGCCGAGCGCGACGGCCGGGTCCGCCTCGTCCAGGTCGACCGGCTGCCCGGGGGCTGGTTCGGCAAGCCGCACGCCATGCACGTGGGGGCCGCGGAGGCCCGCGGCCGGTGGCTCCTGTTCGTCGACGCCGACTGCCGGCAGGCCCCGCACAGCGTCCGGGCGGGCGTCCATTTCCTGGCCGACGCCGGCGGCGACATGCTCAGCCTCTGGCCCGTCCTGGAGATGCACGGGTTCTGGGAGAACGCCGTCCAACCCGTGGCCGGGTCGGTCCTGGCCGCCTGGTTCCGCCCCGGCTGGGTGAACGACCCGGACCGCCGGACGGCGTTTGCGAACGGCCAGTACATCCTGTTTCGGCGCGAGGCCTACGACGCCGTCGGCGGGTACGAGGCGGTCCGCAGCGAGTTGGTCGAAGATATTGCCATGGCAAGGCATCTCAAGGCGTCGGGCCGACGGCTGCTGAACGCCGTCGGCCGCGACCTCTTCACCACCCGGATGTACGATTCGCTCGGCGCGATGTACCGGGGCTGGGCCCGGATCTACGCCGGCGGGTTCAAGCGGCCGGGCCTCCTCCTGGCCGTCATGGCCGCCACCGTCGCCTTCACCCTCCTGCCGTACGCGGCCCTGGCCGGGGCGGCGGCGGCCGTGGCGGCGGGGGCCCGGGACGGCTGGCTCCTGGCGGCCCTCGCCCTGGCCGCCGCCACGGTCGTCTTCATTCTGGTCACGATGCGGCGGCTGTTCAGGCTCGGTCGGGCCAACCCCTGGCACCTCGTCTTCTACCCGATGGCGGTCGCGCTGGTCGTGGCGTTCGAGGCCGGGGCCCTGGTGCGGGTCCTCGGCCTCCGGGGCGTGACCTGGCGGGGCACGACGTACAAGGGCGGCCGGGTGGTCCCGCCCGGCGACCGTGAGCCGGGGGGCCGCAGGCCCTACGCCGGGGATAAACCCCGGCGCTACGAGTAGGTTCGAATCTCGCCAGAAACCATTGCCACACCCGCGCCACCGGCGGGGCGAAATCCGTCTCGGCGCCGGCGGCCCGTTCTCGTATAATTTACTGGATTGGCCGTGAAAGGAGACCCGTCATGTCCCGCCACGCCGTATCGGTCGTTCTGGGTGTCCTGGTGATCCTGGCGACGGCCGCCCTCGCCGGCGCGACGCCCACCGGCGCCGCCGGCAGCCCGACCCCCTCGTCCTCGGCCCAGGCCGTCCGGTGGCCGAAAGAGGTCATGGTCGAAATGCCGAAGGACCCCGCCGAGAAGCAGCGGGTCATCCGGGACCTGCGGCGGCAGTACGGGCGGACCGTCCGGACGGTCGCCTCCCGCCTCCGCAGCCGGCCGGGACTGGACTTCGAGCGGACCACCGTCAAGGACGTCTTAGAGTACCTGGCGGAGGTCGGCCGCTTCGCCATCGTCTTCGACGGCGACCTGGAGACGGCCGGCATCGACCTCTCGGCCCGGACGGTGACCCTGAAGGTCAGCGGCATCACCTACGAGAAGGCCATCGAACTCGTCCTGCCCCGCGAGTGCGGGTACCGCGTGGGGCCCGGCTACGTCCTGATTACGACGCTGGAGAAGTCGTGGCTGCCGCTGCGGACCGTCTCGTACAGCATCCGGCTGCACCTGGCCGAGATTCCGAACTTCGGCGAGGACGCGCCGCGGTTTGAGGTCGGCGACGTGACGCAGGCGGCGGCCCAGGCGGCCACGGGCGGGGGCGGGGCCTTCGGCGACCTCTTCGGTGCCGGCGCCGGCGGCGACCTCGCCGGCGAGGAGGGCCGGGCCACCCCCGACCGCATCATCGACCTGGTGAAACGCTTCGTGACGCACGAAAACGACCGCCGCATCGCCCCCTGGGCCGATATGGGCGGTCCGGCGAGCATCGAGTACCTGGACGGCCGGCTCATCGTGAACCAGACGCTGGCCGGGCACCAGGCCGTCCGGCGGCTGCTGATGATGATTGAGTAGGCCGGGTCGGTGCCGTGCCCGAGCCGCCATCGTCAGATGGCGGGTACCGCGACCCGCCGCCGACTCTCCCGCGAAACCTCTCACCCGCACCGAATCTACCCGCGACTTTACAGTCGCGGCTCGGGTGCGGCACGCAAAATCGACATTTCAGTTCATATCGCCTTTTTCCCATACGGGGTCAAAAAGCGGTCAAAAACGATCAAATCCGATCAAAAAACGAAAAAAGTCGAAAAAAGCCGAAAGTTTCGCCTTGCCCATCTTAACATTTGCGCGAC
>CAYTJE010000134.1:0-8574 GCA_964437855.1 uncultured Anaerolineales bacterium | reverse complement strand
GCGGGGCGGCGAGTGCGACCACTGCGGTGGGCGGCGGCCGCGGCCGCCGTCGCGGCCGGCGTCGCCATCTTCCTCGCGGTCACCCACGAGGCCGACCAGCCGACGTGGACCGACGCGCAGCAGGTCGACGCGGAAATCGTCGAAATCTCCGCCGAACTCGAACTGCTCGAAACCGACACCTTCGCCACCGCCTGGGACCTCGACCCGGTTGAGCCGCGGACGCCCACGGAAGCCCCCGAAGGCCAGAGCCGAGGCCACCTCGACCGCAAAGACATGAGACACGGCTGACCGCCGGCCGGGACGCATCCCGGCGGACGCCAATCGCAGGAGACGTGCCATGCGGAAACTCGTCCTGACCCTGACAACCGCCCTCGTGGTGGGATGGCTGGCGGCGGGGGCGGCCGGTCAACCGGACGACCCCAAGCCCCAGGGCCCCCCCTCAGCGAAGGGTCCCGGCCAACCGCATCGGCCGCGCCGCGGCCCAGGGCCCCCCGGCCGGCACCGGCGCGGGAAGCGCGGGCCCTTCGGTCAGCAGCACGTCCCGCCCATGTTCCGCGACCTGACCGAGGAGCAAACCGAGGAGGTTCTGGCGTTCGTCCGCGAGAAGATGCCCTGGCGGTACGAACGGCTCAAGGGCCTCCGCGAATCGCACCCGGACATGTTCCGGCACCTGTGCCGGCGGCTCCGGTTCGAAATCGCCCAACTGAAGCGCCTCAAGAAGACGAGCCCCGAGGCGTACAAGGCCGCCCTGGAGGAAGGCCGGCTCCGTAACGAGGCCGCCGACCTGGCCGGCCGAATCCGCCGGGCCGACTCGGCCGACGAGAAGAACCGACTCATCGCCCAACTGCGGGACGTGCTCGGACGCCTCTTCAACGCCGAGGGCAAGGCCCGCGAGGCCCAGATTCACCAACTCGAGGAACGCATCACGCAACTGCGCCGGCAACTGGCCGACCGCGCCAAGCACCGCGACGACGCCATCGACCACATGCTGAAGTGGATGCTCAGCACGCCTCAGGACACCGGGGACGAGGAGGCCCCGCCGCCACCGCCCGGCCCGTGATGCCCCGTCCCGCCGCCCGCGCCGGGCCCGCGCCGGGCAGGCGCCCGCGCCGGCTCCTCCAGCACCGCCAGCACGCACGCCACCAGCAACCCCACGGGCCCGACCAGTTCCAGCGATTCCTCGGCATACCCGAGCCAGCCGGACGCCTTCCACGCCGCCAGGTCCGTTCCCAGGTGCCGGTCGAGCGTGCCGTACTTGTCAAACGCCTGCGCCGCCGCCAGCAGGGCGAGGCCCATCGCAAAGACCCATCCGCTGGCCGAGCGAACCTTCTCGGCGAGCAGCCGGCCGACCGACCGACCGTGCCGGACCACGTAGACGACCAGCAGGGCCGTCAGGAGCATCGACCCCCCGCCCAGCACCACCCGGGCCCACACCGGCACGCCGGCGTCGCCCAGGTACTTGGCCCAACTGAAGGTGTTGGCGTCGTTCAGGAGACGTTCGTCAAAGGGGAGTTCGCGCCACAGGAGCCAGGCCAGCACGACGGCCAGCAGGACCCAGAGCGGCCGGCGCGCCGGCCCGCCGCGACCCCGCACCAGCCTCCACCCGCACACGACCAGGGCCGCGGCGTACGGCGGGATGGACAGCCAGTCCATCGGCGTCTCGGGGGCCTTGCCCCGGGTCGGCGACCGGCCGGCCCGGCATGCGGCCTCGGGCCAGAGCACCGCCACGGCCACCAGCGCGAGCACCGTCACCCCCACCACGACGGCCGAAGCGAGAAGCACGCGTTGTCGGGCGACGGCCTGGTCCATGGATCGAATTCCTTCCCCAACTCGTGCCACCGATTGCTTGTCAATCGGTGCGGCGTTTCTGCCACGGTCGGCCTGGTCCGGCCGTGCGGAGTGCCCTCCTGTTCTCCCGGCCGGACAAGACCGGCGGGGCCACACGGTCTTTTTCCGCGCGGCGGGCACTCCAGGCCCGCCGCGCTCCCCTGCGCTGATCCGCCGCGCTCCCCCACCCTGACCCGCCGTGCTACGTCGTATCCGCCGGCGGCGACAGCAGCCGCACCAGCGCCGCGACCGCCCGGTTGGCCGGCACGTCCACGCCGCAGGCGGCGGCGCGGGCGATGAGGGCCCCGTTCAGGTAATCAATCTCGGTGGTCCGTCCGGCCTCCACGTCCTGGAGCATGGAGCAGCGGTTCCCGGCGGTGGCGCGGGCGGTCTCCAGCGCCGCCTCGGCGGCGCCCCGGTCCGGCAGGCGGACGCCGACGGCGCGGGCCACGGCCCGGCCCTCCTCGGCCAACGCCCGGCACAGGGCGGCGAGCGCCGGCCGGCGGGCCACCTCCCCGTTGGGGACACCGGCCAGCGCCGCCACCGGGTTCAGGGCGGCGTTGACGACCAGTTTCCGCCAGAGGACCGGCCTGATGTCGGCCTCGGCCCGGGCCGGCAGCCCGGCCCGGTTCAACAGCCCCGCCACCGCCTCGACCGCGACGTCGGGCCGGCGGCCCTCATAGCCCAGGTGCGTGGAGACGTTAGCGGCGTGATGCACCTCGCCCTCGGCCACACGGCTGGCCGCCTGGTACGTGACGCCAACGACGATGGGCGTGGCGGGGAGGGCCTCGGCCACCTCGGCGACCGCGCCCAGGCCGTTCTGAAGGGCCAGGAGGAGGGCGTCACCGATCCACGCCCCGGCCGCGCGGGCCGCGGCCGCCGCCTGGTGCGCCTTGGTCGCCAGGACGACCAGGTCGGTGGCCGTCTCGGCCGCCAGGCGGACCGGCACGCGGGCCTCAAGGTACCCCGCCTCGCTGTGGAGGCGCAGGGCCCGGCCGCTCAGCCGGCGGGCACGGGACGCGTCATGGTCGATGAGCGTGACGGCGGGCCCGCCCGTCATCCGGGCCAGGCGGATGGCCAGGCACAGGCCGATGGCCCCCGGCCCGATGACCGCCACGTGTTGGATGCCGCATGGCCCCTCGGTCACGCGTTTCCCCTTGTGCCGGCGGCGGGCCGCCGGCGTGTTTCAGGGCTGTTTAACCGCAAAGAACGCGAAGGACACAAAGGGGAACGACACGAACAAACTGAATCTTAAAACGGTAACTATTCTTG
This sequence comes from uncultured Anaerolineales bacterium, assembly GCA_964437855.1. GTDB lineage: Bacteria > Planctomycetota > Phycisphaerae > FEN-1346 > FEN-1346 > BS750m-G62. Next base: position 5,475 of record CAYTJE010000134.1, on the reverse strand, counting down.
ATTTTTTCCTTCCTAAGGTCTTTTCCTATTCCCTTAATTAGTTTGCTGTGCCTTCCTTTGCGTTCTTTGCGTCCTTTGCGGTTCATACCGGCACCACCAGCCGAGCGATCTACGGGTGAGCCTGCATCTGCGCTTCGCCCGACGCCTCGGCGTGCCTGATCGGGCGGGGAATCCGGACGGTGACGTCGCCGTGGACACGCGCCGTGCAGGCCGTGCGGATATCCGGCCCGGCGCCCAATTCGCCGAGCAGGTCGCGCTCCGAGTCGGTCACGGGCGAGAGGCCCTCGGCCCCCTCGACGACCCGGACCAGGCAGTTGCCGCACTCGTGTCGCCCCTCGCAGAGTTCGCCGGCGAAGAAATCGTCCTCCACCATTTCGGCCGCCTCGTCGGCGACGGCCAGCAGGCTCGTGCCGCGGGGCACCTCCAGGCGAATCTCGAACGGAAGAAAGGTAACCTGTGGCATTCGGGGGCCCCTGGCGAGTCATTCGTTGCGCGGCGGGTCTCCGCCCCCGCCGCGCCCATCCTGGCGTGCCCGCGCGGCCCGTACGGGCCTCGCAAAACGTTCCCGTCACATGTTGCCGGTCATCACGCGGACGTAGCCGCGCTCGTACAGGCCTTGAATGTACTTGCCGACCCTCTGGTTGAACTTGCGGTCGCGGAGTTCGTCTTCGAGTTCGTCCTGGACCTCGGTGAACGGCACGGTGCGACCTTGTTTGCGCTGGAGGGCCTTGACGACGTGGAAGGCGTCGTCGGTCTCGACGAGGGGCCCGACCTGGCCATCCTCCAGGGCAAAGAGGACCCGGTCGACCGCCTCGATGCGGAACGAGCCCTGGGTCATGAGTCCCCAGTCGCCGCCCTTCTCGGCCATGGGTCCGCGGCTGTAGCGTCGTGCCAGCCGGGCGAAGTCCTCGCCGCCGGCGGCGCGCTGGTGGACCGCCTCGGCCAGGGACCGGGCCTCCTCGGCGTCGGCGGCCTCTTTCTTGGGGATGGTAATCAGCCCCAGCCGGACGCGCGTCGGATGCACGTACCGCTCCGGGCGGACCTCGCGATAGTAATCCAACAGTTCGGAATGTGTAATAAAGATATTCGACCCGACCTTTTTGTGAAGATACCGCCTGACCATGAGACGGTGGCGCTGCTCCTGCCGGTGCGCCTCCACCGTGGAGCCGCGCGCCCACAGTTTCTCTTCCAGCAGCAGGGCGCTGCCGGCCTCGGCCGCCAGGTCCCTCAGCATCTTGCCGAGCGTCAGGTCGATCTGCTCCTTCTCCTCCTCCGACAGTTCGGCCTTGGCCTCCTGGAGGACCAGCCGCCGGCTGATCTCCTCGCGCAGGCGGAGGTTGATCACCTGTCGGCACCGGCTGCGAAACGCCTCGTCCGAGTACTCCCGGCGCCACTGGTTTAACTGCGGCCGGACCGGCCCGAGGATGTCTTCGCGGGTAATCACCTCGCCGTTGACCTCGGCCAACACGGTGTCCACCAGGGCCAGGGCCTCGTCCTCCGGGCCCCCGCCCGTCTCGACCAGCATCGGGTCGGCCTCGCCGACGATGGGCAGCCCGACGTCGCCGAGGCGTGCCTCGTACTCGGCGTCCTCGTGGGGCCGGGTCAGCCGGGCGCCCGCGGCCTCCGTGCCCTCCGGTTGCCCCTCGCCGGCCGCCGGCCTGGCCACCTGGACCGGGTTCATCTCGTCGGCGGCGCCGCCCGCGCCGGTGTCGCTCTCGCCCCGGGCGGCGGCCTCCGGCGTGAAGGTTCCCAGCAGCCGGTCGCCGGACCGGCTCCGGCATCCGGCCAGGCCGGCCACCGCCACACCGAGCACGAGTCCGATGCGTATGGCTTTCATGGCATGTCACCTGCCTGCTTCGTCCTCGTAGGGCACCGGTGCAAGCGCTTCCCGCGCCGTGGGTCTCCCGGCCGACTGCACGACAAACGGCAAAGGCCACGGCGAGATTCTTCACTCGCTTCGCTCGCTCAGAATGACAGCGCTGAGCGCGGCGTCCTACCGAACGGGCCGCTTATTCTAAGACACCATCGCCGGCCGGACAAGGGCCTTCCGCACCAGCCGCAGCGCCCGGTCCGCGTCGGCGTCGCCCGGCAGCCGCCACACCACCGTGTGCGGGTCGAGGACGCGGACGACGCCGACGGCTCCGCGCGAATCCCGTTGGGACCGGACCCCGTCGTCGTCCCCGGCCCCTTCCAGCACGGCCGCCAGACGCGACGCCTCCCGCAGCGTGAACACGAGGTCGGTCCCCTTTCGGTGGAGCGACCGGACGCCCCGGTTGCCGGCGGCAACGCGGACCGCCTCCAGGTCCACGAGGCGCCGCACCTCGACCGGCGGCGGGCCGTACCTGTCGGCCATCTCGTCGGCCACCTCGTCCAGCGCCCCGGACGCCGCCGCACGCTGCAACTGCCGGTACAGGCTGATGCGCTGGCTCTCGGTGGGCACGTAGTCGGCCGGCAGGAAGGCCGGCAGGTCCAGTTGCACGTCGGCCCGGGGCGGGTGGGTCGGCGGTTTCCCCTGGAGCCGGCGGACGGCCGCCTCCAGCATCCGGCAGTAGAGTTCGTAGCCGACGGCATGGATGTGGCCGGACTGCTCCGCCCCCAGGATGTTGCCGGCCCCGCGGATCTCCAGGTCCCGCATCGCAATCTGGAACCCGGCGCCCAGGTCGGCGTACTGCTCGATGGCCCGGAGGCGACGGGCGGCGGCCGGGGTCAGCGGCCGCTTCTCCGGCAGCAGCAGATAGCAGTACGCCCGGTGCTTGTACCGCCCCACCCGGCCGCGCAACTGGTGCAGGTCCGCCAGGCCGAAGCGGTCGGCATCGTGGATGAACATGGTGTTGGCGCGCGGCACGTCGAGGCCGCTCTCGATGATGGTCGTGGAGACGAGGACGTCCACCCCCCCGGCAAAGAACCGGCGCATCCGCCGCTCCAGTTCGTGCTCGTTCATCTGGCCGTGCGCCCACTGGACGGTGGCCTCCGGCACGAGTTCGCGGACGCGGCCGGCCACCGCCTCGATGCTGCGGACGCGGTTGTGGACGAAGAACACCTGGCCGTCGCGGGCAAGTTCCCGCAGAATCGCCTCCCGGATGCGCTCGCCGTCCCACGGGCACACCTCGGTCCGGACGGCCCGCCGGTCCTGCGGGGCCGTCGAGAGGCTCGAAATATCGCGCAGCCCCAAGAGCGACATGTGCAGCGTCCGCGGGATGGGCGTGGCCGTCAGCGTCAGCACGTCCACCGTCTGCCGGAGGGCCTTGAGGCGCTCCTTGTGCGCCACGCCGAACCGCTGTTCCTCGTCAACGACCAGGAGGCCCAGGTCCGCCGGCTGCACGTCCTTCTGGAGCAGCCGATGCGTGCCGATGAGCACGTCCACCTGCCCCTTGCGGAAGCGGTCGAGGATCGTCGCCTGCTCGCGGCGCGTCTGGAACCGGCACAGCATCTCGACGACGACGGGGTAATCGGCCATCCGCTCGCGGAACGTGGCCACGTGCTGGGCCGTCAGCACCGTCGTCGGCACGAGGACGATGGTCTGCCGGCCGGCCTCGACGGCCTTGAACGCCGCCCGCACCGCCAGTTCCGTCTTGCCGTACCCCACGTCGCCGCAGACCAGGCGGTCCATCGGCCGGGACGACTGCATGTCGCGCTTGATCTCGTGCATGGCGGCCGTCTGGTCCTCGGTCTCCGGGTACGGGAAGGAGGCCTCGAACTCCCGCTGCCACTGGCCGTCCTCGCCGTACGCGATGCCGGGCCGGGCCCGGCGGACCGCCTGGATCCGGAGGAGGTCGGCGGCGAAGTGCTCGACGGCCTCGCGGGCCTGCCGCTTCTTCTCCCCCCACGCCTTGCCGCCCACGCGGGAGAGGCGCGGCTTGCCCTTGAAGCCGCCCACGTACTTCTGGACCAGGTCCACCTGCGCCGCCGGCACGTACACCTTGACCCGGTCGCGGTACTGAAGGACGAGGTAATCGGCGGTCTTCTCATCCGCGGACGGCTTCGGCGGGGCGGTGCCGGCCTTCCGCTCGACCAAGGCCCGCGGCGCCCGCCGCAGCGTCTTCATCCCCAGGTACCGCCCCACGCCGTGGACCGCGTGCACGACCAGGTCGCCGCGCGACAGGTCCATCCAGGTATCCAGCGGGCGGGTCTCGACGCGCCGCCCCAGGCGGCGCCGGACCTGGTACCGCCGGAACACCTCGTGGTTCGGCACGACCGCCACGCCCTCGCCGACGAGGCGGAACCCCGTCCCGAGGCGGCCCAGCCCCAAGCGGATGCGCTCCCGGACCGCCGGGTCAAGGCCCTGGAGGATCTCGGCCAGGCGGTCGCGTTCGCCCTCGTTGTCGGAGAAGAGGAGGACGGTGTCGCGGCGGGCGGCGCCTGCCAGTTCGTCGGGCACGGCCTCGGCCTTGCCGCTGAACGGCCCGACCTGCTCGGTCCGCAGGGTGAAGGCGTCGCGCGCGCCGCTGGAGGTGAAACTCGAGACGTCCAGCCGCACCAGCCGCCGCGCCGCCCGGACGACCGCGTCGAAGCCGTACACGCCCACCGGGCTGGCGAGCCGGGCGACGAACGACCGGCCCATCTCGGCAATCTCGAGCGGGTCCTGCCACACCATCCACGCCCCCGCCGGCAGGTACTCCAGGAGGTTCGTCGTCGTTTCGGGCGCCAGGGGACCGCCCTCGCCCGTCGGCACGAACGCGATGGCCGCCTGGTCCCGATCCTCCAGGCTCCGCTGCGTGCCGGGGTCGAACGTTCGCAGGCTCTCCAGGTCGTCGCCGAACAGTTCCAGCCGGTACGGCGAGGGGGCGGTCGGCGGATAGACGTCCACGATACCGCCCCGGACCGCGTACTGGCCCGGCTCGGTGACCAGGTCGGCCGGCCGAAAGCCGCGCGCCGCCAGCCACCGGCGAAGGGTCCCCAGGTCGTACGTCTCGCCGACGGCCAGGTGGAGCGTGTTCTCGGCCAGGTGCCGGGGCGAGGGCACCGGCTGCATCAGCGCCTGCATCGTCGTGACGATGACGCGAGGAAAACGGGTAGCGCGGCGGGTCTCCGCACCCGCCGCGCCTTCAGCCTGGGGCGCCTCTTTTCGAGCCGCCCGCGCGAGCGGCGCCGTCCGAGCCCGGTGCGGAAGCACCGGGTTATCTTCATCCGCCGTGGCACGTGCCGAGCCGGATGCTGATGCCCGGCCGCTCCCGCGGCCGGCTCGAACAGCGTCGGCGCCGCCGTCGCCGGCTCGCGCGCGCTCGGCCTGCTTCGCCTCGGCCAGCGCCCGGAGCAGGCGCAGCCGGTCCGCGAGTATCTCGTCGGAGACGTCCACCTCGGTCGGCAGGGCCTCCCAGGCGGGGAAGACCTGCGGCTCCACGCCCGCCAGCAGACGCCAGTCGTCGCAGGCGCCGTCCACGGCGTCGATGTGGGCGAGGACGTAAACCAGGGTGGATGGGCAATCGGGAAGAAGGGCGGCGGCCAGGGCGGGCGCGCTGGATCCCCACAGGCCCT
>CAYTJE010000133.1:0-8616 GCA_964437855.1 uncultured Anaerolineales bacterium | reverse complement strand
TTTTTGCGCGCCCCACCTCCGCCGGTGCCCCGTAGCCCTACAACACGAAGTCACCGTTTTGCGCGGTGGGTCTCCGTACCCCCCGCGCGTGAAGCGCCCTTTCCAGGGCTGCGCGGCGGGTCTCGGCCGTGAAGTGCTCTAGGGTTCCGGCCGGTCCGGCCGCAGCCGCCACCGGCCGTCCTCCACCTCCAGGTAACTCTCGCCGTCGGACCAGTCGGCCAGCGTATAGAGGACGCCCTCCCGGCCGGGGACCGGCTCGGTCACGTGCTGCGCCCGGTGGACGTGCCCGCAGACGAGGACCTCCGTGCCGCGGTCGAACTCCTCGGCCACCTGCGCCCGGCACAGGCCGTAGGGCGCCAGGGGGCGGGGTCGGCTGCGGCGGGCCCATACGGGTCCATCCGGGACGGGTCGGCGCTTCTTCCGCTCCGAGAGCCAGCGGTAGAACCGCGCCCCGGCCCGGGCGAGCGGCGTGGGCAGCCGCGTCCACACCTCCTCCACGAGCCGCGTCCGGATCAGCCGTTGAATCAGGAAGCCGAGGCCGCGCCGCCCCTCCAGGAAGTCGCCGTGGCACAGGCACACGCGGCGTCCGGCCACCGTCAGGCGGTGGACCGTTCGCCCCGGCGCGGCGTCCACGCCGGTCGCCTCGGCGAACCCGCGCATGTAGAAATCACGATTGCCACAGATCAGGACCACGCGCGTGCCGTCCCGGACCAGCGCCCGGAGGGCGTCGACGGCCTCCCGGTAGTCCGGCAGGTGCAGGTGCTTCGGGCCGATCCAGTAGTCGAAGAGGTCGCCGAGGATGTAGACCTCGTCGGCGCCGGCCGCCTCGCGCTCCAGAAAGCGCACCAGCCGCCGGCTGCCCGCGGCGTCGCCGGGAACCAGGTGGACGTCGGAAAAGAACACCTGCCGCATGACGCCTCCATCCCCCGGCCGGTGGAGCGTGTTGGCACCACAGCCCTGTGTGCCCATTCTGCGCGGTGGGTCTGGAGTACCCACCGCGCACGATGTAGCGCTATAGTCCTACCGTACGTGTTTAGCGCGGGCCCCAAGTTGTCACCCTGAGCGAAGCGAAGGGTCTCGCCGTGCGAAGGGCGAAACGGAAACGGCCACGGCGAGATTCTTCGGGCCGTACGGCCCTCAGAATGACAGCGCTAAACACGTACGTCCTACCGGCCTTCCGCCCGCCCGCCGCGCTGCTCCCGCACGAGTTCAATCACCTCGCGGATCGGGTCGGTGACGGCCGAGAGGGTCCGGAACTCGACCTGGGGCTCGGCCAGCGTGCCGCCCACCCGCACCACCACGAGTTGCTTGCGAAGCCCCTCCATCAACTCCGACAGGGCCGGCAGCAGCGGGTCCGCCTCCTTTTTGCCGGCCAGGAAGGTCAGGTCCAGCCGGCCGTCGCGCTCCATGACGCCGGCGCCGTACAGGTTCATGGCCCGGCCTTCGAGGCGGATGTCGCCGAGGACCAGCCGGCCCTGGCGCAGAAAGTACAGGATCCGCGCCTTCTGGAAGGCCGTCCGCTCCGAGGAGGCCAACCGGAACACGTTGATGAGCCGGACCACGATCGGCAACTCGTAGAGGGCGGCGTCGGTCACCTCCAGGTAGCCGGAGGCCTCGGCGGGTCCGGCGCCGGCCCGCAGCCCGATCGTGCCGCGCAGCCGCCCGCCGCTGATGTTGTGCTCCAGGCGGAACCCCTCCCGCAGGAGCCGTTCGAAATCCACCCCCGCCGCCGACAGGTTCAGGGCGTACCGGCCGGCCGGGTCCAGGCCGATGGCGGCAAAGCCCTCCACCCGGCCGCCGTAGAACGTGCCCTCGATGTCGCGGAGGACCACGGTGTCGGCGTCGGCGGTCTTGCGGACTCGCATGGAGGTATCGCGAAGGCGTTTGCCGGCCACCTCGCCCTGCTGAAGGCGGACCTCGCCCTGGAGACTGGCCCGGCCGGCCGTCCACCGCCCGACCATCTCCGCCGTCCCCACCAGGCCCGACAGCGCCACGCCCGGCGTCACGCCCACCTCGTCGAGGACGGCCGTCCCGTACCAGTCGGCCCGGCCGACGCCCTGCTCGTCCACGCGGTAGCGGAGGCGCTGGAGGTCGAGGTCGACGCGGCCGGTCGGCTCCAGGGCGTCGAAGGCCCGCTTCAGCGGCGCCGGCAGGGCCTGCCGCAGCGGCCCCTCGAACCGCAGACCGTCCGCCCCGATCGACAGGTCCAGCCGCAGGCCCCGGTCGTCGTACCCGGTCCGGCCGCCGATACGGAGGCGGGTCAGCCCGCTCCGGGCCCGCAGGTCGTGCAGCCAGACCTCGCTCCCCACGAACTCCAGTTGCCCGCTCACGTGCTCCAGCCGAAGCGGGAACACGTCCAGCGTGGCCTGGGCGTCGTGCATCGTGACCCAGACGTGGTGCCGGACCGCCCCGTCCGGCCCGAACGCCTTCTGGAGGTGGGCGTTAACGTCCACCCGTCCTCGCGGCGAGAGGTGGCTCCAGGCCGAGCGGACCTCCGGCCCCAGCGCGCCCCGCAGCGACTCGCCCAACGCCACGTCCCGGCCTGTCAGCGTCAGGTCCATCGCGTAGTCGTCCGGCCGCTGGTCGATCCAGCCCGTCGCCTCCACGCGGGCGCCGCGGCTGAACCCCGTGAGGGAGTCCACGCGGCAGGCGTCGCGCGTCAGGCGGACCTCGCCGGTCACCTCCTCGACCAGGATCGGGAACCCCTCGTAGATCATGCGGGCGCCCTTGAGGTGAATGGCCAGGTCGTAGTTCAGGGCGGCGTCGGTCGCCGAGTCCTCCTCCCCCGCCGCCTCATCCTGCGGCGGGGCCGCGCCCTCCGCCGGCGGAGCCGGGCCCTCCTCCATCGCGGGCGCGCCGGCCTCCGGCGCGGGCGCGCCGGCCTCCGGCGCCGCGGCGCCCATCTCCGGCGGGGCGGACTCGTCCTCCGGCGGGGCGGGCTCGTCCGCCCGGACGGTCCCGCGGGTCACGGTACCCTCGAAATCCGCCAGGCCCGACAGGTGAAACGCCTTCAGCGTCCGCCGCTGCCGCTCGGGCAGGGCGCGTTCCAGGGCCTCGTCCAGGGCCACGTCTTTGCCGGTGACCCGCAGGTTCAGGTGGCCCGAGCCGTCGGGCCGGCCGACCAGGTCGCCGGAGAGGGTGATGCGTGCCCCGCCGTGGCGGCCGACGACGTTGCGGATCTCGGTCCGTCCGGGGGCGATGACGACCTCGCCCGTGGCCCCGCGGAGGGTGTACGGAAAATGCCTGTAGGTGAAGCCGGCGTCTCGCAGGTGCAGGTGGACGATCACGTCGCGGCGTGCGCCGTCGGTGCCCGGCTGGCGGACCTCCACGTCCGCGTCCGCCGTGCCGGAGGGGGCGTACAGGTCGTAGACCGCGCGCTGGCGGTCGGAGAGGGCGGCCCGGAGGTCGTCATCCAGGCGGACGTTCTCGCCGTGGACCGTGACGCGGGCGGTCACGTCCGGGCCGGGGTTCTTGGCCCATCCCGCCATCCGGACCGCCGCCTCGCCGTGCCGGCCGCGAATGTCGTCGGCCGTGTACCCCTCCGGCGAGAAATGGACGGTGCCCCGCAGCCCCTCCAGGCGGTAGGGGAAGAGGTGGTACGTCATGGCCATATCGCGGCAGGTCAGGTTGCCCGAGACGCGCAGGGGCCCCTCGGCGCCGGCCTTGCGGCGGAGGCGGACGTCCAGGTCGGCCCGGCCCTGCAGCGCGTAGGCCTCGTACAGGTGCTCCGTGTGCGGGGCCAGGCCGACCAGGAGCGGCCGGCTCCGCGCGATATCCACGTGGTCCGCCGACACCGCCAGGTCCAGCCCCAGGTGCGCGGCGTCGAAGCCCGAGACCGTCCCGTCGAGCGTGACCGGCCACCCGTTCAGCAGGCCCTGGACGCCCTCGAGCACCAGGCGCGACGGCTCGAAGGTGCATCGGCCGGTCAGGTTCTCGAACCGGTGCGTCAGGCCCCCGTACGGGTAGGCGAGCCGGACGCCCGTCAACTCCGCCGACAGCCGGAACCCCCGCGTCTCGTCGAACAGGAGTTTGGCGTTGATCGAGCCCTCGGGATCGAGGCGGTCCCAGACCGACTGGACCTCGGTCGGCAGGCTGTGGTAGAGCGGCTCGGAGAGGGCGACGTTGGAGGCGTGGCCCTCCAGCCTCAGGGCCCCCGTCCGGGCGTCGAGCAGGCCGGAGGCCACCGCCAGGCGGACCTCCCGGCTCCGGACGTCGGTCTGGAACCGGAACTGGTTCCGGCCGGCCTCGCTGGGCAGCAGGAGGCCGGAGACCTGCATCCCGTGCTCGTAGACCGTCTCGCCGCCCACCTTCCGGACGACCCGCAGGGTGCCCTCGTCCAGGGCGACGACCGGCCTAAGTCGCGGCGGCCTGGCCTCCGCCGGACGACGCCGGATCAGCCACTGGAAGTTCCACGTCTCCTCGTCCCAGAGCACCAGGGTAATCGTCGGCCGGTCGACCACGATCTCCGTGACCTCCGGCGAGAGGCGGAGCAGCGACATCGGGTCCACCCGGAGATGGACGGTGGCGGCCGTCAGGATCGCCTCCCGGAACGGCGGCGGGGTGGCCACCGTCAGGTCCTCCAGCACGAGCCCCCGGCCGACGCTGAAACTCGCCCGCCCGATGCTCACGTGCGTGCCCAGGAGGTTCTCCAGGTACGTCTCGGCGAACTGCTCGACCTGCTCGTCGCTGGTCAGGTACCAGTAGAGGCCGACCGCCGACGCCGCCGCCAGGACCAGGACGGCCAGGCCGATCCGCCACCGCCGCGCACGCCGGGCGCGGACCGTCCGCCGGCGCTCGTCCACCGGGTGCGCCCAGTGGGCCGGCCGCTCACGCGCCGGTTCGGGGTGTTTCGCGTCTTCCGCCATCACACTTGGCTATTGGGTGTTGGATAGTCCCTGTTCGTTATTGTTGTTTTGCCGTTGCGGCCGAGCAGCCTCCGGTGCCACTGGCGGCTTGTCCGCCAGTGCATCCCGCCCCGACCGGCCCAGCAGCCTCACCAGGCCCGCCCCGGCCAGGGCCGCCAGGGCCGCCGCGACGGCGGTCCGCGCCCCCGGCCAGCCCCCGGCCAGGGCCTGGGCGGCCGTGACGGCCACCGGACCCAGCATCAGCCACCACGCCTCCGCGCGCCGGCGGAGGAGCCACAGCCCCACCAGGGCCAGCCCCGCCACCGGCAGCAGGGTGGCGTACCCGGCAACCGGGTTCAGCGGCCCGTCCTCCAGGCCCGGGGGCAGACCGGGCGACCAGAGCCGGCCGGCCCGGCGGGCCGCCCCGAGGAACCACCGGCCGGGGGCCTCCGCCATCCGCCCCGCCGCCTCCCTCAGATAGAACACGTCTCGGCCGACCTCGTCAAGGCCTTCCGGGGGGACGGCGGCCTCTTGCCCCGGCCCGGTCGTCGCGTACAGGGCCCGGCCCGTCCGGGTCACGAGCACGGGCGCCCCCAGCCGGACGGCGTTGCGGACGAGCCAGGGGCCGAGGGCGACCAGCGTCACGGCGACGGCCACCGCCCACCCGCCGAGGAGCCGACGCCGACCCCGGCTCACCGCCGCCGCCACCAGCGCCACCGGCGCCAGGACCAGCGTCCACGCCTCCAGGTACGCGGCGGCGGCCAGGGCGAGCCCCGCGCCGACGGCCCAGGGCCAGGCCCGTCCAGTACGGACCCGTATGGGCCGGCCGGCACGGACGGCGCCCAGGTACCCGATCCCGGCCGCCGACCACGCCGCCAACGCCAGCGACGTCAGCGTCACGGGCGTCAACAGGGCCGCCAGCAGCGCCGCCAGCGGCGCGAAGGCCAGCAGCGCCGCCGCGACCACCGCCGCCCACGGCCCCGCCAGCCGATGCGCCATCCAGGCCGCCAGCACCATCACGCCCGTCCCGCAGACCGCCTGGACGACGAGCGGGCCCCGGGCCGGCGCATCGACCAGCCGCTTGGCCGACCCGATGAGCAGCGGATAGCCGGGCATGCGGTCGGCCAGGGTCGGCGGGTCGGCGTCGGGGCCCTCGTCGGGGCGGAGCACCGAACCCTGGCCCTCGGCCACCGACCGGGCCATCCACAGATACGGCTCGGCGTGGGGGAGCCGGGCCGCCTGGGCCGGCGTCATCATCAGGGCCGGCGTCAGCCGGGCCAGCAGGCCCAATGCCGCCAGCGCCACCACCAGCAGCCGGGCCGGATGCACGCCGCGTTGCGGGGGGCGGGCCATGGACCGGGGTCGTTCTCCAGGAACGGCGCCATCGTATCGGCCGAGGGGGGCGAAATCAAGGCAGCCGGACCCGCCGGGGCGGTCCGGCTCCCCGCCCGGCCCATTCGGGTCCGTATCGGCTTGGGCGGCGGTTGCCCGCGTCCCCCGGCGGCCGTTATAATGGCGTGACCGTTCCCGCAGCCTTCACGGTCGCCGGAAACCGACCGAACAGGATTCCCGCCATGCCGCAGCCGTCCAGAGCGCCGGCGCCCGCCGCCTCGTCCGGTGCGGAGCCGCACGGGCCGGGCGCGGCCGGCCGCCGTATCGTCGTGGTGGGCGGCGGGATTGCCGGCACCAGCGCCGCCGAGGCCGCCCGCCGAACCGACCCCGGGGCCCGCATCACGCTCGTCTCGGACGAACCCGGCCTGCCGTACTATCGCCTGAACCTGACGCCGTACCTGGCCGGCGAGATCGGCGCCGACGAGTTGCCGGTGCATCCGGCCGAGTGGTACGCGGAGCGGGACATCGTCCTGCGTCCGGGGACGCGGGCCACGGCCGTCGCCCCGGACGAGGGGACCGTGACACTCGCCGACGGCGAGACGCTGCGGTTCGACCGCCTGGTCCTGGCCACCGGCGCCCGGCCGGCGGTCCCGCCCATCGCGGGGGCCGACCGGGCGGGCGTCACGTGCCTTCGGACGCGGGCGGACGCGGAGCGGCTGGCGTCGGCCCCGCTGGCGGGCCGGCCGTGCGTGGTCATCGGCGGCGGCCTGCTGGGTCTGGAGACCGCCGCCGCCCTCGCCCGCCGCGGCGCCCGCGTGACGGTGGTCGAGGGGCTGGACCACCTCCTGCCGCTGCAACTGACGCCCGCGGGGGCGGAGGTGCTCCGGGGGCACATCGAGGCCCTCGGCATCGCCGTCCGGACCGGCGTCATGACCGGGTCGCTCGCCGGCGACCGGCGCGTGCGGGAGGCCGTCCTGGCCGACGGCTCCCGCCTGGAGGCCGACCGCGTGGTCATCAACACCGGCGTGACGCCGAACGCGGCCCTGGCCCGCGAGGCGGGCCTGGCGGTGCGGGACGGCATCGTCGTGGACGACCGCCTGGCCACCTCCCCGGAACGGGTCCGGACCTCGGACCGGCCCGGGGTGCTGGCGGCCGGCGACGTCGCCGAGCACCGCGGCGTGCTGTACGGCCTGTGGCTGGCCGCCCGGCTCCAGGGTCGGGCCGCCGGCACGAACGCCGCGGGCGGCGATGCGACCTTTACGGGCATCGCGCCCGCCTATACCCTGAAGGGGGTGGGCGTGGACGTGTTCAGCATCGGCTCGGTCCGCCCGTCGGACCCGTCGTGCCGGGCCGTCGAGGGCCGGTCGGACGGCACGTACCGGCGGTTCGTGTTCCGGGACGGCCGGCTCGTCGGGGCCATCCTCCTGGGCGATACGCGGGCCATGCCGCAGGCACGCAAGGCCGTGGAGGCGGGCGCGGACCTGTCGGCCCTGGCGGGGCGGAGCCTGTCGGCCGAAGACCTGGCCGACGCCCTCCGCGAGGCCGTGTAGGGCAAGCGCGCGCCCCGTCCCCTTTTACGGCACGGGTCCGTAGGGACCGGGCGCGCAGCCGGGACGACGGACCCGCGCGCGGCGGGTACGGGCCGCGCAGGAAGACGTATTGTCCGCGTGTGAACCGGGCGGCTCCAGAGGAGACGGACCGATGGCCGGTTGGATGCGAAAACTCGGGAAACTCGCCGGGCCCGGCGTCCGCAAGGGCAAATGGGTCTGGACGTCGCTGACGGGCACCACGAAGGAGGCGCTGCGGGCCGAGTACGACGTCGGCCGCGACATGGCCCAGGAGGTCCGCCGGCAACTCGGCACCGACGACGACGCCGAGACGGCCCGCCTGGTCCAGGACATCGGCCGGCGGCTGGCCGGGTGCGTCGCCGAGAAGGACCGGACGTTCGAGGTCTCGGTCGTGCGGGGCGAGGCGCCGAACGCCTTCGCCCTGCCGGGCGGGTTCGTGTTCGTCACCCGGCCGCTGGTGGAGTTGTGCGAGCGGCGGGAGGAGGAATTGGCGTTTGTGATTGCGCACGAGATGGCCCACGTCATCCGCGGGCACGCCCTGGACCGGGTGCTGTCGGACTCGGCGACGGCGGCGGCGTCGCGGGCGGTGGCGGCCCGCAGCGGCCTCGGGGCGTGGGTCCGGCACGTGGGCGTCAAGTACGTGACCGGCGCCTACTCGCGCGACCGCGAACTCGGGGCCGACGAACTCGGGACCCGCCTGGCCGAGGCCGCCGGTTACGGCCGGGAGGGCGCCGTCCGGCTCCTGGAGCGCCTGGACCGGCTGCGGGCCGAGGGGATGGCCGAGGCGCTCGGCCTGGGCCGGTACTTCGCCTCCCATCCGCCGACCGAGGAGCGCGTGAAGGCGGTGAAGGAGGCGCCGCGGGTGTGACGGC
>CAYTJE010000132.1:0-8936 GCA_964437855.1 uncultured Anaerolineales bacterium | reverse complement strand
CGAACATCTTGAAGACGTTGTGCATGCGGTACTGGTCGTTGCCCTTGCCGGTGGACCCCTCCATGAGGGCGTCGCAGCCGAGCCGGACGCCCTTCGTCGCCACCTCGCGGGCCACCAGTTGCCGCGTCATCGAGGTGGAGACGGGGTACCCCTCGTAATCGGAGTTGGCGCGGATGGCCTTGGCGAGCCAGTGCTCGGTAAACTCCTCCGTGAGGTCGATCATGATCGGCTCGAAGCCCAACTGCTTGGCCTTGGCGTTACCGGTGTCGATCTCTTCCTGCCCCTGGCCCACGTCGCAGGTGATGGGCACGATCCCGGAGTCGGCCACGCCGTATTTGCGGCGGAGCAGTTCGATGCAGAGGCTGGAGTCCAGCCCGCCGGAGTACGCCAGCGCCACCTTGGTGACCTGCGGCACGGGGGTATCCATGACCTTGGCTTCAATCTGCTTGACGTCCATGGTCCGTCCTTTCGCGGTAAGCGGACTGGTTGGCTGCGGCGCGGCGGGTCTCGGCATACGCCTCCGCATGGACGCACCCGCCGCGGCGCATCCGGGTGGAGCGCGGCGGCCCGCCGAGACCCTCCGCGCAAGGGCGCTTTATGCTCTCCAGGGCGGCGGCTTTGTATCGCGGCGGGGGCCGGGTGTCAACCCTTGGCCCGGCCGGGACGACCTCCGTAGCCAACCGCACGACCCGGCGGCGGGCGCGCGGTCACACCCGAAAACCGACACAAGAGGAAGGTTGACAGGGCTTGCGTCTCTTTTGTAAACTATTTAATCAGCGTGGCTTGCCTTTCTCGCTTCATTCCCTGACGGTCTTCATTGGGTCGTGACCACGCAGAGGCGTTGGATGGGGGGCCGGAACCTCATCCGTTCCGGCTCGATTATGCGCTGGGAAACCGGGCCGGTTCGGCATCGCCGGCCCCCCCACCACGTTACCGCTGCCCCGCGCGCCGGGGCCGCCGCACGCCCGGCGTTCGCCTCAGACCCGGCCGCGGGTATGTTGGACCTCCGTCTCCCAGGCGGCCAGAAGGGTTTTGAGGCGCCGGGCGTCGTCGGGGCGGTCGGCCAGGAGGTCGCGTTTTTCGGCCGGGTCGGCCGCCAGGTCGAAGAGCCACTCCTGGAACGCATCGCCCTGGGTCTTCGAGAGGTACTTCATCCGGCCGCTGCGGACGGCCCGCCAGGTCCGCTCGCCCCGGCGGTTGCGGAAGAAGAGGTCGCGGTCGAAGGCGGGCTCGCCCGCGGCCACGCGGCCGAGGAGGTCGATGCCGTCCAGCGGGGGGTATCGACCGAGCGGCACGCCCGCCGCCGCGGCCACCGACGCCGTCAGGTCCATCGTAATACACGTCTGGCCCGAGACCGTGCCCTCGGGCAGCCGGCCCGGCCAACGGGCGATGCACGGCACGTGGATGCCGCCCTCGTTCAGGCTGCTCTTGTGGCCGGAGAACGGGGCGTTCGAGGCCTTCCGGTTCCCCCCGTTGTCGCTGGCGAAGACGACGAGCGTGTTGTCGCGGAAGCCGTTCGCCTCGAGCGCCGCGAGGATCCGCCCGACGCCCTTGTCCATGGGCTCGACGAGTTCGACGTACCCCGCCCGGTCGCCCTTGTTCCACTCCTGGGCCGAGAGGAGCGTCGGCCGGCGGTCGTCCGGCCCCTGGTACGGGCTGTGCGGCGCGGTGTAGGCGACGTAGAGGAAGAAGGGGGCGGTGTCGCCCGCTGCGGCTGCCGCCTTTCGCCGCTCCAGGAACGCCGCCGACTCGTCCGTGATGAGGTCGGTCATGTAGGCGTCGCGCTCGATGGGGTGGTCATCCTCGAAGAGGGTCTTGCGGCCGGTGACCTCCGCGTGGTGGAAGTAGTCGCAGTTGCCGCCCAGCACGCCCACGAAGTGGTCGAAGCCGTGATGCGTCGGCAGGAACTTCGGCTCGTACCCGAGGTGCCACTTGCCGTAGACGGCCGTGGCGTAACCGAGAGCCTTGAGCATTTCGGCGAGGGTGGTTTCGCCCTGCGGCAGGCCCAGGTCGCGGGCCTCGGCCAGGCGGATGGCGTCGTCGTATCGGCCGACGTTGTCGGTACCGATGGCGCACTCCAGGCCGCCCACGCGGTGGAAGTACCGCCCGGTCATGAAGGCCGTCCGGGTGGGCGTGCACTCGGCGCCGGCCGAGTAGTAGTTGGTGAAGCGGACGCCCTCGGAAGCGAGCCGGTCAATGTGCGGCGTGGCGAGGTCCGTCGCGCCGTAACAGCCCAGGTCGCCGTAGCCCTGGTCGTCGGAGAGAATGACGAGGACGTTGGGGCGGCGCGGGTTCCGCGCGGCGGACGGTCGGCACCCGGCGGCCAGCGTGGCCACGGCGGCCGCGCCGGCGCCACCGGCGGCGCCGGCCAGGAACTGCCGGCGGGTGGGCGTGGGGCGCATGGTTCGGCTCCTTGTCTACAGGCCGGCGGCGTCGCAGCCGCCGGACGGTTCACTCGGCGTCGTCGCGGGCGTCGGGGGCGACGAGGTTGCCCTGCTCCACGGCCCCGGGCCCGAGGTCCATCGCGGGATGTTTGCCGGGCGCGGCGCGGGAGAGGTCCGTCAGCACGTTCCCCTCGATGAGCACCCGCTTGCACCCGCCGGCCGTCCGGACGGCCGATTCGGCGAGCCCGGAGAAGACGTTGCCCGTGACGGCGATATCCTGCGTCCCGCGCAGGACGACGCCGGCAGCGGGGTCGTCGCGCCGGCGCCCGCCGCCGACGTGGGCGTTGGAGAAGTTGTTGGCGGCAATCGTGATGCGGCCGGCCTTCGGCCCCACCCGCACGCCGAACTTCCTGACGATCGTAAATGTATTGGCCGAGACGGCGCAGCCCCATCCGTCGACCACGTCCACGCCGCCGCCGCCCTCGTGGGCGATGACGTTCGCGCTCACCGTGATGCCGTAACAGTCGCGGTCGAGCACAACGGCCGTGCCGCGGCACTCCTCGATCATGTTGCCCGACAGGACCGACCCGTACGTGTTCTCGATGACCACGCCGTGGCGCAGGTGATCGTCCAGGCAGTTGCCGGTCATGCAGAGGTTGAAGGAATCGACGCATCGAAGCCCGTCTTCGTTCTCCTCGAACTGGCTGGAGGCGACGACGATGTCGTGGCCGCGCAGGATGTTCAGCCCCGCCGCCTTGTTGTACGTGAGGATGCAGTCGGCGACGCGCGGGTCCTCGTAGCAGTCGACGAGGTTCAGCCCGTGGCCGCCGTTGTGGTCTACGGCGAGGTTATCGAGGAAGATCTCGTTGACGCCCTGGGCCAGGACGCCGTCGCCGCTCTCGGGGTTGCCGCTGACGCGGAAGTTGGCGAGCGTCACGCGCCAGACCCGTTTGCCGCGGCCCTTCTCGCCGTCGCCGGGGGCCCGGACGACGAGGGCGGGCTCGCCGTCCGTGTTCGTGTTCACGAGGTGGGTTGCCCGTCCGGCCCCTTCGACGCGCGTGTCGCCGCGCTTGAGGACGAGGGGCTTTTCGAGGTCGAACCGTCCGGGCGGCAGGCGCACGAGGCCCCCGCCTTCCGGGACGGCGTCCACCGCCGCCTGGAGCGTCGGGTACGCCGCGGCGTCGACGACGGCCCTCTCAGGCGCCGCGGCGGGGGCGTCGGCACCCTGCGCCGCCGTCGTCAGAACCACGAAGGCCAACCACACGCATCGCGCATTCATGGAGATCCTCCCGCCGCTCGCGCGGCCCCCGATGACCGTTTGTTGTCGTTAGCATCGATCTCTTGCTATCTTTCCATGCCATGCTTTGCGCTCTTTGCGTCCTTTGCGGTTGCGGATTCAACTCTGAAACGCAACACGGCCCCCAAGCCCCTGGAGCCCCGTCGCGTCGGCGTCGGCCTCACTCCCGGCCCGAAGGGCGCCGGGCCGACGCCGAGGCGGCGGGGCGAAAGGGGCCCCCTGGCAGCCTCGGAGCTGAGGCAGAGGCCCTCAAACGCTCGAAACGTCGTTTGGCATGTTGCGTTTCAGAGTTGAATCCGCAGGTTCATTTGCGTTTCAGATGACGGGAAGCCCGCCCGTGCCTACCACGCCACCTCAGGCCTGGCGGTCACGCCCGCCATCCTGGGCGGCAGGCGCCACACGTGGTCGCCCGCGCGGTTGGTAAAGTAGAGGCGCGAGGGGCTCGGGCGGCGTCCGTGCCCGTCGGCCCAGAGGGCGTAGAAGTCGGGACGGGCGTCGACCGGCCGGCGGACGTACGTGTGATTGAACTCCGAATCCCGCGTCAATTGCCGCACCTTCTTCCACGCGGCGCCGCGGTCGGCGCTGGTCCACATGGCAATCTCGCCGCCCGTGTTGTACGGCTGGGGGCCGGTCTCGGTCGGCGCGATGAGCCGCCACGTCCCGTCCGCCTCGATATACAGCGGCCCGAAGTCGTAGTTGTGGTCGCTCGTGGTGACGGGGCGGACCTCCCACGCCGCGCCGGTCCAGCGGGCGGTGCGCCACGTGCGCGGGTCGTTCTTCGGCCCGGACGCATAGCCCCGGCTCGTCAGGAACAGGATACCCTTGCCCGGCACGCGCCACGCCTGGGCGTACGAGAAGTTCTTCGCGAGGACCCGCTCGAAGCGGTCCACGTCGTACGGCTCCACGCTGCGATGGATATAGGCCGGCCGGGCCGTCCCGTGCGCGCTGGAGAAAATCAGGATGTGGCCGTCGTCGGCCAGCAGGATGGTCGGGTTATCGTGGGCGTCGCGGGTCTTCTTGTCCATAAGGATGCGCGGCCGGGGCACGGTGCCGGTGGCATGGTCGTACCAGGCGACCATGTGGAGCAGGCGGCCCGCGTCCTTCGGCCGGCCGCCGCAGCAGAAAAACGTCCTGTTCACCTTCCGGGCGTAGACGGCGAAGGGGATGAGTTGCTGCGTGTACGTCCCCAGGCCGCCGCTGTACTTGTACTTGTACTCGTCGCCGGAGGGCTGGTTGAAGTACCAGATGCCGCGGTAGCCGTCGGCCTTCTCGCAGGTCACGACCTCGCCGGCGGCGGCGGAGGCGGCGATCAAGACGGCGAGCAGCGGAACGAGGGGCAGCGCACGCATAGGCGGCTCCAAATGGAGGGTGGCACGGTCACCCGCTGTCGGGTGACTATGTTTTGCATGGAGCGCGGTGTCCAGTCCTGGGCACCGCGCGCCTGCCGTGAGCGCCGCGCGGTGGGCAGGACTGCCCACCGCGCTCTATTGCCATGGCCACCTCCCGGCGCGCCGGGTGCCACTGGCGGCTTGTCCGCCAGTGCGCTTAGCACGCCGACCGGTCCGCCGCGCGAACGACGAAACGACAACGACCACGGCGAGATTCTTCGTCGGCCCGTGCGGGCCTCCTCAGAATGACAGCCCGCGCCAGTATCCGCATCCACCGCGCTACTCGTCCAGCAGCCGGCGCAGGCGGATGCGGCGCAGGGCCGCCTTCGTGTTATACGCCGCGATGCCGAGCGGCTTGGATTCCTCGACCTCGATCCGCACGTCCACGTCGCGGTCCGCGACCTCGGTATCGACGACGTTCTCGCCGTCGATCCACGCCTGGATGCGCTTCGCCGTCACGCGGAGGCGGATATCGTACCACTTCCCGTTCTGGAACTCCTGGTAGGTGGTGGTCTCGTTCTGGGAGGCGTCGAAGCCGTCGAACGAGGAGATGCCGATGACGCCGCCACCCCACCCGCCGACGATCAGCGTGGCGCACGAGTCCTTGTACGGAAACGTGAGGCCGCAGAAGAAATCGGACCCCTCGACGCGCCGGGCCTGGAGGCGGACCTCGTAGTCCACGCGCGGCAGCATGGCCGGGTCGCCGCCCCAGGTCACGCCGGTCAGGTCGCCCCGGCCCGGCTCCAGCACCAGGCACCCGCCGGCGACGTGGACCTTGCCGGGCTTCCAGAAATCGCTGGGCGTCCACCGGCCGAGCGTCTTCCCGTTGAAGAGCGATTCCCAGCCCTCCTTGTCGGGTTTGGGTGTGGCGGTTTCGGGCTCGGCCTGGGTCCGGTCGGGTTCCCGCTCCTGCTGGCGGCAGCCGGTCGGCAGGGCGGCCATCCCGATCAGGGCCGCCGCCAGGGCGACGGCCACAGGGTCTCGCGCGCGGCGCGCGGGGCTTTTCATCGTCCACCTCCTTCTCTCTTCGGTTCGTCCGATGCGCACAAGGCCAGCACCTGGTATTGTGGCAGGACGAGCCGGAACGGGAAACCATAAAATGGCCGCCGCGGTTGGGCCTACAACGCAACCAAGGCATTCTGCGCGGTGGGGCTCGGCATACGCCTCCGTATGGACGCACCCACCGCGCGGAATCCCTTGTGGCGTCGCCGTGTCAGTCGGCGGAAGCGTCTGCGCCCTCGCCGGCCAGGTCGACGCGGTCGAGGCGCCTCCGCTCCTGCCGCATCCGATCCCGATGCCACTGGGCCACCCCGTCGAGGCCGGCGACCATCGTGGTGGCGGCCTCGACGGCGTGATAGCCGACGACCCATCCCATCCGGGCCGCCTCGGGCGGGTCGCTCACAGCCGCCCGGCGGAGGTTTCGCAACACCCGGTCCAGCGACGACGTTCCTCGCAGCCGCTGGTCCAACGTCAACCTCTGGGCGGCCAGAACCGGACCGTACGCCGCCTCCAGCGCCTCGGGCATGGTGTGCCAGTCGTGGGACTCGCCGTCCTGAACGTAGCCGGCGAGCATCGTCCGGAGTCGGCGGTCCAGGGCCTTCCAGAAGTTGGCCCACACCTCCTCCGGCATCGAGAAGGTGACCAGGTTCGCCACGGGGGCGCGGTCCAGGTCGGCCCGCTCGGCCACAGCGCGTTTCCGGGCCAGTTCGAACAGGCCCTTCGCCCACATGGTCCGGGCCAGGGGGACCGGGTTCCCCTCGGCGGCGGCGTCGATGGCGGTGCCCAGGTCCCGCGTCAGTTTGGCCACCGCCGCCAGGTACACCCGGCCGAACAGGCGCGTCAGGGTCCGCCGGTGGGCGGGGTCGGGGGCCGGGAAGGTCTCGAGGTCCTCGAACGGGCCGACCAGCCGACGCAGGCGGCGTCGCGGCTCCTCGGCCTCCTCCGGGTTCAGGACCAGGGACCGGGCCGTCTGGACCAGGTTCCGGCTCATCGCCCCCGCCTGCTGGGGCCGATACCGCCTGACGGCCTGGACGACGCTCTCGGCCCGAACAAGCAGGGCCAGGTCCCCGCCGCGGTCGCCGGCCGTCCGCAGCGCCGCGACGGCCTGTTCCACGTCCCCCAGGGCCGAGACCCCCGCCACGTCGACGCTGTCGAGAAACACCTCGGCCTGGCGGTCGTAGTACCGCCGGAGGGCGGACGGCATGCTTTCCGGCGGCCAGGAGCGCATCCTCTCAAGCGTCCGGACGACCGTGGTGCACGCATGGCCGATCTGGGCGCCCTGGGCGGAGGCGGGCGAGGTCTCCGCCTTAAACAGGCCCACCCGGTGAACGTAATAGGCGTGGAGCAGCCCGCGGGCGGTCCGCTCGGCCAGGTCGAGGGCCTCCACCCGCCGCCGCAGGCCGTCCTCGCGCCACAGCGACGCCAGCCAGGTATATGCCTCGGGCCGGTCCGACGGACGCCCCATCTGCTCCAGCACCGCCAGGAGCCGTGCCCGCCGCTCGGCCACGTACTCGGCCGGTGCGACGCGGCTGTCGGCGAGGCCGCCGGCCAGCGTGGCCGCCCGCTCGGTTTCCGCCAGGAGTTCGCGGGCCTTCGCCCGGGCGCTGGTGACCGAAAAACCGGCCTCGATCATCGCCGCAAACCGCTCCAGGTGCCGGCCGACGTCGGTCCAGACCGGGTCGGTCAGCGAGGCGGCGGTCCGTCGGAGCGCCTCGATCCGGCGCTCCTCGGCGCGGGTCATGGCCGGCGGCGCGCCGGCCTCCGCCTCGGAGCCGGGCGCTTCGACGCCGGTGTCGGCGGGGGCGGGTTTGGCGGCCTTCAAGCCCTCGACGGCCTCGCGGACGGCCTCCAACCCCTCGACGAACGTGGCCAGCGGCGGCACGAGGGACGCCGGGTCGGACGAGGGGGCGGCGGTCAGGGCGTCGGCGGCCCGGGTCATCGTCTCCACCCCGGTCCGGACCAGCCGGCGGAGCCGGGCGCCCTCCTCGTCGGCCTCGTCGGTCGGCTCCTCGTCGGCCGGCTCCCCGTCGGTCCGTTCGGATCCCTTTGGGACCGGGGCCAGCCGCACCTGCAAGAGACGCTGAAGGAGGCCGTCCAGGACCCGCAGGTTGTTCACGAGGTAACAGCCGAAGGCATCGACCTGGTACTTCCCGGGCCCGTCCCACTGTCGCCAGCCGTGGGCCAGGCAGGCCCTGGCCATCCGCCGAACCTGGAGGCGGCCGTGACGGACAAGGGCCCGGGCGTCGGCGGACCCGGCCGGGTCGCCGCCGGACAGCCGCTTGATCTCCCCGTCCAGTTCCTCCAGCACCCGGTCGTGCCACATCGCCTGGCAGTGGACCCGCTTGCCGGCCGCGTCGGTCGGCCCCAACTGGTGGCGAATCTCTTCGAGTTGCGCCAGAAGGCGCTTGCGGGCGTCGTGGCTCTGGGTCCGCCGGACGACCTGCTGGAGTTCGTTGGCCCGGCGGGTGAGTTCCTCGAGGGTGGGGGGCCCGGTCGGCTCCACCTCCCGGGCCGGCGCGAGGGCCGACCACGCCCCCACCACCGCCGCCGATACCAGGAGCATACGACGCATCCGGGACCTCCTCGCCGCCAGGGGCGTCCACTCTGAGTAAGCGCGGTCCGTACGGACCGCGCTCGGGCTGGCGCACGGCCCGTACCCTGTTTATAGCACGGGTCTCTACGGACAGGCGGCGCAACGCCGTGCACCCGGCAGCCCGAGAGGCCGGGTCAGCCCTTGCGCTGCGCTCAACACGACAACGCTACGTCGTGCGCGGCCCGTACGGCCCGCGCAGCCTAAGGCTCCTTTGTCAACTCTTACCAACCGACAACGCCTCTAGCGCGGTGGGCCGTCTTGCCCACCGCGCGGTG
>CAYTJE010000131.1:1197-9157 GCA_964437855.1 uncultured Anaerolineales bacterium | reverse complement strand
CGCAAGCGGCAGGGCGAACTCGAGTGGGCGTGCCGGCGCGGCGCGAGGCCGGCGAGGCGCGAGGCCGGCGAGGCGCGAGGCCGGCGAGGGTCGCGCGGTGTCCAGTCTTGGGCACCGCGCGGTGGGCAAGACTGCCCACCGCGCTCCGGCGCACCGTTGCGTCAAAAACACACAGCCGAAGGATCGAAGCCATGCGTAAACCGGCCATCGAACGGGCAGAGGCAGACTACCTGCGCACGGACCACCCGCCGCTGCACATCGGCGACACCGTGGACGTGGGCGTCCGAATCCGCGAGGGCGAGAAGGAGCGGACCCAGGTGTTCCGCGGCGTGATCATCGCCCGGCGGGGCAGCGGGTCGGCCGAAACGATCACCGTCCGGCGGGTCGTGGCCGGCGAGGGCGTCGAGCGGACGTTCCCGCTCCACTCGCCGTCGATCGCCTTCCTGAAGCCGGTCCGTTCCGGCAAGGTCCACCGGGCCAAGTTGCACTACCTGCGGGAGCGTGTCGGCAAGGCCACCCGCCTGGCCGAGATCCGCCGGACCCCGTCGGCCGCGACCGGCCCGTCCGAGCCGCCCGAGGCCGACGAGGCGTAAGGCCTGAGGCCCGGGCGCCGCGAACGGCCCGCGCCCCGCAAGCGGGGCGGCGAACAGGCACCTGCCCGTGCCGGCGAGCGCGCGACGGACGCTTCTGCGGCGCTTCACGTGCCCGACGGCGCCCGGGTTCGCCGCGGCGCCTGCGCCGCGCGGGCCGTGCCGCCACGAACCTCCGCCGATCACGGGACGGGGCATGAAGGCGTTCCGCAAAGCCCTTCGCTACTGCTGGCCCTACCGCTACCGCATCGGCCTGGGGTGGCTGTGCGGGTGGCTCGGCGCCGTGCTGTGGGTCGGGTCGGTCAGCGCCGTCCTGCCGATGTTCGACCTCCTGTTCGGCGAGCCGCCGTCGGCCGTCCGGTACGTCGAGCCGGCGGACCGTCCCGAAAGCCCCGCCGCGGCCCTGCTCTCGGCCGGCGACGAGGCCCCGGCCGAGACGGCGCCGTGCCTGGAGGTGCCCGCCGGCTGGCAGACGGTTGCGGACCCGTCGGTGGAAGGGTTCGCGGTGGCGGGGCGGACGGTCCGCCATAGGCCGGACCTGAAGGTGGTCCGGCGGGAAGGGGGCCTCTCGGACCTGGCCCGCGAGGCCCGCCGTAAGCGCAAGATCTACGCCCCCGCCGTCACGTGGCTGGCCGAGACCCTCCCCCCCGACCGCTTCCACGCCCTGGCGTGGGTCATGGTGGCCGTCATCGTGATGGCCCTGGCCCGCAACGCCCTCGTCTACGTGAGCCAGTATCTGGTGGGCCACGCGGTGGCCCGGGCCTTGCTCACGATCCGTCTGCGGGTCTTCGAGCACGTGCTTCGGGCCCGGATGGTCTCGCTGGCCCGCCTGAGGCCCACCGACGTCCTCAGCCGGTTCCAGAGCGACTGCCGCAACATCCTCGACGGCATGAAGACGGTGCTGGGCAAGGTGGTCATCGAGCCGCCGAGGGTCCTGATGTGCCTGGCGGGGGCGGTGATCATCGGCGTGGGCATCCACCCGCTCCTGCCGGTCATCGTGCTGGTGGCCACGCCGCTGCTGGCGTACCTGGTCCGCCGGTTCGCCACGCGGATGCGCCGGGCCAGCCGCAAGGCCCTGGAGGGCCGGGCCGGGCTGGTCGGCATCATCGAGGAGAGCCTGTTCGGGCTGCGGGTCGTGAAGAGTTACCGGCTGGAGGGGCATCAGCGGCGGCGATTCTTCGCCACGGGTCGCCGGCTGCTGAAGCAGATGCTCCGCACGATCCGCATCGACGCCGCGACCGGCCCGGTGGTGGAGGCCCTGTTCACGGTGTCGGTGGCGTCGGCGATCATCTACGGCGGATACCTGATCGCCCGCCACGGCACCGAGGCCGCCGAGTTGACCTACTTCTTCGCCCTCCTGGCCGCCGCCGCCGACCCCGTCCGGAAACTCTCGAACGTCTCCAACCGCATCCAGATGGCCGCCAGCGGCGCCGACCGCGTCCGGGACCTCCTGGGGGCGGACCTGGAGCCGCGCTACGGCACCCACGGTACGGAGTTGCCCCGCCACGCCGAGCGGATCGCCTTTGAGGGCGTCTCCTTCGCCTACGTGCCCGGCAAGCCCGTTCTGCGGGACATCCACCTGACGGTCTCGCACGGCGAGGTGTTGGCCGTCATCGGCCGGACCGGCTGCGGCAAGACGACGCTGGTCAGCCTGCTGCCCCGCTTCTTCGAGCCCCAGGCGGGGACCGTTCGGATCGACGGCACGGACATCCGCGACGTGACGCTGCGGAGCCTGCGGGACCAGATCGCCTACGTCCCGCAGGAGGACGTCCTCCTCTCGGATACGGTGGCGGCGAACATCGCCCTCGGTGCCCCCGGCAGCCACCGCCGGCCGGCGCCGCCGGAGGCGATCGAGCGGGCCGCCCGCGCCGCCCACGCCGACGCCTTCATCCGCGACCTGCCCCAAGGGTACGAGACGCTCCTCGGGGAACGCGGCGCCACGCTCTCGGGCGGCGAGCGGCAGCGGATCTCCCTGGCCCGGGCCATCCTGCGGGACCCCGCCATCCTCATCCTCGACGAGGCCACCAGCGCCCTGGACGAGGAGACCCAGGCCCTGGTTCAGGACACGCTCCGCGAGTTCGTCCGGGGGCGGACGACGCTGCTGATCGCCCATCGGCTCTCGACGCTCGCCATCGCCGACCGCATCGTCGTCCTGGACGCCGGCCGCGTTGCCGGCGTCGGGACCCACGAGGACCTGCTCGGCTCGTGCCCGCTGTACCGTCGGCTGCGGGAGGTCGGCCTGGCGGGCGTTTAAGGCTTGCGGATTCAACTCTGAAACGCAACACGGCCCCCAAGCCCCTGGAGCCCCGTCGCGTCGGCGTCGGCCTCACTCCCGGCCCGAAGGGCGCCGGGCCGACGCCGAGGCGGCGGGGCGAAAGGGGCCCCCTGGCAGCCTCGGAGCCGAGGCCGAGGCCCACCTGGCGTCGGGGCGTCCCCCACCTTGGGGACGATACTTCGTTCTCGGACCTCGGCGGGGACGGGCGGGGCGCCGGCGCGCCGCCGGCCTCGCCGGCGCGCAACCGCTTGCTTCAGCGAGACTTAGCGGAATCCCCGCGGGCGTGAATATCTTGTGGAAAACCTGGAATCTTGTCTCTAACCCCCTGCCGCAAAAGGGGTTACCGCCGACGCCGGGCGGCGGCCGATGTTAGGAGTATGGGGGATTCCCCGCCCACCCGATGCCGACGGCCGGCCCGCCGCGCCCGTTTCCAGCCACGCCCCGGGTACCCTGAAGCCGCGGGGCCCGCCGGAACCGACGGCCGCCCGCCGTCGCCACGGGCCGTCCCGCGCCCGGGGCGGTCCGTCCGCGTTCGGCGCGGTGGGTCTCCTGACCCACCGCGCCGAAGTCGCCCCTCTTGGCCTTGTGCGGCGGGGCGGGCGAAAAGTTTCCTTCCCGCCGGCCGGCACCCGTGCCATGTTTGCGTTGACCGGCCGGGTGGCTTGTGGTAGGGTGTCGCGGGCCGGCCGACACCCACCGCCGTCGCCCCGCGGTCGGCGCCGGTCGTTGCGCCCACGCGCAACCTGTCGAAGAACACTGCCGAGAAAGATACACACATCGCGATTGGAGAGCGGCTCCTATGGCGCCGGTCGACGGGAACCTCTGGCAGCAAGTCCTGAACGATCTCCACGCCGGCGGCGCCGGCGTCCCCCTTCCACCCTGGCTGGCCCAGGCGCGGCTGTCGGAACTCGGCGACACCCACGCGGCGATCACCCTGCCGGAGGCCCACGACCCCTGGCAACTGAACCAGGCGGTCCGGTCCGTGCTGGAGCAGGCGATGGAGCGAACCCTGGGCCGGCACGTGGAACTCCAGGTGCAGTCGGCCGCCGCGGAGCGCGAGGAGGCGGCCGGCGACCCCGCCAGACCCGCCTCCTGGCCCGAGCGATTCCTGGCCGGCAACCTCCCGCCCCTGAACCCCCAGTACACGTTCGAGAACTTCGTGACCGGGCCGTGCAACCGCATGGCGCACGCGGCGGCGCTGGCCATCAGCGACCTGCCCGGCCGGGCGTACAACCCGCTCTTCATCCACGCCAGCGTCGGGCTCGGCAAGAGCCACCTGATGCAGGCCATCTGCCACAAACTCGCCGACTCGAGCACCGACGCCTCGATGATGTACATCTCGTGCGAGGATTTCGTCAACCAGTTCATCGGGACGATCGAGCGCGGACAGGTGGACGAGTTCCGCAACCGGTTCCGCTACCTGGACGTTCTAATCATCGACGACATCCACTTCCTGGCCGACAAGGACCGGACCCAGGAGGAGTTCTTCCACACCTTCAACACGCTTTACCAGGCCCAGAAACAGGTGGTGCTCTCCAGCGACTCCCCGCCGCACGAGATCCCCAGGATCGAGCAGCGCCTGGTCAGCCGGTTCAAGTGGGGCCTGGTTGCCCGCATCGACCGGCCCAGTTACGAGACGCGGGTGGCCATCGTCCGCATGAAGGCCCGTCTGCGCGGCCGGGACCTGCCCGAGGAGGTCGTCCAGTACATCGCGTCGGCCATCGACACCAACAACCGGGAACTGGAGGGCGGGGTCGTCCGCGTCCTCGGCTTCGCCGCCCTCTCCGGCCGCGAGGTGACCCTCGACCTGGCCAAGGACGCCCTCCGCGACCTCGTCCACCAGCCCCGCCGGGCCATCAGTATCCAGGACATCACCGACGCCGTCCTCCAGCGCTTCAACGCCCGCCTCTCCGACCTCCAGAGCAAGCGGCGGACGCAGACCATTGCCCTCCCCCGGCAAACCTCCATGTACCTTGCCCGCCGTCTGACGAACCACAGCCTCGAGGAAATCGGCGCGTTCTTTGGCGGCCGGGACCACACAACCGTCCTCCACGCCGAACGCAAAATCCAAAAACAGATGCAGCACGACCCTGCTTTCCGGGGCCTCGTCGAGTCCATCGAACGCCAGGTGCTCAGACCATGAATCCTGTGGAAAACCTGCGGCGCACCCGCAGCGCACCCGCCAGAATATCACGGCGGCACGCCGCCAACCGGGTGCGCCACAGCGGCCGCCAAGGGGCGCGACGGCGCACATCACAAGTTTTCCACACGCGACGAGAAACCCGGGGCTACACAAATACCTGAAAACAAAAGGGTTACAGACGCACACCCACGAACCGGGCGTTTGTCACACCCCATATGACGAAGATGATTAGGTTCTAAACAGAGAATAAGTAATACATCGTTCCCAACAGGGCAGGAGGCCTTCAATGAAAGCCACGTGTGACCGTGCCACATTGACCCGCGGTGTTCAGGTGGCCTCAGGCGTCGTGGCACCGCGGAGCCCGAAACCGGCGCTCGGGTGCATCAAAATGGAGGCCAAGGAAAGTCTGGTTACGCTCCTGGCCACCGACCTGGAGGTAGGCATCCGCATTGTCCTGGAAAAGATGGAGGTGTCGGAATCCGGGGCGGGGCTCGTGCCGGCCGACCGCTTTCATGCCATCCTTCGCGAACTGGAGGCCGACACGATCTCGATTGCCTCGACCCAGCAGGAAACCACCATCGAGGCCCCCGGCGCCCACTTCGCCATCCTCGGCGACAACCCGGACGATTTTCCCCAGGTGCCGGAGTTCTCCGAAACCGGCGCCTTCGAGATGGCTCCCGACAACCTCCTGTCGCTGACCGAGCGTACCCTGTTCGCCACCGCCAAGGAAAACACGCGCTACGCCCTGAACGGCGTCCTGTGGGAGGTCGAGGGAACCGCCGTCATCCTCGTCGCCACCGACGGCCGGCGGCTGAGCCTGGCGCGCGGCAAATGCAAGAACGGCCCGGAGGAAAAGACCAGCGCCATCGTGCCGAGCAAAGCCGTCCAGTTGATCCAGCGGTGCCTGGCCGACGTGACCGACGCCAAGGAACCCGTCCGCGTGGTTCTGGGTGAGAAGGAGATCCTCCTGGCCACGCCGACGGCCGACGGTACCCGGCGCGTCGTGTACTCGCGGCTCGTGGACGGCCACTTCCCCAAGTACGAGGACGTGATCCCGAAGGACTTCGACAAACGGGCCACCCTTAACACGGCCGGGTTCATGTCGGCGGTCCGGAAGGCCGCCCTCCTGACGAACGAGGAATCGCGCGGCGTGACCCTCAAATTTGCCGGCGGCGAACTCGTCATCACCAGCCGCACACCCGAAATGGGCGAGGCCGAGATCCGTATGCCCGCCCGGTACGAGGGCGAGGACCTCGAGATCGGCTTCAACCCCGCCTACCTCATGGACGCCGCCAAGGTCGTCGACGCCGAGGAACTCACCTTCTCCTTCAAGAGCACGAACAAGCCCGGCGTCCTGACCGAGGGGAAACACTTTACGCATGTCGTCATGCCGGTCAGCATCGTCTGACGGGTGGGTTTGGCGCTGGCATTCTGAGGAGCCCGCAGGCCGACGAAGAATCTCGCCCTGGCCGTTGCCCTGCTCGCCGGCTATTGAGTCCGGTAACAGCAAAGTTCACGGTTGTCATTCTGAGGAGGCCGTACGGCCGACGAAGAATCTCGCCTTTTGAGCCGTTCGGGCAGGGGGGTTCTTCGGCCCTGCAAGCGGGGCCTCAGAATGACACCGACCGTAAAAGATGCCACCGCGAAAGATGTGTATTATTTTTACCGGGCTCAATGACGAGGATGGCTCCCCATGCCCATCGGCCCCAAGGAGGCCTCCGACTTCCGGCCCGTCCGGGCCGTGCCCATCGGCGAGGTGGCCCGCCGATGGGCCGACCGCCAGGGGCTCCTCGACGTCTCTCACCGCGACAAGGTTGCCCGCGCGTGGCGCAAGTACCTGGGCCCCGACGCCGACCACACCCGCCTCCTTTCCCTCCAGAGACACGTCGCCACCTTTACCGTGGACTCCAGCGCCCTCCTGGCCGAACTCCATAATTTCCGCAAACCCGAACTCTTGGCCATGCTCCGCCGCGATGTCCCCGCCTGCTTCGTCCGGGACCTCCGCTTCCGGCTCCAGAAGGATTCGCCTCACCACAAAGAGCGCTGAGAACCCAAAAGGTAATCAAATTGACCGCGGGTCAGGATCGGTTACACTCCCGGCGGACCCGCTCGCCGTCGTACCACGGTTGTGGATTGACCGCGGGTCAGGATCGGTTACACTCAACCGGCAGGACGCAGGACGGCTGGTCCAGTTGTGGATTGACCGCGGGTCAGGATCGGTTACACTCGCGACCTTGCGGAACTCCTCCTCGGTTACGTTGTGGATTGACCGCGGGTCAGGATCGGTTACACTGTCGTCCACGTCGTACAGCACGTCGCCGTCGTTGTGGATTGACCGCGGGTCAGGATCGGTTACACTCACCATCGAGGTCGCGAACGGACTGCCGAAGTTGTGGATTGACCGCGGGTCAGGATCGGTTACACTAGAGGGCTTACCGGTCCTTCCCGAGTGCCGGTTGTGGATTGACCGCGGGTCAGGATCGGTTACACTACAAGGCGCCGGTGGTCGTCTCAACGATCCGTTGTGGATTGACCGCGGGTCAGGATCGGTTACACTGCATGAACCGGTTCGGGCAGATTCGCCATTGTTGTGGATTGACCGCGGGTCAGGATCGGTTACACTGCCGACGCGCTCGCGGCCCGAGGGCGTTCGGTTGTGGATTGACCGCGGGTCAGGATCGGTTACACTGCCGAGTTGCGGCGTCGGCGGCTTCAGTGGTTGTGGATTGACCGCGGGTCAGGATCGGTTACACTATGGACATGGACACGACGAGGAACGCGGATGTTGTGGATTGACCGCGGGTCAGGATCGGTTACACTGGCCGGTTGATTCCGGTGGTTTGATGTGCCGTTGTGGATTGACCGCGGGTCAGGATCGGTTACACTCGAGGCTTGCAACACTCGATCTCGACCCCCGTTGTGGATTGACCGCGGGTCAGGATCGGTTACACT
>CAYTJE010000131.1:0-1097 GCA_964437855.1 uncultured Anaerolineales bacterium | reverse complement strand
ACACTCGATCTCGACCCCCGTTGTGGATTGACCGCGGGTCAGGATCGGTTACACTGCGGCCGCAACCAAAACCACCCGCACCAAGTTGTGGATTGACCGCGGGTCAGGATCGGTTACACTCGCCGAGTTGCGACGGAAGCGGCTTGAATGGTTGTGGATTGACCGCGGGTCAGGATCGGTTACACTGTGGCCGGCGGACGCGCCGGAGCCGCTGCGGTTGTGGATTGACCGCGGGTCAGGATCGGTTACACTGAGCGTGGGGCCTGTGGATAGAGCACAAGCGTTGTGGATTGACCGCGGGTCAGGATCGGTTACACTCAACCAAGCTCAACCGATTGGCAGCCGACGGTTGTGGATTGACCGCGGGTCAGGATCGGTTACACTTCGACAAGGCCGCCCCGCCCGAAGGGCCCGTTGTGGATTGACCGCGGGTCAGGATCGGTTACACTACGAGGGCCGCGAGGGCCTCCAGGAGATCTGTTGTGGATTGACCGCGGGTCAGGATCGGTTACACTCGGACGGTCCGGGTCAGGCGAGGTGGCGACGTTGTGGATTGACCGCGGGTCAGGATCGGTTACACTGATGGCGACCTACGGAATTGTAGCACATCGGTTGTGGATTGACCGCGGGTCAGGATCGGTTACACTCGGCCAGGTTCGCTCACCGTGGTATGACGGTTGTGGATTGACCGCGGGTCAGGATCGGTTACACTGATGTCGCGGCGGGAGGCGAGCCGATAGTTGTTGTGGATTGACCGCGGGTCAGGATCGGTTACACTCGGACCGGCGAAGGACCGGCGGAAGCCCCGGTTGTGGATTGACCGCGGGTCAGGATCGGTTACACTCCGATTATGGCGTGTGCAGCCGCTCGCAGAGTTGTGGATTGACCGCGGGTCAGGATCGGTTACACTGAGCTCCAGTCGTTTCTGGTTTTGTCGTAGTTGTGGATTGACCGCGGGTCAGGATCGGTTACACTCGTAATCGCCCTGGCGGCCGTCGGCGTCCAGTTGTGGATTGACCGCGGGTCAGGATCGGTTACACTAGTGCCGCTGTAAGTCGTGCCATACGGAGCAGTTGCCGCCGATTCGGGTCAGAAGA
>CAYTJE010000130.1:0-9203 GCA_964437855.1 uncultured Anaerolineales bacterium | reverse complement strand
GAGACCCAGTCGGCCCAGGACGCCCAGGTCCGCGTGGACGGGTACCCCGACGGCGCCTGGATCACGCGAAGCACGAACTCGATCGCCGACATCCTGCCCGGCGTCACGCTGAACCTGCACGGTGCCACCGAGGTCGGCGAGACCGTCCGCATCAGCCTCAACCGCGACACCGAAAGCCTCAAGGAGAAGGTCAACACGCTGATCGGGGCGTACAACGAGGCCGTGGACACCGTCCAGGAACAGACGGCGTACGACGAGGCGACCGGCACGGCGGGCATCCTGATGGGCGAGTTCACCACGACCCAGGTCCGCCGACAACTCCGGATGCCCTTCATCGAGGGCGCCCCCGGCTTCCTCGACGGCGCGGACGCCTTTACCCTGGCCGGCCAGATCGGCCTCTCGATCGACCGGTACGGGACCCTGGAACTGGACGAGGAGGCCTTCGACGACGCCGTCGCCGACGACTACCTCGGTCTCCTGGCCGTCCTCGGCGCCCAGCGCACCGGCGCCAGCGACTCCGAGAATCTCGGCTTCTACGCCGCCTCCACCCTCACCGAGCCGGGCGCCTACGACGTCCGGGCCACCTTCGACGGCGGCACGCTCGTCTCGGCCCAGATCAAGGGGTCCGACGAGGGCGAGGATGCCTGGCGCGACGCCACCGTCGAGGGCAACCTCATCATCGGCGACGCCGACCACCCCGAGGCGTCGCTCCGGGTCACCGCGTCCTACGACGGCACGGGCACGGTCGAGGCCCAGGTGCGTGTCCGGCAGGGCTTTGCCGGCACGCTCTACGACAACGTCGACGACCTGCTCGATGCCACCGACGGCGCCCTGACCACCACCCAGGAGCGGTGCCAGGACACCATCGACACCCTCGCCGAGAATATCGAGCGCCAGCAGGAACGGCTGGAGGACATGGAAACGCGGCTGCGCGAGAAGTTTGCACGCCTCGAAAGCATCCTGACCCAACTCGAAGCCCAACGCAGCGCCTTGGCCATGTGGCAATAACCCAGCAGACAGGAACCGTGCCATGAACGGCGGTATTCGAACCTATCAGCAGAACGCCGTCGCCACGCAGACCCGCGGCCGGCTGGTCGTCCTCCTCTACGATGGCGCCATCAAGTTCCTGGAACAGGCCAAGGGTGAACTGGCTGCCGGACACGACGCCGCCAAGGGAACCTACATCAACAAGGCCCTGGCGATCATCAACGAACTGGACGCCTGCCTCGACATGGAGAAGGGCGGCGAGATCGCCTCCAACCTCCGGCGGCTCTACCAGTTCATGATCCGGCACCTCAGCCAGGCCAACACCCACCGCGACCCGCAGCGCATCCAGGACGTCATCGACTGCCTCAAAGACCTCAACGAGGGATGGAAGGCCATCACGCCGTAGGCCCTCGCCGGGCGGCCGTTCTCCCGGGACCGACGGGTTCGGGTCTCGGCCGGCCCGGGCCGCTCCCTGATTCCTCCTATCGCCTCCGCTGCCGGTGCGCGGCGTCGCCGTGCAACCCCGGCGGGTCTCCCGCTTGTCTGGTCCGCCCAAAACCCTATAATGGCGCCTCGTCCGCTGCGCGGCCCGGACCGTTCCCAAAGGGATCCGAACGGATCGGATGCCCTCGGGAACCGGGTCCCGCCTGCCACTCAGGGACGTGGGCCGATGAGGGTGGCTGAACGTATCGAAGCGGTCCGTGCCGCCGTCCGGGAGGCCCGCGCCGGGGGGCAGACCGTTCGCCTCGTGCCGACGATGGGCGCCCTGCACGCCGGCCACCTGAGTCTCGTCCGGGCCGCCTGCACCGACGGCGGGTACGTGGTGGTCAGCATCTTCGTGAACCCTACGCAGTTCGGCCCCGGCGAGGACCTCAGCCGCTACCCCCGGCCCGTGGACCGCGACCTGGACGCCTGCGAGCAGGAGGCCGTGGACCTGGTGTTCCAACCCTCCGCCCGGGAGATGTACCCGGAGGTGCCCAAGACGACCATCCACGTGGCCGACCTCACCGACCGGATGTGCGGGCTGTACCGGGCCGGGCACTTCGACGGCGTCTGCACCGTGGTGACGAAACTGCTGGCCATCGTCCAGCCCGACGCGGCCTACTTCGGCGAGAAGGACGCCCAGCAACTGGCGGTCATCCGACGGATGGTCGCCGACCTGAACCTGCCGGTCCGGATTCGGGCCTGCCCGCTGGTCCGCGACCCGGACGGGCTGGCCACGAGCAGCCGAAACGCGTATCTTAGCGACAAGGAGCGTGAGCAGGCGCTGGCCCTCCCGCGGGCGGTCCTGGAGGCCGGCGGCCGCATCCGCGCCGGCCGGCGCGACGCCTCGCGCCTGCACCGGGAGGTCCAGGAGGCCCTCGAGGCCGCCGACGGCGTCTCGCCCCAGTACGTGGCCGTCGTGGACCCCGACACGCTGGAACCGCTCGAGACGATCGGCGAGCAGGTCCTGGTCGCCGCCGCCGTCTATGTCGGCGAGACGCGGCTGATCGACAACGTCCTCCTGCGCGACCTGCCGCCGGGCGGGAACATTTAGCCGGCGGGCTTGCCCGCCGCATGCGACCCGATCGCGCCGCAGCACCAACGAAAGGCAATCCGCATGCTGGTCAAAGTCCTGAGGGCCAAAATCCACCGGGCCCGCGTCACCGAGGCGCACCTGGACTACGAGGGAAGCATTACGATCGACGAGGACCTCCTCGACGCCGCCGGCCTTCTGGTCGGCGAGGCCGTCCTGGTGGCCAACGTGACCAACGGCACCCGCCACGAGACGTACGTCCTGGCGGGCGAGCGGGGCAGCGGCACGGTCTGCCTGAACGGCGCCGCCGCCCGGCTCGGCGAGCCGGGCGACGTCGTCATCATCCTGGCGTTCGCCTACCTGGGCCCGGAGGAACTCGCCGGCCACCGGCCGCAGAAGATCCTCGTCGACGAGCAGAACCGTTACGTCCGCGAAATCACCTGATCCCACTCGGAACCGGCGTCGTGTGCCAAGTCCTGCTGCGGATACCGATCCCCGGCACCGACTACGTGGTGACGCTGTTCGGGTACGGTCTGGCGATGTGCCTGGGGTTCCTGCTGGCGATCCTGGCGGCGGCCCGGCGTGCGCGGCGTGACGGCTCGCCCCCCGAGGTCGTCCACAATGCGGCCCTGGCCTGTTTCATCGGCGGCGTCTTCGGCGCCCGGGCGTTCTTTGTGATCCAGTTCAGCGAGCGGTTCCCCGGCCTGCTGGACCTCCTGAAGATCTGGGAGGGCGGCCTGACGTTCTACGGCGGATTCGTCGTGGCGGCCCTGGCCGTCGTCATCTACCTGAAGATTGCCCGCCGGCCCGTCCTGTACTGGCTGGACGTCATTGTGCCGAGCCTCGCCCTGGGCCTGGCCTGCGGCCGGCTCGGATGTTTCCTGAACGGGTGCTGTTACGGCGACGTGGCCCGGGCCGGGCCGGGCATGGCCTGGCCCGTCGGGTCCCTCCCGTGGTTTCACTACGCGGAGCAGCACCTGGCGGCGCTCGGGCACGCCGGACCCATGCCGGGGGGTGCTGTCGGCGGCGCCCTGGCGGGCGCCCTGGCCGCCGGCTGGCGCATGCCCGCCATCCATCCGTCGCAGGTGTATTCGCTGGTGAATGCCCTGCTGC
Organism: uncultured Anaerolineales bacterium; assembly: GCA_964437855.1. Classification (GTDB taxonomy): domain Bacteria; phylum Planctomycetota; class Phycisphaerae; order FEN-1346; family FEN-1346; genus BS750m-G62. The sequence goes on along the minus strand of CAYTJE010000130.1, from coordinate 5,587 downwards.
TGGCGGTCGTCTTGTCGGTCATGTTCTGGCGCCGCCGGCGGAACGGCCAGATCCTGCTCACGTTCGTGGTCCTCTACGGCGTGGGGCGGTACCTGCTGGAGGTTATCCGGGCCGACGAGCCGGAGATTTACTTCCTGGGTCTTCCGACACTGCTCCGGCTCGTCGGCGCCCGGGAGGCCGCCGACGCCCTGCCGGGCCTGACGATCAGCCAGAACATCGCCATCGTCATGGTGGTCGGCGGCGGGCTGGCCCTGTGGGCCCTCTTGAGGAGCCGGCGACCGGGACTCGTCGTCGAGCGGGCAGGCAGCGAGGGCGCCACGCCATGACTAGCCGCGCACGTAAGTAAGCGGCACCGCTCCCTGACGGTCACGGCTCGGAAGGTGGTTGCTAGCCGCGAGCGCTAGCGAGCGGGTCGTTGTACATGGTGGCGGCCTGGGGCTTCACCACATTAACAGAAGGGAACGCTGATGAAGGCAGCGCGCAGGCTGACTCTGGCGACGGCGGCCGTGGCCGTCCTCGCGGTACCCGCCCTCGGCCAGGCCACGCGCCTCCGCTACGACGTCTCGCCCGGCATGCGCCGGGTGTTCCAGCGGACCACCCGGACCGAGACGGTCGTGACGGCCGGCGGGCGCACGAGGCGGCAGGTGACCGAGACCCCCGCCCGCCGCGATATCCTGGTCGTCGAGACGAAGGACGACTCCCAAGGGGATCCGAACGGACCGGCGCAGATGCGCATCGTCTCGCTCGAGACGCCGGCCGGCCGGCGGCTCGTCGTGCTGGAGGAAGACGGCGAGGACCGGCTGGCGGAGGTGCCGGAGGCCAACCGGCTCCGGCCCATGCCGCCGTTGCTGGCGGCTCACTGGCGGGACCTGACGGGCCGGCCCACCTCCGAGGAGCCTGAGCCCGCCCAGCCGATGCAGGTCATCGAACGGGTCGTCGCCGAACTCGCGTACCTGCCCGTCGACCCCGTCGGCCCGGAGACCCCGGAGACGCGCCGGGTGGACCTCGGCATCGCCCGCGCCACCCTCACCACCCGGCAGGTCGAGAAACGGGCGGTGGGCGGCGCCCGCGCCGTCGTCCTCGAGACCGAGGCCGCGGTCGCCTTTACCGGCGAGTGGGCCGACCGCATCTCGGTCAAGACCCTGAAGGCCCGCCACGCCTGGGCCGCCGACGGCAGCGGGCTGCTCTCGGCCACCGGCACGCTGGTCCTGGACGAGACGGCCGACGAGGCCGACCAGCACCTGAAGCGAACCTGGGAGACCCGGCTCCAGGAAGCCGGCCGGCTTGCCCCGGACGCCCTCCAGAAGGCCCTGGCCAACCTCGAGGCGCTCGAGAAGGCCATGGCCGACGCCCGCGAGGGGAACCTCGACGCCGCCGTCAAGGCCCTGAAGGCGTACCTGGAGGCCAACCCCGACGGGCCGTGGACCCCGGCCGTCCGCAATCTCCAGTCGGCCCTGGCGCAGCAGAAACTGCTCACGCAGCCGGTGGAGCCGGCCCGTCTGCGGCTGATGCTCCGGGACCTCCAGGCCCGCCGCGACCGCGCCGGGGCCCGGGGCGACCGGCAGCGGGTGGCCCAGATCGACCAGACCCTCCGCCAGGTCGCCCGCGTCAACGCCAAGCAGATCCTGATGGACGCGGTGAACCCGGACCCGGTGGCCCGCGACCTGGCCACCTTCGGCCTGGCGTTCCTCGATACCCCCGAGGCCGCCGGCCAACTCCGCACCCTGGCGGGGGGCAAGAGCAGCCGGGTCCGGGGGACCGCCCTGGTGAGCCTGGCCATCCGCCGGGAGGCCCTGGAGGCCGACACCCTGCTCGCCCGGCTCCGCGACCAGGAGCCGCGAGTCCGCGGCGCCGCCGCCCTCCTGGCCGGCCGGACGCTCGAGCGAGGCGGCGCCCGCGTCGCCGAGTTCGTCCCGCCGCTGGTCGAGATCCTGGAGGTCCAACTGCCGTGGGCGCGGAGCAACGCCGCCGCCGCCCTGGGGCGCGTCGCGCCCAAGGGGTCGGTCCAGGCCGTCCGCGGCCTCGTCCGGGCACACGAGAAGGAGCCCGAGGACGCCCTCAAGCAACTTTACCGGGCCGCGCTCGAGGCACTGACCGGCCTGGAGGCGGGCGACCTCGAGCCGTACCGGAAGTGGCTCCGGGGAAAGGGCGCCGCCGGCGAATGATGAACGATAGATGTCAAAAACCTACATGCAACTGTTCCGAGACGTGCTCACTTATCTTTCCAGAAAGGACAAACTATGCACATGGATCGTCGGCATTTCCTGAAGACCTCCGCGGCGGCCGCCGCCCTGGCCGGCGGCACCGCGGCCCGTCGCAGCGGTGCCGCGCCGGGCGCCTCCGGCAAGCCCAACGTCCTCGTCATCCTGGTCGACGACCTCGGCTGGGGCGACCTTTCCTCCTACGGCGCGCCGGACCTCGCCTCGCCCCACATCGACCGGCTTATTGCGAGCGGCTGCCGCTTCGACCGGGCCTACGCCAACTGCCCCGTCTGCTCGCCCACGCGGGCGGCCCTCCTGACCGGCCGGTACCAGGACCTCGTGGGCGTGCCGGGCGTCATCCGGACGCACCTGGCGAACTCGTGGGGCAATCTTCTGGAGTCCATCCCCCTCCTGCCGGAAATCCTGAAACCCGCCGGCTACACCAGCGCCATCGTCGGCAAGTGGCACCTGGGTCTCAAGAGGCCCGATACGCCCCTCGACCGCGGCTTCGGCCACTTCCACGGCTTCCTCGGCGACATGATGGACGACTACTACACCCATCGCCGCCACGATATCAACTACATGCGTCTGGGACGGGAGGAGATCGACCCTAAGGGCCACGCCACCGACCTCTTCACCGAGTGGGCGCGGGACTGGCTCCGCGCCCGCACGCCCGGCGAGCCGTGGTGCCTGTACCTGGCGTACAACGCGCCGCACACGCCCATCCAGCCGCCCAAGGAGTGGCTGGAGCGGGTCAAGGCCCGCCAGCCGGGCATCCCGGAGAAGCGGGCCCGCCTGGTCGCCCTCATCGAGCACATGGACGACGGCATCGGCCGCGTCCTGAAGACGCTTGAGGAGACGGGCCTGGCGAAGAACACGCTCGTCGTCTTCGCGAGCGACAACGGCGGGCAGACCGGCGTCGGCGCCCGCAACGGCCCGCTGCGGGCCGGCAAGGGCACCCTGTACGAAGGCGGCATCCGCGTGCCGATGGGCGTAGCCTGGCCCGGCCGCATCCGGCCGGGCAGCCGGACCGACCGCATCGTCCTCTCGATGGACATCCTGCCGACGCTCTGTGAGGCGGCGGGGGTGGGCCTCGACCATGAGATCGACGGCACGAGTTTCCTGCCGACGCTCCTTGGCCGCGACGTCGCCGCACCCGACCGCGACCTCTTCTGGGGCCGCCGCGAGGGCGGCAAGTTCAAGGGCGGCGATATCCACGCCATCCGGCGCGGCCACTGGAAACTCCTGGAACCCATGCCCGGCAAACCGCGCGAACTCTACAATCTGGCCGATGACCCAAAGGAAGAGCACGACTTGGCGAAGGCGGAGCCGGCAAAGTTCAACGAGTTGAACCAGGCCCTCGACGCCCAACTCGCCCGCTACGCCAAGGTGCCCTGGAAGCCGGAAGGAAAAACATAACGACGGTCATTTGTCCCTTGTTAGTTGTCCTTTGTAAACGGCGAACATCGCGCTCGCCGGGAGGACGGGATCGGCCCCGGGTGTCCGGCAGCGGATAACCAAGGACCAAGGACCAACACTCCATGCCCCGCGTAGTATTGGAACACGACCTTGTGCGCGGCCCGTACGGGTCGCGCAGCCGGGGAAACGGCGGTTCCCGCGCGGTGGGTACGGAGACCCACCGCGCAACATGGCCAGGTAGCGATGTAGTATTGGCGGCCATCCTGGCAACGGCGGCCCTCCTGCTGGGCGGCTCCGGTTCCCCCGCCGCCGCCCGCGGCCCGGAGGACTACTTCGTCATCCAGGTCGTCGATGCGGCCACCGGCCGCGGTGTCCCCCTCGTCGAACTCCGCACCGTCAACGAGGTCCGGTACGTCACCGATTCGGCCGGCCGGGTGGCCTTTTACGAGCCGGGGCTGATGGACCGGCGGGTCTTCTTCTTCGTCTCGAGCCACGGCTACGAGTTCCCGAAAGACGGCTTCGGGTTCCGCGGCACCCGGCTGCACACGACACCGGGCGGGTCGGCCCGCATCAAGGTCCGCCGCCTCAACATCGCCGAGCGGCTGTACCGGATCACCGGCCAGGGCATTTACCGCGACACGGTGCGGGCGGGGCTGGAGCCGCCGCTTCGCCGGCCGGTCCTCGCCGGGGGGGTCCTGGGCCAGGACTCGGTCTTCGCGATGCCGTACCGCGGCCGGATCTACTGGTTCTGGGGCGACACCAGCCGGGCGGCCTACCCGCTGGGCCAGTTTGCCATGTCGGGGGCCACGTCGCGGCGGCCGGGCCGGGGCGGACTCGACCCGTCGGTCGGCATCGACCTGGAGTACTTCGTCGACGAGGACGGCTTCAGCCGAAAGATGGCCCCGCTGCCCGGACCGGGCATGGTCTGGCTCGACGGCTTCGTCACGGTGGCCGACGCCTCCGGCCGCGAGCGGCTCGTGGCCCACTACGCCCGCATGAAGAGTCTCGGCGAGCGGCTCGAACACGGCCTGATGGTGTATAACGACCAGAAGGAGGTCTTCGAGCGGGCCCGCCGCCTCGACGACGCCGTCCGCCGCCACCCGCAGGGGCAGGCCACACGCGTCACGGTCGACGGGCAGGCGTACTGGTACTTCGCCCACCCGTATCCGCATCTCCGCGTCAAGGCCCAGTGGGACGCCCTGTTCGACCCGTCGGCCTACGAGACGTTCACGTGCCTGGCGGCGGGCAGCGCGGAGGACGGGGACGAGGCGGCCCCGGACCGCGACGCCGACGGCCGGCTCGTCTGGGGCTGGAAGCGCCGGGCCGCCCCCGTCGACCTGGCCCGCCAGAGGGAACTCGTCAAGGCCGGACGCCTCCGCAAGGACGAGCGACGGATCGACCTCCGCGACGCCGACACCGGCAAGCCCGTCGCCGCCCATCGCGGGTCGGTCCGCTGGAACGCGTATCGCAAGCGGTGGATCATGATCCTGTGCGAGCAGTGGGGCACCTCCGCCCTCGGCGAAATCTGGTACGCCGAGGCCGACGCCCCCGAGGGACCGTGGCGCCGCGCCCGCAAGATCGTCACGCACGACGCCTACAGTTTCTACAACCCGGTCCACCACGCGTTCTTCGACTCAGGCGGCGGCCGCGTCATCTACTTCGAGGGCACCTACACCCGAACGTTCTCCGCCGCCAAGCGCCCCACCCCCCGCTACGACTACAACCAGATCATGTACCGGCTGGACCTCTCGGCCCCGCGGCTGAAACCGGCGCATGTGCAGGGGCCGCCTGGCGAGGCCCCCGATGCCGCGGCGGAGCCGTGACAACTGTCATGGGTCCTTCGTCATGGGTCATTTGTTCGGGCGGGCGAGGGGCTGTTTGCCGATGGGGCGACTTCCCCAATGGCCGCAAACGCGACATTGTGCAGCACAAAGGACCAATGACCAATGACCAATGACCAATGACCA
>CAYTJE010000129.1:0-9229 GCA_964437855.1 uncultured Anaerolineales bacterium | reverse complement strand
ACACGAACTGGAGCGGGCTGTAGTAGCAGACCGCCAGCGCCAACTGGTGGGCGTGGGTCGTCTTGATCCGCTTGTTGTAGTAGCAGATGGTATAATCGCCCGCCCCGCAGACCAGCCGCGTGAACGGCAGGACGGTGTTGTGCGTGGCGTCGGGCATCGTCTCGTTGCCGCCGATGCCCTCCTGCGTCATGAGGTTCGGCCAAGTCCGGCTGACGCCCGTCGGCCGATACTCGTCGTGCACGTCGACCATCAGGCGATGCGCGGCCGCCTTGCGGACGGCCTCGTGCAGCCATCGCGTCCACCGCTGCGGCCCCACGCGTACAAACCCGTACTTGACACCCGCGACGCCCCACCGCTCGTACAGCGGCAGGATATCGTCCAGTTGCCGCTCCAGCGCCCGGCGGTTCACGTAGACCAGGATGCCGATGCCCTTCGACCGCGCGTAGCGGATCACTTCCCGCAGGTCGAGTTCCGCATTCGGATTCCGCTTCGGGTCCACCGACACGGTGGTGGCATCGGCCTCCTCGCTGTACTCGTGCCCGTACCAGCCCGCGTCGTACTCCACGAACCGGATTCCGTGCTCGGCGGCGAAATCGACGCACGCCTTCCCGCCGGCCGTGGTCAGCGTCACCTCCCGGATGACCTTGCCGGGCCGGATCCACGACGGATCCTCAAGAGCGCACGGCGGATTGAGGCTCAGGAGCAGGTAGTTGTGTTCCAGGAGAGCGCCCGGCCGCTCGGCCACCATCACGACCCGCCACGGCGTGACGAGCGGCGCCTCGGCCTCAACGGGCCCGGCGAGTTTGCTGATGAGCGTGGCAGAGTCACGGCGTTGCGCGGCCCGTACGGGCCGCGCCACCTTCGCGTCCCCCGTCGCCCGCACGAGTTTCATCCGCGAATAATCCACCAGCCGCGCCTCGGCGATGGCGGCGAACAGGCCGCCCGGAAGTTCCAGCGTCAGCGGCCGCTCGGCTTCGCCCTTCATCTCGGCCAACGGCGTGCGCGCGTACGTGCCCTGGGCGCGATGGGTGACCCATCCGGCCGTCCCCTCCGGCAGGGCGAAGCGGGTGCGCTCGGCCGTGATAGTCGCCTTCTCCAGCCCCGGCTGCCGGGGAATCGTATAGCAGAACGCGGCGCCCTCGTCGGCCACGCGGACGGTCACCTGAAGCCGGCGACCCGGCGGCCGCGCCTCGCGCAGCGTCACGGCGGCCTGGCTCCAGCGGTCCGGGACCTCGGCCCGCTCGCCATAGATGGGTTTCCACGTATCGTCGTGGCGCGAGCGCTCGACACCCGTCACCTCCAGCCCCGTGCCCAGCGGCGGGGCGTCGGCCAGGTCCAGCCCCAGCCGCGATGGGCGGACCACCGTGCGGTCCTGGTACGTCACGCCGTAGACGAGGCAACCGCTCCGGCCGCCGAGGTCGCAGACGGCGAGCGTCATGGCGAGCCGGCCGTCCGGCGAGACGACTTTCACCTCTGGTGCGGCGGGCGCCGCCGAGGCCGCCGTCGCCATTGCAGTCAGCAGAAGCATGCACGTTCCGTATCGCACGGGTGTCCTTTCCGTCTTGATCGGGAGCGACGCGCGGTGCTTCTCCGCGCTACTTGCCGCGCGGCACTCTTATCGTTTCCGCGCGGCGGGCCTCGGCATACGCCTCCGTATGGACCGGCCCGCCGCGCTTCGCCGTAACGTACCATCGGCAGGCCGACCCGGCAACGGATTCCCTTGCCGGGTGCTGGCACAGGCGCGGCCGGTGCGGTAGACTGGCAGGTCCACGCGTGAACCGAAGGAGATCGCCCGTGCGACCCCCGCCCGCCTGGCTGACCGTGTTTGCGCTCATCGCCTGCACTGCAGCGTGCCTCGCCGGTGAAGCCGGCGCCCCCGTCCCCCCCGCGATCGAGATTCACGTCTCGCCCGCCGGCGACGACGCCTGGTCTGGCCGGCTTGCCGCGCCGAACGCGGCGAAGACCGACGGTCCGGTGGCCTCGCTGGCCGGGGCGCGCGACGCCGTCCGCCGGCTGAAGGCCGAGCGCCCCGCCGCCGGGCCCGTCACGGTCGTCATCCAGGACGGCACGTACCGGCTGACCGAACCGGTCGTCTTCGGGCCGGAGGACGGCGGCACGGAAGCCTTGCCCGTGATGTGCCGCGCGGCGAAGGGCGCGCGGCCGGTGTTCAGCGGCGGCCGGCCCATCGGCGGCTTCCGCGTCCGCGACGACGGCACGTGGGTGGCCAAGGTGCCCGGCGCAGGCGTCGGAAAAAACAAGTGGACGTTCGTCCAACTGTTCGTCAGCGGCCGGCGGGCCACCCGCGCCCGCAGCCCGAACAAGTGGTACCATTACATGGCGGGCAAGGTCTTCCACGCCCGCGATCCGGCCACGGGCAAGCCGACCGACGCCTCGCGTCGGGCGTTCCGCGCGCGTCCGGCGGACATCCGGCCGCTCCTCGCCCTTTCGCCCGCCGACCTCCACGAGGTCGTCCTCGTCCCCTACCACTCCTGGAGCACGTCGCTCATGCGCATCGCGGCGGTCAACGGCCAGGCGAACACGGTCATCACGATGGGCCGGTCATCCTGGCCGTTCATGAAATGGGAACCCGCCCAGCGGTACCACCTGGAGAACTATGAGGCGGCCCTTGATGCGCCGGGCGAGTGGTTCCTTCGTCGTGACGGCACGCTGCTGTACCGGCCGAGGAAGGGCGAGGACCCGGAGACCGCCGAGGTCGTCGCCCCCGTAGCCGAACGCCTCCTGGTCCTGGCCGGCAACCCGTCCAAGGGCGCGTTCGTCGAGCACCTGCATTTCCGCGGCCTGGTGCTGGAGCACGGCGGGTACGTCCTGCCGCCCGGCGGCGCGAGCAGCGTGCAGGCGGCGGCCCACGTGGGCGCAGCCATCGAGGCCGACGGCGCCCGCCACGTCACCTTCACCGACTGCGAGGTCCGCCGCGTCGGCCGGTACGCCGTCTGGTTCCGCCGCGGCTGCCGCGACTGCGGGGTCGTCCGCACGCACATGCACGACCTGGGCTGCGGCGGGGTGCGGATCGGGCCGACGCGGTTCAACCGCTCGCCGGCCGGGCCCGACCGCACCAGCCACATCACCGTCCACAACTGCATCATCCGCCACGGCGGGCGGCTGTACCGGGAGGCCGTCGGCGTCCTCGTCGGCCACAGCGGCGACAACACCGTCACGCACAACGAGGTCGCCGACTTCTTCTACACGGGCGTCTCGGTCGGCTGGATGTGGAACTACCGCGAGAGCCTGGCCGTGCGAAACACGATCGACTTCAACCACATTCACCACCTGGGGTGGGGCGTCCTGAGCGACATGGGGGCCGTCTACACCCTGGGCATCTCGCCCGGCACCACCGTCTCGAACAACCGGTGCCACCATATCTACTCATACAGTTACGGCGGATGGGGGCTGTACTGCGACCAGGCCTCCACGCACATCACGATGGAGAACAACCTCGTCTACGAGACAAAGACCGCCGGCTGGCACCAGCACTTCGGCAAGGAGAACACGATCCGCAACAACATCTTCGCGTTCGGCAAGGAGGCGCAGTTGCGGCGGTCGCGGAAGGAGGACCACCTCTCGTTCACCTTTGAGCGGAATATCGTGTACTGGCGCGAGGGCAACCTCCTCTGCCGATTCTGGAAAGACAAGAACGTCCGCATGCACCACAACTGTTACTGGAACACGTCCGGGCCCGCCCTGTTCGACGGCATGCCGCTCGAGAAGTGGCAACAGGAAACGGGCCACAGTGAGGGCAGCATCGTGGCGAACCCCAAGTTCCGTGATCCGGAGCACTACGATTTTCGCCTGCCTGCCGATTCGCCCGCGCTGAGGGTCGGCTTCAAGCCGTTCGACTACACACGAGCGGGCGTGTACGGCGACGCCGAGTGGGTTGCCCTGGCCGAGGGCGAGACGTACCCGCCGCTGGAGGTGGCGCCGGACCCGCCCCCGCCCCCGCCGCTCGAGTTCACCGACGGGTTCGAGACCACACCCCCCGGCAAGGGGCCGGTGGGCGTCCGGCGCATTCACCTGGAGGGCAAGGGCGACCACGTCGCCGTCACCGACGAGGCCGCTGCCACCGGCTCCCGCAGCCTGAAGGTGACCGATGCGGCCGGCCTCGCGCACAACTGGAACCCGCACTTCTACTACCGCCCGAACCACACCGGCGGCACGACGACGTTCGCCTTCGCAATTCGCGTGGCGCCGGACACGAAGATGTTCATCGAGTGGCGCAGCGAGGGCCACCCGTACCTCATCGGGCCGAGCCTGTGGATCGCGGAAGGCAAGATGCGGTCCCGCGGCAAACACCTGATGGACGTGCCGGCGAATGCCTGGATCCGCATCCGCATGACCGCCGGGCTCGGCTCCAAGGCCGACGACACGTGGGACCTGGCCGTCACTCTGCCCGGCGGCGAGACAAAAACGTTCGCCAACCTGCCCGTCGGCAACAAAGGATGGAAAACCCTTTACTGGCTCGGCTTCTGTAGCCTGAACCAGACCCCGACCGCGTTCTACCTGGACGACCTGCGCCTGGAGCACGAACCGGCCAAACGGTGATGCGGAGGTCGCACGGCGGGTACGGAGACCTGCCGCGCGACCAAGCGGACGGAAATCGGTCTCAACGGAGGCTTTGTCATGGACGTGATCGTCAGCGACACGAAGGAGGCGTGCGGCGAGGCCGCCGCCGCCCACGCCGCCCGCGCCATCCGCGCCGCCATCGAGCAGCGCGGCGCCGCCGCCATCATCCTGGCCACCGGCGCCAGCCAGTTCGAGATGCTGGCCGCCCTCGTCCGGGCCGAAGGCATCGACTGGCCGCGGGTCACCTGCTTCCACCTGGACGAGTATATCGGCCTGCCCGCCTTGCACCCGGCGTCGTTCCGCCGGTATCTGAAGGAGCGGTTCGTGGACCGGCTGCCGGCGCCGCCCGCCGCCTTCCATTACGTGAACGGCGAGGCGGACGACCCGCAGGCCGAGTGCCGGCGCCTGGGCAACCTCATTCGCGCCCACACCATCGACGCCGCCATGGTGGGCATCGGCGAGAACGGGCACCTGGCCTTCAACGACCCGCCCGCCGACTTCGACGCCACCGAGCCGTACCTCGTCGTCGACCTGGACGAGGCCTGCCGGCGGCAGCAACTGGGCGAGGGGTGGTTCGAGACGCTGGACGAGGTCCCCCGGCGAGCCATCTCGATGTCGGTCCGGCAGATCATGGCCTCGCGGGCCATCGTCTGCACCGTTCCGGATACCCGCAAGGCCGAGGCCGTCCGCAAGACCGTCGAAGGACCCCTGACGCCGCAGGTGCCCGCCTCCATCCTCCAGGAGCACCCGGCGGCGGCGCTGTACGTGGACCAGGGGTCGGCGTCGCGACTGTCGGGGAGGTAGACCGCGGGTGCCACTGGCGGCTTGCCCGCCAGTGCGCTGCGAAACGCGAGGCGTGTGCCATGCCGTTCGAGCCCGAGGCGGTAGCATCGGGGCACGCGCAAAGGGCCATGGCATTTGGCTCGCAGAGGCCATGGCCTGCGAGACCACCCGGCCGCTTCCGCGGCCGGCTCGAACACGTCACAGCGCATCCAAGCCAATCACTCGCCGGGGGTTCTCGGCCGTCAGCCGGCGGGCGTCGTCCTCCGCCAAGCCGACGTGCTCGACCAGGTTCCCGGCCGCCTCGCGCAGGGAGATGGTCCCGCCCACGAGCGAGCCGTCCGGCAGGCGGGCGGCGTCGCCCTCGGCCACGTGAATCTCGTACCGCGTGTGCGGATAGGTCCCGGGTCCCAGGCCGGCCGGCGTGACGGCGTCGGTCACCACGCAGGCGCGGTCGAGACCGGCCGCTCGCAGCCAGTTGCCGAGGGCGAACCACGGCACGTGCACGCCGTCGGCGATGAAGCACAGCCACAGCCGGTCCCGCAGCGACAGGGCCCGCTCCACGATGTTGTCGTGCCGATGCACCCGCTCCGCGCAGCCGTTGCCAAGGTGCGTGAACATCGTCAGACCGGCGTCGCACGCGGCCCGGAGCGTATCCCGGTCCGGGTCACAGTGACCCGCGCTGACGACGATGCCGCGCCCGGCGAGGAGATGTGTGAGCCGGAAACCCTCGTCGCACTCCGGGGCCAGGGTGACGAGGCGGACGAGGCCGCCGGCCGCCTCCAGCAGCCGCTCCATCTCGTCCGGGTCGGGCGGGCGAATCGCATCGGCCGGGTGGGCGCCGCGGTAACCGGCCTCGGGGCTGATGAACGGGCCCTCCAGGTGGACCCCTACGATAAGCCGGCGCGACAGGTCGTCCTCCTCGCGGGCCGCGACCAGGCGCCGGAGGCGGGCCTCCATCACCTCGAGCCGCTCGGTCACGACCGTGGCCAGGATGCCCCCGACGCCGTCGGCCCGGAGCCGCTCGCAGGCGGCGTGCAGGTCGTCCGGACCCAGGGCATCACCGTTGAAGTCCACCCCGCCGTAGCCGTTGACCTGGAGGTCGAAGAAGCCATCGTCGTCGGACACGGGTGCCGTTCTTTCTGTGTGGCCCGGCCGGTCTTGTCCGGCCGGGAGATCGACAAGTATGTTGCGCGATGCGCGGCGGGTGCCCCTCGGCTTCGCTCGGGACAGGCTCCGACCCGCCGCGCACGTTTCGAAGCACACGGCGCGTCTTCCCGGCCGGTCTTGTCCGGCCGGGAGATCGACAAGTATGTTGCGCGATGCGCGGCGGGTGCCCCTCGGCTTCGCTCGGGACAGGCTCCGACCCGCCGCGCACGTTTCGAAGCACACGGCGCGTCTTCCCGGCCGGACAAGACCGGCCGGGCCACACGGGGCACGACAGGCCCTCAGCACATCTGGGGCTCGATGCCGGCCAGCCGGCAGAACTCAACCAACTCGTCCCGCCAGTCGCCGTAGAACCAGATCTGGTGGAAGCCCGGCCACGTCAGGACGTTCTCGGTGTTGTCGAACTCGACCATGACCGAGACGACGCATCCGCCGGCCGGCGGCACCTCCACGTTCTCCAGCACCCACCCGGCCGCGATCAGCATCCTTGACGGGTCCCCCGGCAGGATGTCGGCGCTGGTGACCGTCTGGCCGATTCGCCACCTCGGCCGCGGCACGGCATCGCGTTTGCCGTGATGGTGCGACAGGTAGAACGGCTCCGGCGGCTGGTCGAAGCCGTTCAACTTCGTGGCGCACGTGCAGTGGGCCCCGATGATGGCGTCGCGAGCCGTCTCGGGCACCGGGTCCTGCTGGAACCCCGGCCGGTCAAACAGGTACTGGACGAGCGTGTGAGTGGCGATGGCGCCGACGTCGGCCTCGCACGCCGCCGGGATGCCCTCGTCGTTCATCCGCGACCAGGCGATGCACGGCAAACTCACCTTGCTCCGGCCCAGGGCGCCCAGGCAGTCCATCGAGATGGCATCGGCCTCCTCGCGCTCCAGCAGCCGCCGCGCCACCACGTACGACTTGACACCGTTGATGACGTCCTGGTGCGTCGGCCCGGCCATATGCGTAGCCTGACTGATGTAGGCATCCGCAATGGCCCGGACCTCGGCGTCGGTCGCGGTCTTGTTGTACTCGGCAAGAAAGTCGCCGGCCGGCACGTATCGGAGGCTCATGCCGAGGTCGGCCAGCGTCTTGTCCTGCCGCTTCCTCCCCTTCAGGACAAGGCACCGGGCCGCGCGCATCTTCGCCCGGGCCTGGATCATCTTGAGACCGTAGACCAGTTGCGTCGTGTCGTCGGTCGCGAAGATGACCGAATGGGGTTTGTCGGCGAGGCGGACCGTGTTCGTCGTAAAGGAGGAGCCGACCGGCGAGTAGACAACCGTGGGGATACCCGACTCCACGGCCTTCGCCGCCGTCGGCCAGGCATGTTGTTGACGGTCAAGCAGGACGACGAGCAGGCCGTCGGGCTTCACCGCCTTGGCCTCGGCGACCCAGGCGTCCGCCTCCTGCTTGGAGTGAATGGGCTTGGACCGGAGATCGAGTTTCATACCCAGCCGTTCGGCGGTGTCCCGGATGAGGCGGGTGTACTTCTTCCGGGCGGCCTCGCCGTCGTAGATGGCCCCCGGCCACCACATGCCGTAGGGTTCCTTGCGGCGGACGAAGGTGGCACACAGGCGCGGCGTCACCTTCGACGCCGGGCCGCGCGGCTCGATGGGCTGAAGGCCAGGGACCGGCGGGCGGCCTGCCGTGCCGGCACAGCCGGCCACGACGGCCGAGCCCAGCAGGCAGGTGCCGGCACCGAGAAACGCGCGGCGCGACAAGCCATGACCGGTGCACGCAGCGGGACAGCGGGACTTGCACATGGCGGGTCTCCTTTCCGCTGGCATCCTACGGCCGGGCGAGACGCTTTTCAAGCCGAGAGTATCCAAGCCGCCTCCCCCACCCAACCTCGGTTGAGAATGCGGTTGATTTGCGCTGCCGGCCGGCTATAATTCGCTACCTGCGACGGCAGCGGGGCCTCAGACGCAACCGCCGGCTGCCCGAGCCATCTCAACGGGCATTCAGCAGGTCGGGGCGTAGCTCAGTTTGGAAGAGCGCTGCGTTCGGGACGCAGAGGTCGCTGGTTCAAATCCAGTCGCCCCGACCATAACCGCTTACCAGGCAACGACTTACGCCCCTTCCCCTTCTCTGCTTGACGTGGCTTGTCCCCAATGTAACCATCATGTAACCATGGGTTTGCTGAAAGGAGTCGCCATCTCGCGGAAACGAGCGGGGCGAAACGACCTGCCGGGGTGCTTCTAAGCGTCACTTCGACCGCCGGGCCAACTCTCCCCCGCCCGCGCCTCTTTTTTCCTCACCACAAGCCGCCTCGTGTCCGGCGCGGGCGGAGCGAGACACGGCGTACGAGCCCTCCACCCCGCGTTGGGCTTGAAGATAGGGGGTTTGGCAAAGAAGGGGTTCTCCCCCAAAGTGCGCCCGTGGCGAAGGCGAGGCCCCGACAAAAACCTCCAGTCAGGCCACTTTCCACTTTTCACCCACTTTTTGAACCATGCCAACGGTTTGTCGAAAGCCGAATCCTCAGGTATAATATGGCGTAAAGCGAATGGGGGGCAGGCGGTCCGATGGGCTGAAGGACGGTCCGCCTGGCTCGGGTAGCCCGGGACCGGTGATCGGACGCCTACCCGAAACGCTCGCGTCGCAGAGGCCACAGGAGCGATTCGGAGCAGCCGGTCGCAGGATCCCGTCCGCCAGACACGGACGACCTTTTCAGTGCGCGGGGTGGGTTCCGCCGCGTGGTTCGTATAAGAAGGGGGTCCAG
>CAYTJE010000128.1:0-9476 GCA_964437855.1 uncultured Anaerolineales bacterium | reverse complement strand
GCCGTGTTCGCCGGCCCGCTTGCGGGCCGCGCGCCGTCAGAATGAGACGAAACGACCATGCACCGCCTGCGGTTGACCACGAAACTCCTGCTCTACGTCCTGGCCTGCGCCCTGGTCGTGGCGGCGCTGACCGTCTGGCTGTGGCGCGAGGCCGACACGGCGTGGGAGCGGGCGTTCGCCGTGACGGCGGGCGGCCTGGCCACCGTCCTGCTGGTGCTGGTGGGCATCTTTATCCGGCATCAGTTGGCCCGGCCGCTGCACGCCCTCGCCTCCGCCGCCCGGGAACTCGGCCGGGGCAACCTGGACGCCGACATCGACGTCCGGAGCCGCGACGAGGTCGGCGACCTCGCCGTCGCCTTCCGCGACATGGCCGAACGGCTCCGGGCCATGTACGACGACCTGGAGCGCCGCGTCCAGGCACGGACGGCCGAACTGGCCGAGACCACCGAGTTCCTGGACTCGGTCCTGCATTCCGCCACCGAGTACGCCATCATCGCGGCCGACGTCCGGTGGCGAATCCAGGCGTTCAACGAGGGCGCGAGGCGGATGTTCGGTTACGAGCCGGAAGAGGTCCTGGACCAGCCGCTCGATCGCCTCGTTCCACCGGAAGAGGTCCCGGAGGCGACCGGCCTGGCCGTCCGCCGCGAACTGCGGATGCACGGCCGGCACGAGACGGAAGGGACACGCCTCCGCAAGAGCGGCGAGCGGTTCCCGGCTCGCGTCGTCACGACGGTCCGGACCGGCCCCGGCGGCGAGCCCGCCGGGTACACCATCATCTGCCGCGATGTCACGACCAGCCGACGGCTCGAGCAGCGGCTCCGCGAGTACACCGACCGCCTGGAAGCGAAGGTGGCCGAGAAAACGGCCGAACTCCGCCGGGCCAACGTGGAACTGGTCCGGACCAGCCGGCTCAAGAGCCAGTTCCTGGCCAACATGAGCCACGAACTCCGCACCCCCCTGACCGCCATCATCGGCTTTGCCGAGGCTATCCGCGACGGCCTCGCCGGCCGGCCGACCGACGAGCAGCGCGAGTTCGCCGAGGACATCCAGCGCGCCGGCCGGCAACTTCTCCAGATGATCAACGACGTGCTGGACTTCACGAAACTGGAGTCGGGCGCGATGGACCTGGCCCTGGAGCCCTGCGACCTGGCGGCCCTGGTGGACGAGACGCAGCGGGTGGTCCGCGGCCTGGGCCACCGGCGTGGCGTGAACGTCGTGGCGGACGTCTCGCCCCGCCCGCTGGAACTGACGGCCGACCCGACGAAGGTGAAGCAGATCCTGTACAACCTGCTCTCGAACGCGATCAAGTTCACCGGGGCGGGCGGGCAGGTGACCGTCCGGGCCCGCCTCGAACAGGAGGTCGTCCGCCTCCAGGTGGCCGACACCGGCGTCGGCATCGCCCCGGAGGACCTGCCGACGCTCTTCGAGGAGTTTACGCAAGTCGATCTCTCGCGCACGCGGGAACACGAGGGCACCGGCCTGGGGCTGGCCCTGACGCGGCGCCTCGTCCGGCTCCACGGCGGCGAGATCGACGTTGAAAGCGAACTCGGACGGGGGACCACCTTCACCGTCACGCTCCTGCGGGACCTCGTGACCCGGGCCGAGCACGAGGCGGCCCGGCGCGGCGAGGCCCCGCCACGGCCGGGCGTGGTCCCCAACGCGGACCGGCGCGAGGAATCCCATGGCTGACCAGGCGGAACAGGTCGGTGGCAAGGTGCTTGTGGTCGACGATTACGCGGCCAATGTCAAACTCCTGGAGCGGAACCTCCAGTCGGCCGGTTACGACACCGTCCCCGCCTACGACGGCGAGGAGGCGCTCCGGAAGGTCGCGAGCGAACAACCTGACCTCATCCTTCTGGATATCATGATGCCGAAGATGGACGGCTTCGAGGTCTGCCACCGCCTACGCGCCGACGAGGCCACCGCCGTCATCCCCGTCATCATGGTGACCGCCCTGAAGGAGACCGAGGATCGCATCCGCGGCCTGGAGGCGGGCGCCGACGATTTTCTGTCCAAGCCGTTCGACCGCGGCGAGTTGCTCGCGCGGGTCAAGAGTCTGCTTCAGGTCAAGTACTACCGTTCGATGCTGGCCGAACGCGAAAAGTTCCACGCCGTGATCCAGGACCTCTCGCACGGCATCGTCATCACCGACGGGGGATGGCGCGTGGAGATCGTCAGCCGGCGGGCGGCTGAACTCCTCGACAGGCCGGACGAGGCCCTGGTGGGATGCAACCTGGCCGAGGTCCTGGCGGATTATGCCGTTGAACCCTCGCTCGAAGCGCTCCGGCAGACGACCGCCCGCTCGGTCTCGGTGGAACTGGCCCAGGAGAACCGCCGACCGCCGAAGTACCTGGCCGGACGGTACACCCGCATCATGGGTCCGGGCGGCCAGTTGCACAACGCCGCCCTGGTGTTCCGCGACATCACCGAGATGCGCCGCAAGGAAAAACTGAAACGCGACTTCCTGTCGCTGGTCAGCCACAAACTCAAGACGCCGCTCACGATTATCAGCGGGTACCTGAGCCTGATCGACCAGGGGAAGTGCGGCCAGGTGCCCCCCTCCGTGGCCGAGTCGATACGCATCTCGCTCGCGAAGGTCAAGGAACTCTCGGACCTCATCGAAAAGGTCCTCTCGTACGCGGGCCTGACGGCGACGGAACTGGAACGGGCCGGCCAACTGGTGCCGCTCGCCGAACTCCTCGAACGGGTCCGCGACCGCATCGAGCAGCGGTACCCGGACCGCCTCGTCCAGTGGTCGATCGACCTGCCCGCCGGCGTGCCCCGCGCCCGCGCCCCGGAGGAACTGCTGGCCATTGTCGTCGACGCCCTGCTCGACAACGCCGTCAAGTTCGCCGACAAAGACCCCGTCCAGGTGGCGGCGAGTGTGCAGGAGGTCCAGGGTCGGAGCCTCGAGGTGTCGATCCGCGACAACGGCCCCGGCGTGCCCGCCGCCCAGCGTGACCAGATTTTCTCGGCCTTCTCGCAACTGGAGGACACGTTCACCGGGAACATCGCCGGCATCGGCCTGGGGCTGTCGACGGCCCGGCGGCTCGTGGAATCCTGGGGCGGGACCATCGACTACTCCTCGACGCCCGGCGAGGGGTCGCGCTTCTTCTTCACCGTGCCGTCAGAGTTCAGCCCGCCCCCCGAAGTGCCCGAGGGCCGGTGAGCGGCCAGGATAGCCCGCCCGGGATTCAGGGGACCCGCGCGGGGTTCGGCCCAACCCTTACGCCTTTCCCAACGTCTTTTCCAGCACCACGCCGTCGCCCTCGGGTTCGGCCCGGTCGATGGCGCCGGCGTCGAGAAGGGCCGCCGGTGCCCCGGCGTCCGGCCGCAGGTGCTCGGCCAGGAACGCCCCGGCCCGGTCGGCCAGGGGGTCGAACGCCAGGCGACATCGCGCCTCGTCCAGCGTCATGGTGAGTCGGACCGGCGGGGTCCCGCCCTTGTTGGCGGCCCACTTGCCGGCCGCCTCCAGCAGGCCGCTCACCTCGCGCCGCAGCGCCTCGATCGTCTCCGGGGCGAGGTCGGTCCGTTGGTACAGCGCGGTGGCGAAGGTGTTGAGCGTTCGCAGGTCCGACAGCGCGCCGGTGGGTTCCAGGCTCAGGCGGACGGGGGCCTGCGCCTCTGCCGCCCGCCGGACCGCCTCCGTGCAGGCCCGCAGACGCTCGACCAGGGTGTCCGGCGCGAACGGCTTGGTCAGGAAATCGTCGGCGCCGGCCATGTAGGCGGTTCGCCGGTCGGGGTCGCGGTCCAGGGCCGTCAGGATCAGCACCGGGATGGTTCGCGTCCGGCGGTCGGTCTTGAGCCGCCGGCACAGTTCGTACCCGCTGATGCCCGGGAGCATGAGGTCAAGCAGAATGGCGTCGGGACGCTCGCGCTGGAGCACGTCCAGGGCCTGCTCGGCGTCGGTGGCCTGGACGGGCGCGAAGCCGAACGCCGTCAGGACGTCGGCCAGCAGGTTGTTCATGTCGGGCTCGTCTTCGACGACGAGCACGCGTGGCGGGTCGTCGGTCGGCATGGGTGTAGGTCGCTCGCGAGTGGGCCCCGGGTCACCATACGATGTGCAGGGCCGGGGGGCAAGCGATTTGGCGAATCCGGTGCCGGATTCGGCCCTCGGCGGGCGTGCAAGGGGGTCCGGCCTCTGCGGCTTGACATCGGCTCCGTCACGCGTATACTTGCTGGCGTAAGGCAACGTGTAAGGCCGAGCGACGATGACCCATGCGATCCATGCCGTCCGGGCGGTCGAGGCCGCCGGCGTCGGCGCGCCGGCCGGAGGGTGGTTCTGGTTTTACGTCGGCTTCGGGCACTGGGCCCGAGCCTTGCCTTAGCGCCACGCGCGCCTCGAACGGTCAAGGCTCCGGGCCCCGCGGTCCGGAGCCTTTTGCATACCGGTTCCGCCGCTGCGTGCCCTGAGCGAAAAGGAGGAGGGCACATGATCGTGGTCATGCAGCCGAACGCCAGCCGGGAACAGATCGAGCACATGGTCAGGCGCGTGAAGGAGATCGGCCTGGCCCCCCACCTCATCCAGGGGACCGAGCGGACGGTCATCGCCTGCGTCGGCGACGAGCGGTTCAAGGCGCCCGAGCAACTGGCCGTGGCCCAGGGCGTGGAGAAGGTGATGCCGGTGCTGGCCCGGTACAAGATCGCCTCGCGCGAGACCCGGCCCGAGACGACCGTCGTCCCGCTGGGATCGGGGTCTCTGGGCGGTGAGCCAATCGGGATCATCGCGGGCCCGTGCGCTGTAGAGGATCGGCAGCAACTGCTGGAGACGGCCCGCGCGGTTCGCGAGGCCGGGGCCATCGCCCTCCGCGGTGGGGCGTTCAAGCCCCGGACCGACCCGTACTCGTTCCAGGGCCTGGCCGAGGAGGGGCTGGAGTACCTGGCCGAGGCCCGCGAGGCCACCGGCCTGGCCGTCGTCACCGAGGTGATGGCCCCCGAACAGGTGCCGGTGGTCGCCCGGTACGCCGACGTCCTCCAGATCGGCACGCGGAACATGCAGAACTTCATGCTGCTGGCCGCCGCCGGCGAGAGCGAGAAGCCGGTCCTCTTGAAGCGCGGCATGAGCGCCACGCTCGAGGAGTTTCTGCTGGCGGCCGAGTACGTGCTCTCGCCCGGCAACACGCAGGTCATCCTGTGCGAGCGGGGCATCCGCACGTTCGAGCGGGCCACGCGGGCCACGTTTCCGGTGGCGGCCATTCCGGCGCTGAAGCAGATGACCCACCTGCCGGTGGTTGCCGATCCGAGCCACGCCACCGGCCGGGCGGACCTGGTCCAGCCGGTCAGCCTGGCCGCCGTTGCCGCCGGCGCCGACGGCCTGCTGCTGGAGGTCCATCCCGACCCGGAGACCGCGCTGGTCGACGGCATGCAGTCCCTGACGCCGGAGGCGTTCGCCCGTCTCGTCGACTCGTGCCGGAAGGTGGCCGAGGCCGTCGGGCGGACCCTGTAGCGGCCGGCGACGTTCGGGTGGCGCGTGCCCCCGGCGCCGGAGCCGCTGGTTCGCCGGCCCGCTTGTCCGGTACGGACCCGTATGGGCGGGCCGCGTGGCGGTCGACGAAGGCGCGGCGGGTCTCTGCACCCGCCGCCCGGAGTACGTTTGCCGGAGTGCGTTTGCCATGATCCCGACGGATTACCACCTGCACTCGACCCACAGCGCCGACGGGCACGCGTCGGTTCGCGAGATGTGCGAGGCGGCGCTTGAGGTCGGCCTCACGGAGATCGGCTTTGCCGAGCACCTCGATTTCGACCGCGACGACCCGCATTACGGCTACCTGGACGATGCGGCGTACAGCGAGGCGATTGCCGAGGCGCAGGCGGCCTATGCGGGCCGGCTCCGGGTTCGCAAGGGCGTGGAGTTCGACTTCCGGCGCGCCTACGGCGAGGAGGTGGGCGAGACCCTCGCGTCGATGGAGTTCGATTTCGTCATCGGCGCGGTACACACGGCCGCCGGGCGGCAGATCTGGAATCTGGGCGAGACGCCGCTGTCTGAGGCGGACCTCCGCGGCCTGCTGGATGATTACCTGGCGGAGGTCGAGGCCCTCGCCGCCTCCGGCTGGTGCCACGTCATCGCGCACTTCGATTACGTGTACAAGCAGATGCCGGGCCGCGCCGCCGCCTGCCGCGACGCGCGGTACTGGGAGCGGGTCGAGCGGATCCTCGTCCGCTGCATCGCGGGCGGCGTGGCCGTCGAGGTCAACACGCATCACGTCCTGGACCGCGGGCTCGGAATGGCCGCCGACGTCGAGATCCTGGACCGGTACGCCCGCCTCGGCGGCCGGCGGGTGACGGTCGGGTCCGACGCCCACCGGCCCGGCGACGTGGCCCACGGCTTTGCCGAGGCCGAGACGGCGCTGCGCGAGGTCGGCCTGGTGGAGATCGCCGGGTTCGAGGCGGGACGGCCGTACCAATGTCAAATAATAAATGATAAATGACAAAGGAGGCCTTCGGCCTACGCTCCCCGTGATTTAGTATTTATCATTTGGCATTTATCATTCCTCGACGTGCACGTCGAGCACGTCGAGTTCCACGCATTCCGCCGGCGTGCCGAGGACCTCGGCCGCGCTGGGCCGGGTCCGCCCGCCGTCGCCGCTGACGAGTTCCTTGATATAGGTGCCGGCGGCGGCGCGGACCGTCAGTTCCACCCGCCTCGGCCCCAGGTGTTTCCATTCGAGGTGCAATACGCGCCGCCGTCGGAGGCGATCCGGCCGGCGCCTCAGCACGCGGACGGGCGTCCGCTGACGGATGACGCCCACGAGGTCGGCCAGGCGCGCCAGGTCCGGCTCCGGCACGTCGCGGTCCGTTTCCACCACGGCGCGGTACGTCTTGTCGGGCCGCAGGGCTTTCAGCCGCGGCACGTCGTCGCGGCGGCACGGCGTGAGGGCGTCGACCTCCACCTGGCCGGTGGCGTTGACCTCGGCCGCGAGCGCGGCCCAGTCCAGGTGCCGCCGGCGCGGCCGGCGGACCTCCAGGACGAACGGCCGGCGGCCGAGGCACCGGGCGTCGGTGTCCTCCCGGCCGCAGCCGTGCAGGCGGTGGTCCGCGCCCTTGGCCTCCCGCAGGACGGGGTCGCCGATGATGTCCTGGATGCTCGTCGGCCACTCGCGCCACCGGCACTGGGGCAGGCCGCGCACCAGTTTGCGGTACCGCCCGCGGACGTAGAGCGGCTCGATCCGCAGGGTGACCCGGCCCGTCCGGTGGTCGGCCAGGAGGGTGGCGTCGGGACGGACCAGGTCCGTCTCGAGGCCGGTGACCTCGGCCAGCCGTGTGCCCAGGAGGCGGTTGAACTCCTGCTTGTACGGCTCGGCCGTGTCGTCGCCGACGGCGTCCCACAAGGCCCGCTCGCGTTCGGCGACGGCCGGGTCGACGTGCGAGGCGACGGCAAAGGTGTCCGCTTCGACCGTCCGGAGGCGCTGCTCGGCCTTCTCGGCCCACCGGTCCAGGGCGTCAAAGAGGTTGGCGCACAGGCTGCACGGCGCCTGGGGCGGGGAGGCTTGCAGGGCCTCGCGGACCATCCGGCCGCGGTCGGGATTCGTCAGGCCGGTGTCGACCTGGGCGAAGAGTCGGCCCAGGCAATGGTCGCACAGGGGGCCGGCGCTCGGCGCCCGGCCGGCCCGGTTGCGGATCTCGGGCAGGTCAAAGGCGTCTGGAAACCGTATTTTCCGCCATGCGCGTTCGGCCATGTCAACCGTACTTACTAGTGCCGGGCGGACGCGTCGCCGACGGGTTGTCGGCCCGGCTGTTGCAACCTGCCGCGACGCAAGGGGTTACGGAGCCCGGTTCCTTGACGGTCGCCGGGCGAGCGATTTTTTCGGTGGCTGGGTTCGACGAGTGGCCGGGGCCGCCTGTGGCGGCTTGCCAGGCCCCGTCCGGGTCGATATGATACAATGCCGGAACGAACGTTGCTTAAAGAAACCCGCACGGTGACCGAAACCGGCAGCCCGAACCGCGCGTCGGAGGGGGAGGTCCCCCGGGCGGAGATGCTGCGCGAAGCGCTCGGCATCGCGACCGCGGAACCCTCCTATTACGGGCTGCTCGGTCTGCCGGAACTGGAGACGGACGAGAAGGCCGTCCTCCAGGCCGGCCGCCGCGTCAAACGCAAGGTCCGCGCCTACCAACTCGGTCTGTACCGGAAGCAGGCCCTGG
Source organism: uncultured Anaerolineales bacterium (assembly GCA_964437855.1). Lineage (GTDB taxonomy): Bacteria > Planctomycetota > Phycisphaerae > FEN-1346 > FEN-1346 > BS750m-G62. Next base: position 1,337 of record CAYTJE010000128.1, on the reverse strand, counting down.
GGCTGCTGGCGGAGATCGGGCAGGCGGTCTCCACGCTGACCAATCCCGAGAAGAAACGCGTCTACGATAACGCGCGGGTGGCCCGGTGGCGCCGGGAGGCCGAGGACCTGGCGCGGGAACACTTTGGCCAGGGCGAGCGGACCGCCGAGGTGATGGCGGCGTGGCTGACGGCCTGCCGGGACCGCGGTATTCCGGTGGCCCGACTGATGCCTTGCCTGATGCGGGGGGTCATGTCCCGGACGGAAGGCTGGCCGGCCGTCGGGCTCCACCAACTGCCGCTGCCGGTGGCCGTGTGGACGTATCGCGATGTGGTGGCCCTGGGCCAGGCGCTGGAGGCGGGGGCGCTCCAGAAGCGCGTGGAATCCGTCAAGAAGGCCCAGCGGATGCTCGGGGTTCCTCAGGGCACCGCCCTGCTGGTGGCCGAGGAGGTCGGACGGTCGGTTCACCTGTTTGGCGAGTTGCGTTTCGTCCGGCAGGCGCGCGATGCCCCCGGGCTGACCCTGCTCCGTCTGGGCCGACGCATCCGCCGCTATGGCGGTGACGTGGGGAAGGGAAAGGTCCTGGCGGCCGTGGCCCGGGTGCTGGGCAAGACCAAGGATGACCTGGACGAGGCGCTGGCGCGGATGGATGAGCCGCCCGTTGTGGTCCCGCGGGGGCAGGCGGCAAAGCGGGCCGTCCGGATGGCGTCGAAGGGCGTGCGGACGCTGGGCGGACGGGTGGGCGCGGCGCCGTCGGCCGCCGTCCAATGGGTCGCCGACCGGCCGCAGGTGCTCATTCCGGTGGCGGTGGTGGCGGGGGTCGTCTCGCTGCTCCTGGCGGTGTTGGTGGTCGTCGGGGTGGTTCGGCTATACGGGCCGGAGGGGGCCGCGACGGGGACGGAGACGGCCGTCGGTGGACCGCGCCCCGGCGCAGGGGCGCCGGAGTCGCCCGCAGCGGAGCCGGGACCCACCGGGGGGTCCGTGGAACCATCGCCGCCCGAGCCCTCCGCCGCCGGAGGGTCCTCGACGGCGCCGGGATCGGCGGAGCGCGCGAGCGAGCCGCCGGATTGGCTGAAGCGGTTTCAGAAGAAGTATCCCGCCTCGGGCCCCACGCCGCCGGGGTCGGAAGAGACGCCCTCGGAGGTCGAGTTCTTCGGTGTCAAGGGCGAGAAGCGGCAGGGCGGGGCGGCGGAGTAAGAGCCTATCCGGATGCCCCTCAGGCTTCGGCCGTCTGCTACACTCGACCGGGACGTGCGCTGGGGGGACGGCTGGCGGCGGCGCGGGGCACCCCTACCGGCGTTCTTTCTTGATCTTTTCCCGCAGGGCCCGCAGGCGTTGGGACACGTTGCGGTGGATGAG
>CAYTJE010000127.1:0-9546 GCA_964437855.1 uncultured Anaerolineales bacterium | reverse complement strand
AACCGTCCAAGCCGTACTCGCGAATCTTGGTGCGGAGGGTGTTGCGGTGGATGCCGAGGCGCCCGGCGGCGGCCGACTGGTTGCCGCCACTCTCGGCCAGGGCCCGGGCGATGAGCCGTTTCTCCAGTTCCCGGATGGCCGTCCGAAACGCCTCCGGTCCCGCCTCGACCAGGCGGTCGACGCAGTGGTCCAGCGCGGTGGCGGGCGAGTCGGCCTCGGATGCGGCGGCCGGCCCGTGGCGGACCCGTTCCGGCAGGTGCGCCGGCAGGACGGGGCCGCCACCCGAGACGACGACGGCGTGCTCGACGGCGTTTTTCAACTGCCGCACGTTGCCCGGCCAGTCGTAGACTTGGAGGAGGCGCATGGCCTCGCCGCTGACGGCGGGCGGCGCGCCGCCGGCACCCTCGTGGGCCGACAGGAAGTGACGGACGAGAGCGGCCACGTCCTCCCACCGGTCGCGAAGCGGCGGCACGTCGATCCGGATCACCGCCAGCCGGTAAAACAGGTCGCGCCGGAAGGTGCCGGAGTCAACCGCCTCGGCCAGGTCGCGGTTCGTCGCCGACAGGATACGCACGTCCACGCGAATCGGCCTCACGGACCCCAGCCGCTCCACGACCTGGTTATCGAGAAATCGAAGCAGTTTTACCTGTACGGCAGTCGGCAGTTCGCCGACCTCGTCCAGGAAGACCGTGCCGCCGTCGGCCGCCTCGAACCGACCGGCCCGGTCGGCATCCGCCCCCGTGAAGGCGCCGCGGACGTGGCCGAACAACTCGCTCTCCGCCAGGGATTCGGGCAGGGCCGCGCAGTTGACCGGCACGAACGGCCCGCCGGCCCGTCCGCTCTGGGCGTGAATGGCCCGGGCGATGAGTTCCTTGCCCGTTCCCGTCTCGCCCTGGATCAGGACGGTGCTCTCGGCCCGGGCGACCCGGCTGACGCGCTTGTAGACCTCCTGGATGACCGGCGAGGCGCCGACGAGGCCCCCGCCGTCCAAGAGGGGCGAGGCGGCGCCGGCCCCGCCGTCGCGCACCGCCACGCGCCGCGCCTCCAGGGCCTGGGCGACGGCCTCGACCGCCCGGTCCAGGTCCACCGGCTTGGCCAGGTAATCGAAGGCCTGGCCCTCGACCGCCCGGCGGACCGTCTCGAGCGACCCGTGGGCCGTGATGACCACCACCCGGCAGCCGGCATCCCGCGCCAGCAACTCCCGGAGCACGTCCAGACCGTTGGCGTCCGGGAGGCGGACGTCCAGGAAGACGACGTCGGCGGGCGCGTCGCGATACGCCTCCAACCCCGCCGCACCCGTGCCCGCCACGCGAACCCGCCAGCCGCGGGATTCGAAGCATCGGCGGAAGGCGTAGCAGATGGCCTCCTCGTCGTCGACGACCAGGATGTCGGCCGGGTCGGGCATGACGGGCGATTATGCTCTCGGCAGCGCGGCGCGTCAACCAGGAGGTGCCACGGTTTGCTTGTCAAACCGTGCGCCGGTTCCGGCAACACGGATTGCGAGCAATCCGTGGCACCCCGTGTTTGCCGACCGTCGAAACGCACTGGCGAACAAGCCGCCAGTGGCACGCGGCGCGCTACCCGGCCGCCGGCAGGTCGAACCAGAAGGTCGTCCCGGCCTCGCCGGAGGTGTACCCGATTTGCCCGCCGCAGGACTCCACGTTCCGCCGGCAGACGTACAGGCCCAGGCCTACGCCGTCGGACTTGGTCGTCACGAACGGGTCGAACAAGTCCTCGCCCTCCGGCACGCGGACGCCGGAGCCCGTGTCGGCAACGGAGAAGCGCACCCTGCCGTCGGCGGGCCGGTGCCGGGTGGCAAGGGTCACCGTGCCGCCCGGCGGCGTCGCGTCGAGGGCGTTCAGGACCAGGTTGACGACGACCTGGCGAACGTGCGTCTCGTCGGCCCGGACGGCCGGCGCACTCTCATCCCACTCGCAACGGACGGTCACGTCGGCGTGCCGGCACCGGGCCTCCAGCAGCGCCAGGGCGGACTCCGCGACCGGTCCCAGTCGCACCTCGGCCGTGGGCTCCGCCTCGGCGGCGCCGGCCGGGACCCTCTCCCCTTCCCCCCGGCCGCCGGCCAGGGTCAGCAGTTCGCCCAGGTACAGTTCCATGCGGTCGGTTTCGCGGATGATGCGTCGGAGGGCCTGGTCGTCACGGCCGTCGCGGGCGAGTTCGTCGGCCAGGACCTGGGCGTTCATCCGGATGCCGCTCAGCGGGTTCCGCAACTCGTGGGCCACCGCCGCGCTCATCTGGCCGAGCGTCGCCAGGCGGGCGGACCGGGCCATCTGCCGGCGGGCCCGGGCCAGGTCGGCCAGCAAACGGTCGAACGCGTCGGCGAGGTCTGCCAGTTCGCGCGGCGCGGGCCGGGCGCCGGTCCCCGACGTGGAGGGCAGTTCGGCATCGCCGGCGCGGGCGGCGATGCGGCGCATGCCCTCGGCCAGGCGGCGGAGGGGGCGGGCGATCGTCGCCGACAACCACAGGCCCAGCCCCGTCGCTACGGCCACGGCGGCCAGCGTGATCCAGACGATGGAGGCGGCAGCCGCCTCCTGGGCCGCCCGCACCTTCTCGGCCTCGACCAGCAGAAAGAGCCGCTCCCCGCCGGCGGCCGCGCCCGGGCCGGCACTTGCGCCGGCGGCCGCGCCGGCCGTCGGAGGAAGTTCCGCCTCGGCCACGACGTAGGCGCAGCCGGCCATCTCGATGTGTCGCGGCAGCGGACCCCGGCGCAAATAACGCTCCAGCGTGTGCGTTTCGTAACTCGGGAGGCTGCTGGCGACGACGGCCGGGCTGCCCGCGTGGACGACCGCCACGGACGCGTCGAAGAGCAACCCCAGCCGACGCATCATGACGTCCGAGAGGGGCAGCCGCATCGTCTCGAACAGTTCGGCCGCGCCTTGGGCGGGCCCGTCCACCAGCCGCCGCTCGACCGTCCGCTCGGTCACCGCGACGCCGACCCATCCCACCGTGACGCCGACCGCGGCCACCAGCAGGTTCATGACCAGGACGAGCCGCGTTCGGATCGAGAGCCGCGCCATGCGTGTCGCGCCTGCAATACCTCGTCCGCTGAACGTCGAGCCGCGAACGTGAGTTCGGGGGTACTCGGCGGCACGGTGAATCATCGGCATGCGGTAGGACCTGCCCTCTTACGATGGCGGCTCGGGCCGCGCCGCCCCGCCGCGGGCCCGTCACTACTCCGGCAGGGGATGAATCTTGACGCTGCGGTACATGACGGTCGACTTGGGGTCGTGGCCCTGGAGGGCGATGGTGCCGTGGTCGAGTTTCCGGCCGCCCTTGGCGTCGTCGGGCTCGGTGTACTCGCAGGTCGTCTTGCCATTCACTTTCAGGGTCACCTTCTTGCCGTCCACCTTGATGGCGTAGGTGAACCACTCGCCGTCCTTGTGGGGGGCGTTGTCCACCACGTCGCGCACGCCGTACAGGCCGCCGGTCTTCTTGTTGTCGGAGTGGGTGGCGTTGACCTGGCACTCGTAACCCTTCTTCGGCCAGCCCTTATCCTGGTAGGCGGTGTGGAAGTAGATGCCGGAGTTGGCCTTCGGGAAGGTCTTGACCTCGGCCACGAGTTCAAAGTTCTTGAAATCATGATTGCATACGGGGCCGTTGTAGAAGAGGTGGCTCCGCTTGCCGTGGGCCACGATGCAGCCGTCTTTGACCTTGAAACAGTCCTTGTGCTCGCTGGCCTTCCAGCCGTCGAGGTTCTTGCCGTTGAAGAGCGGGTAGAAGCCGTCCTTATCCGGCTTGGGGCCGTCGGGGGCCGCGGCGGCACCGGCGAGGGCGACGCCAACGGCAAGGGCCAGAGCGGCGACAGACAGAGCGAAACGGGTCATCGGCTTCTCCTTCCTTGCGTTCGGAATCGGGGTTCTTCAGCCGCGGCATTATGGCGAATGGCGGGCGGGGTGACAACGGTTTCCTGACGGGCTCGCGGCTCATCCCGGCCGGGCAAGACCGGCCGGGCCACACAGGCTTGCGGCTCGTCTCACGTCGCGTACGAATGCAGCCCGCCGCTGAAGACACCCCCCAGGCTCACCCACAAGAGCGTCAGCACAATGGCCACCACCCCAGCCAGCACGAGCGACGCATTCGCCCGCGCATACCGTTTTCCGTAGAGATATCGGAAATGGAAGTACCCCAGGAAGACGAGCCAGGAAGCGAGCGACCACAGTTCCTTGGGGTCCCAGTTCCAGTAATCGCCCCAGGCCAATTTGCCCCACACGGCCCCGAGGACGAGGCCGAGCGTGAGCAGGGGGAAGCCCAGCCGCGTGACGACGTGCGTGTCGCGTTCGGCCCGGCGGCGGCGGTCCATCGGCAGGGGTCGGGCCCACCACAGGAGCAGCCCGAACAGCGCCCACAGGATCACGTCCAGGGCGATGCCGGCGCCCAGGCACGCGGCGCTTCCGCCGAAGAAGCGCTCGGCCACGTCGTAGCCGGCAAAGGTGGCGGGCGTCAGCAACCAACCGGCCAGCATCGTCGGGAGGGGCAGCGGAACGAATCCGCCCACGCGATAACCGTACAACGCCAGCCCCAGCCGCGGCAGGACGAAGGCGAGCATCGCCAGCCGCGTCTTCCCCGAGTACGCCCCCAGCGCCTGCACCGCCGCCTTTCCCATCACAACGTAGGCAACCATGTAGGCCGACACGTGAGGGACGAACAGAAAGGACTGAAGGGCCGGCATCATCGGCTTCGGCTCGCCGGAAAAGACAAATCCAACCGGGAAAAGGACCAGCAGTCCGATGACGGCGTCGCCGCCCTCCCCGCCCACGTCCAGGAACCGACGGGCAAACAGCGTCAGCGGGAACATCAGCGCGCCCAGCGTCAGGAACACCTCGAAGAGGTTCTGGAGCGGCACGTGGCCGGCCTCACCCCATCGCCAGGCCCATCCCGCGGCTGCGGCGGCGCACCCCGCGCCGTAGACGACCCACGCCGCCCGTCGGACCTTCAGGGCGAACAGGACCGCCGCCGCGGCGTACAGCCCCATCGCCGCATAGATGGCGAGGCCCAGGATGGTCCACTTGATTGCCATGCCGACTCCCGCTCGCTCGCGCTCGCGGCTAGCGTCCGGTTCCGGCTTTCGTGATGGCCGGCTCGCCCCAGAACCGCCAGAAGGTCCCGCCCACGAGCAGCACCATCCCCGCCCACACGAGCCACAGGCCGGAGTCGCTCACCACCTGGAGCACCGTGTACCGGCCGGCCTCGTGGTCGTAATCCGACTGGTAAAAGTGGTACCCGCCATAGTGGAGCGGGTGGTTGACCTCGATGGTCTTCTCGGCCGCCGGGCGGCCGCCCTCGAGGACCGCCAGGTCGCTGTAGTAATCGCGGACGTGCCTCGTGGGCCGGACGAGGTAAAGTTGGGGCGCCGGGCGATCCGCGGCCGGGTCCACCGCGGCGGCGTCCTCCACCTCCTCGCCCTCCCCCTGCTCTTCTTTCTGCGGCGGGGCGCCATCGGGGAAGATTGGCGCCAGGTCGATGCGGGCGTACGGGTCCTCGCGGCCGGGCAGAAACCACCGGGTCATCTCCCGCTCGCCGCGTGTCACACGGACCTGCATCGCGGGGACGGGGCTGTCGGGGTCCGGCTCGGCTCCGGTCGGTCGGGGAAAGACGTATCGAAAGTCCGGGTCGCCCGGCCGCCGGCCGTGACCGGGTGCGATCGCCATGGCGAACCGCCGCTCGCGCGTGCCGTCCGGATGGACCAGCGCCAACTCGACCGCCGGGTTGATGCCCTCGTCCTCGGCCTCGTACGGCTCCAGGCCCCCGTCCTCGGTCCGGCGGACCTTCAGGCACGAAAAGTGCCGCACCACCCGGACGGTTATGGGCGGCTGCTGGAGCGACACCTCGGCCCCCTCGCGGGGGGGCAGGCGGTGGACCCGGCCGGTGTGCTCCACAACCTCGACGGCCGGCGCCGCGTCTTCTTCGTACGTGGGCCGGGCATGGGGCAGGTACGCCAGGACCGTCACCTCGGCCCCCGTGAAGGGGACGGGCGCGGCCTGCCCGACCTCCCACGCGATCTCGGCCTGGCGACGGTCGCCGAGCCGGCCGTCGCCATCGTAGACGGGCGCCACGACCACCAGGTGCCACCGCCGGCCGGGCACCTCGTAGTACGTCATACGGAAGTCGCGGAGGGCGAGATCGAACGGCAGTTCGGCAACGACCTTGGCCTCCGTCTGCGGGCGCGCCTCGGCCTCCTCGGCCGGGACGTCGGCGCTCTCGTCCTCGTCCACGGGGATGTAGACACGGTTTTCGCGGGCCCCTTCGTAAATGGTCATGAACCCGCGCGGCACCTTCTCCGTGCCCAGCACCCGGTGCCGCAGGTCGTGGGCCAGGTCCGAGCCCCACATGCCGCCGATCAGGATCAGCATCGCCCCCAGGTGCATCGCCAGACCCGCCGGCCGCCTCAGGAGGCGCGGGTACACGGCGAACCCGGCGGCCAGCAGGAGGGCCAGCAGGACCCAGTAGACAACCAGCGGGGTGGAGTTGAACATCGTCCGTGCCCGCTCGGCCCCCACGTAGGCGCCGACGATGGCCAGGACCGCCAGGACGGCGATGGCCCCCAGGGCCACCCACATCACGATGGTGCGGATTCGCTGCATCGGTGCCTCATGGTAGCGGGACGGGCCGGGCAAGGCAACCTCGCCGGGCCGCGAATGCGGCTCCTATACCTCGCCACCACTCCCGAGCCCCGACCGTGAGGTCGGGGGTACCCGCGAAAAGTGGCGCACGTCTGGCGCACCGAGATCGCCTCGCGCCGTCGAGCACCCGCCCGTACGGGCGGCCCGGACAGACAAGGAATCGCCTTAGCCTGCCGCCCTCGCATCCGTATAATCGTAGGCTACGACGCAACCGCGTCGTGGGCGGCGGGTCTCGGCGTACGCCTCCGTATGGACGCACCCGCCGCGCTGAAGAGAAAACCGGTGATCCGAGCGCGGCAGGTCAGGAGACCCGCCGCGCGGGACGTCGCACAGCCGTACCACCTGAACCGAGGAGACGCCGATGCCTTCGCTGCTCGCCGTCGCCGGCGCGCTGCTGCCGCTCGCGTACCTGGCCCTGGCCGTCGATTACGGGGCCACGTTCTTCCTGCGCACGCGGACCCACGGCCGCACGCCCCACCTGCTCGTCGTGGTGGCCCTGCACCTGGGGTACCTGGTGGCCTGGAGCGTGGAGGCGGGGCATGCGCCCGTCACCGGGACGCCGGAGGTCCTGTCGGTCCTGGCCCTGGCCACCGCCGCCGTCTACGCCTGGGTGGAACTGGCCAGCGGCGACCGCCGGACGGGCATCTTCGTCCTGCTGCTGGCGTTCCTGTTCCAGTACGCGGGCTCGTTCCTGACGGCGGGGGGACCGGGCGTCGCCCCGGCCGAGCCGACCGCCGGCGGCCCCTGGGCCGCCCTCCACGTTCTGCCCGCCCTGATGGCGTACACGGCCATGGCGTTCGCGGGGGTGTACGGGGCGCTGTATCTGGCGGCCCGGCGGGCCCTGCGCCGGCGCCGGTTCGGGGTGCTCTTCGACCGCCTGCCGCCGCTCGAGACGCTCGGCCCGATGGCCTGGCATGCCCTGCTGACGGGGTTCGTGGCCATGACGGTCTCCATTGCCGTCACCCCGCTGATGTTCGGCGACGCGGGGGGCGAGTTCTCGGCCAAGATCATCAGCAAGATCATCACCGGGTCGGTCGCCTGGGTGGTGTGCGCGGCCGCGGTACTGGGGCGATGGCTCGGCCGATGGCACCACGTCCGCACCAGCGCCGTGGCGGTCCTGGGCTTTCTGCTGGTCATGGCCCTGCTGGCCGTCAGCGGCGTGTTGTCGTGACGGCGGCGTCGCTCACCATGACAGCGCTGGGTGGCGCGCGGCGGGTGCGGAGACCCGCCGCGCCGAACGCATCCGTGTTCGCCGACGCGCTTGCGCGTCGCGTGCCGTTGTGACGTACGAAATGCAACGTATGCCCGAACTCGTGGCCATCGGAACGAGCCATCACACCGCCCCGGTCGCGGTGCGCGAGGCGCTGGCGCTGGCGCCGGAGCAGGCGCTGGCGCTGTTGCGCCGGATTCACGCCGACCGGTCCTGCGACGAGGCGCTCGTGCTCTCGACCTGCAACCGGACGGAGTTCTACGTTGTACCGCGGCCGGACGGGCCCGAGGACCTGCGGACCGACCTGCTCTCGCGCCTCGGCCGGGCCAAGGGCGCCGCCACGCCCGAGCCGGACCCGGCCATCTTCTACCGCCACGAGGACACCGGGGCCGTGCGGCACCTGTTCCGGGTGGCGGCGTCGCTGGAGTCGCAGATCGTGGGCGAGAGCGAGATCCTCGGCCAGGTCAAGACGGCCTACCGCCTGGCCGTCGAGGCGCGGACCACCGCCCTTCTCCTGAACCGGCTGCTGCACCGGGCCTTCCGCGTCGGCAAACGGGTGCGGACCGAGACGGCCCTGGAGCAGGGTTCGGCCGGCGTGCCGCAGGCCGCCGTCGAACTGGCCGAGCACATCTTCACGAGGCTCGAGGCCAAGACCGTCCTGCTCGTGGGGGCCGGGCAGACGGCGGAGGCGGCGGCCCGGGCCCTGCTCGCCCGCGGCGCGGGGCGGCTCATCGTCGCTAACCGCACGCTGTACCGCGCCCAGCAGTTGGCCCTGGACCTGGCCGAGGCCGGCGCCCCGCGCGACAAGCACGACAGGACGGATAACGATACCCCGCTGCTTACGCAGGGGGCTCGAACGGCCACGGAGGCCGTCGGCCTCGACGCCCTCCCGGAGGCCGTCGCCCGGGCCGACCTCGTGATCGCCTCCACCGGCGCGACCGAGCCGGTCCTCACGCGCGAGGCGCTCGCGCCCGTGCTCGGGCGGCGGACCGCGCCCCTGATGATCGTCGACATCGCCGTCCCGCGCGACGCCGAGCCCGACCTGGGGCGACTCGAATCGGTCTACCTCTACAACCTGGACGACCTGGACCGGCTCCTGGAGCGGAACCTCGCGCGGCGGCGGCGAGAGATTCCGCGGGCCGAGGCCATCGTCGAGCACGAGGTCCGCGAGTTCCAGCGGTGGCTGGCCTCCCGCCAGGTGGCCCCGACCATCCGGCTGCTGAAGCGACGCCTCCGGTCCATCCGCCGGCGGCAGATCGAGCAGTACGGCAGCCGCTTCGCCGGCACCGACCGCGCGGAACTGGAGGCGTTCTCCGAGACGATGGCCAAGCGGGTCCTGCACCACCCCATCGCCCTCCTGAAACACCTGGCCACCGACGGGGCGACCAGCGAGCGACTGGCCACCGTCGACCTCGTGCGCCGCCTCTTTGATTTGGACGCCCTGGAAGACGGCGAGGATCCCGACGAGAATTGACGAAGGCTTCCCGCGCGGTGGGCCGGACTTCCCGCGCGGTGGGTCCGGAGACCCACCGCGCAGAACATCATCGGGAACCTCCATGATCGGAATCTCGAAACTCTACTGCGGCACGGTTGAGCCCGGCGACGTCCTGCGGTACCGGGCCGGGGGCGAGCGGCCGCCCGCCCACCTCCTCCAGTTCGACGACGACAAGAAGCCGGTCGTCGTCTGGAACTGCACCC
>CAYTJE010000126.1:0-9579 GCA_964437855.1 uncultured Anaerolineales bacterium | reverse complement strand
GCTGCGCGGCGGGTGCGGAGACCCGCCGCGCACGAGTTAGCGTTGTAGTGCTAAGCGACTATCCCATGGCCAACGCCAACCAACCCGACGCCCCCGCCCGCATCCTCATCGTCGAGGACGACCGGCCCCAGGCCGACGCCGTCCACGACGCCCTCGACCGTCTCGGCCATCACTGCGTGGTCGTGACCGAGCCCCGGCGGGCGCTTGACCTGATCGGCGGCAACGGCTTCCACCTCGTCATCACCGACCTCGTGATGCACGAGGTGGACGGCATGCAGATCCTGCGGGAGGCCAAACGCCGGGACCCCGCCACCGAGGTCATCGTCGTCACCGGCCACGGGTCCATCGAAACGGCCGTCCAGGCCATGCGCGAGGGCGCCCACGACTACATCACCAAGCCGCTGAACCTCGGCGAACTGCGGGACCGCGTCGCCAAGGCCCTGGAGCATCGGCGACTCCTGGAGCGGACCGAGCAACTCTCCGCCCAACTGGACGAACGCTTCGGCTTCGAGGGCATCGTCGGCGCCTCGGACGGCATCCGCCGCGTCGTCCAGACCTGCCGCCAGATTGCCGCCACCGACGCCACCGTCCTCATCGAGGGCGAAAGCGGCACCGGCAAGGAACTGGTGGCCAAGGCCATCCACAACAACTCGCCCCGCAAGGAAAACCACTTCGTCGCCCTCAACTGCGCCGCCCTCAGCGAGGGCATCCTCGAAAGTGAACTCTTCGGACACGAGAAGGGGTCCTTTACCGGCGCCGTGGCCAGCCGAAAGGGACGATTCGAGCACGCCGACGGCGGCACCCTGTTCCTCGACGAGGTCGGCGACATGCCGACACCCATCCAGATCAAACTCCTGCGGGTCATCGAGAACCGCGAGATCGTCCGCGTCGGCTCCAACGAGCCGCGGATCGTGGACGTGCGGCTCATCAGCGCCTCGAACCGCAACCTGACCGAGATGGTCAAAGGGGGCCGGTTCCGCGAGGACCTCTATTTCCGCCTCAAGGTCGTCCGCATTACGATCCCGCCGCTCCGCGATCGCCGCGAAGACATCCCCCTGCTGACCGAACACTACATCCGCCGCCTCGCCGAGGAGCACGGAAAGAACGTGACCGGCATCACGCCCGAGGCCCAGGCCGTCCTCGGCGCCTACGACTGGCCCGGAAACGTCCGGGAACTCATCAACACGCTCGAGACCATGATCGTCCTGGCACAGGGGGAGACGCTGGAGGCCGAGGACATTCCGGCCGAGATCCGGCCCGCCCCGGACGCCGACGCCGGCGCCGGCCTTGCCCCCGGCATGAGCCTCCAGGACGCCGAACGCCTCCTCATCCAGCAGACCCTTCGCGAGACCGACGGCAACCGCCAGAAGACCGCCGAGATCCTCGGCATCGGCGAGCGGACCCTGTACCGCAAGATCAGGCAGTACGGCCTGAGTTGACGCGAACCCAAAGGGGCAGGAGTCTTGTCGTGATCCGATACGTGCCCCGCATCGCCCTGCTCCTCGGCCTGGCCTGCACGGCCGCCGGCCCGCCGCCACCGGCCCAGGACGAGGACGCCGACAAACGCTTCACGCAGCGCTACGGCGATCGCCTGGCCGAGGTCACGGCCACCAGCGACCCGGCCGACGACGTTGCCTTGGCCGCCCGGCTCCTCGCCGACGCCCGCAGCGACGAGGTCCCCGACGCCCTGACGGCCCCGCTGTGCGAGGCGGCCTACGACCTCGCCGTCGGCGAGGAAGACGGCTTCCAAACCGCCGTCGACGCCATGACCCTGCTCGCCGAGACGTTCCCCGACCGGCGAGACGGCTGCCGCGACAACATCATCGACGCCCACCAGCAGCGGTACCACAACAGCCGCGGCCGAGACCGGGTCGAGGCCGGCGAGGAACTCGTCGCGTGCCTGGTCCGCTTCGCCGACGAGAAGGCGGCGGACCAGCAGTTTGCCGAGGCGGCCCGCCTCTACCGCCGGGCCATGCCCCTGGCCACCAACCTCCGAAACGTCAACCGCGACCAACTCAAGGCCAAACTCGACTACGCCCGGACCCGCCAGGCGTTCCTGGACCAGGCCAAGCGGCTCAAGGCGCACCTCGCGAAACACCCCGACGACCAGGAGGCCCGCAAGAAACTCGTCCGCATCTACGTCGTGGAGTTCGACAACCCGAAGGCCGCCACCCGCCAACTCGACCTGCAAAGCGACGACCTCACCAACAAGTACATCCTGCTGGCCGGCATGTCGGTGGATAGCCTGCCCCTGCCGGCCTGCGCCGCGCTCGGCCACTGGTACCGCGACCTCGCCGCCGAGGCCAGCGCCCAGGGCCGCTTCCTGGCCATGCGGCGGGCACGCTCCTACTACCGGCGGTACCTGGACGAGGCCGGCCCGGACGCCGACGACCGCGCCGCGGCCGAGACGGGCCTGGCCGAGGTCAACGACGCCCTCGCCGACATCGCCGCCTCACTCCCCACCCTCACCGTCGTGACTTACGAGCAGTTCCAGGCGACCTGGGCCGACCGCTTCCCGGCCTCGGCCAACCGGGCCGCCCACGGACGCTGCAAGGCCTCGAGCCACTGGGGAGACCGGCTGCCGGAACACGTCTTCCGCGGCGAGCGGACCGGGACGGCGTGGTCGCTGGACGGGCCGCGAGGCTGGTTCTACGCCGAGTGGAAGCCGCCACCCCCGGGCCGGTACATCCTCCTGTTCGCCCGCGGCGGCGCGGAAGGCAGCAACTCCTGGGGCCAGGCCTCCCTCCTCATCAACGGCTCCAAGACCCACCGCCTCGACGAGATGACCTCCGGCAAGGTGCTCATCGTCGACCTGGGTCTGGACGTGCCGGTCAAGAGCCTGCGGCTGAACATCCGGGGAAGCGCCTACCCCGGCCTGGCGGGAATCGAAATCCACCCCGACCCGGCCGTCACGTCCCGCGCCGGCGCATCAGCCCCTGGACCTTCAGCGGCAGCCCGAACAGGTGGATGAAACCGGTCGCGTCCGCCGGGTCGTACCCCTCGCCCATCACGAAACTCGCGAGGGCCTCGCTGTACAGACTGTTCGGCGACGTGGCCCCCGCGTACGCCACGTGCCCCTTCTCGAGCCGGAGCCGGACCGTCCCCGTCACGGTCTGCTGCGTCCGGTCGACGAACGCGTCCAGCGCCTCCCGCAGCGTCGAGAACCACTGGCCGTCGTACACCAGGTCGGCGTACCGCAGGGCGAGGTGCTGCTTGGCGTGGAGCGTGTCGCGGTCCAGGCACAGGGCCTCCAGGGCGGCGTGGGCGGTGTAGAGAATCGTCCCGCCGGGCGTCTCGTACACGCCGCGCGACTTGATGCCCACCCGGCGGTTCTCCACGAGGTCCACCTGGCCGACGGCATGCTTCCCGCCGAGGGCGTTGAGCCGCTCGACGATCTCGACCGGCCCAAGGCGCTCGCCGCCGAGGCCCACCGGCACGCCGGCCTCGAAGGCGACCTCCACGTACTCGGGCGCATCGGGCGCCTCGGCCAGCGGGCGAGACAGGACGGAGACGCGGTCCTGCGGCTCTTTGGCGGGGTCCTCCAGTTCAGCGCCCTCGTGACTCAGGTGCCAGAGGTTGCGGTCCCGGCTGTAGAGGCTCTCCTTCGACTGGGCGATGGGGATACCGCGCGCCTCGGCGTACTCGACGGCGGCCTCGCGGCTCGTGAGCCGCCACCGCGGGTCCCGCCAGGGCGCGAGCACCACGAGGTCCGGCGCCAGGGCCATGAACGTCAACTCGAACCGGACCTGGTCGTTGCCCTTGCCGGTGGCGCCGTGGGCAACGGCGTCGGCCCCGCACACCCGCGCGATCTCCACCTGCTTCTTGGCAATCAGCGGACGGGCGATGCTGGTACCGAGCAGGTACTTGCCCTCGTACACGGCGCCGGCCTTGAGCATCGGCCAGAGGTAGTCGGTGACGAACTCCTCGCGGAGGTCCTCCACGTAGACCTCGGCGGCGCCGCCCTGCTTGGCCTTCTCGACGATGCCGTCGAGTTCTCCGCCGCCCTGGCCCACGTCGGCCACGAACGCGACGACCTCGCACCCGTAGGTCTCCCGGAGCCAGGGCAGGATGACGGAGGTATCCAGGCCGCCGGAGTAGGCGAGGACGGCTTTCTTGGGGTTCGGGTCGGTCATGGCGATTCCTTTCGATGAACGGCACGCGCCGGCCAAGGCCGGCGGCTAACTGTGGTGCGCCGGACGCGCCCGTGCCACGGCCGGCCGTGCCCGGCCGTGCGTGATGCACACGCGCCGGCCAAGCCCGGCGGCTAACTGGGGCGCGTGCGCTTGCGTTTGGCCTTTGGCGACTTCGCTTTGCCCTTCGTGCCGGAGCGCTTGCGCTTGGCTTTCTTCGCCTTCTTTTTCGCCGGCCCGCCGGCGCGCTGGCGGCTGACGGCGCGGTTGATGGCGTTCAGGAAGGCCCGCGCGCTGGCCTCCAGCACGTCGGTCGACACGCCGCGGCCTGACAGGGTGGTGTCCTTGTACTGCGCCTCCAGGCGCACCTCGCCCTGTGCCTCCTTGCCGCCGGTCACGGAGCGGATCTGGTAATCGGTCAGTTTGAGCGAGACGGCCGTGAGCCGCTCGACGGCCCGGAAGATGGCGTCGACCGGCCCGTCGCCGGTGGCGGCGTCGCGGGTCACCTCGCCCGTCTCGACCGCCTCCAGTTCGACCGTGGCGGTGGGCATGCCGGCGGTGCCCGTGGCCACCTGGAGACCGCGAACCCGCCACGTCTCGGGCACGGTCAGGACCTCGCTCTCGACGAGGGCCTCGATGTCCTCGTCGAAGACCTCCTTCTTCCGGTCGGCCAGCGCCTTGAACGGGCCGAAGAAGAGGCGGTCAATCTCCTCGGCCGACAGCCGGAACCCCAGGTCCTTCAGCCGCTGGCGGAACTGGTGCCGGCCGGAGTGCTTCCCGAGCACGAGTGTGCTCTTGGCCACCCCCACGGTCTTCGGGTCCATGATCTCGTAGGTGGCGGGCTGCTTGAGCACGCCGTCCGCGTGGACGCCCGACTCATGGGCAAAGGCGTTCTCGCCGACCACCGCCTTGTTGCGGGCGACGGCCAGGCCGGTCACGCGGCTCACGAGGCGGCTCGTCGGGTACAGCCGCTCCGTCCGGATGCCCGTCCAGCAGCCGTGGAAGGCGTCCTGGCGGGTCGCCAGGGCCATGACGATCTCCTCCAGGGCCGCGTTGCCCGCCCGTTCGCCCAGCCCGTTCACGCAGCACTCCACCTGGCGGGCGCCGGCCTGCACGGCCGCCAGGCTGTTCGCCACCGCCATGCCCAGGTCGTCGTGGCAGTGGACGGCGATGACGGCCTTGGCGACGTTCGCCACATGCTCGAACAGGTACGCGATGAGCCGGGCGAACCCGTCCGGCGTGGCCCAGCCCACCGTGTCGGGGATGTTGACCGTGGTGGCGCCGGCGTCGATGACGGCCTCGACGACGCGGGCGAGGAACTCCGGCTCCGTGCGGGCCGCGTCCTCCGGCGAGAACTGCACGTCGCGGACGGCCCGCTTGGCCCGCTCCGTGCCCTCGACGGCCAGCCGAAGGATCTCGCTCCGGGCCTTGTGCAGTTTGTGCTTGCGGTGGATGCGGCTGGTGGCCAGGAAGACGTGGATGCGCGGGCGCCGGGCCTCGGCCACGGCCTCGGCGGCCCGGTCGATATCTTTCGCGACGCACCGGGCCAGGCCCGCCACGACGGGTTGGCGGACCTCCCGGGCGATCGCCCGGACGGACTCGAAATCGTCCTGCGACGTGATCGGGAACCCCGCCTCGATGACGTCCACGCCCAGCAGTTCCAGGGCCCGGGCCACCTCCAGTTTCTCCGTCAGGTTCATGCTGGCGCCGGGCGACTGCTCGCCGTCGCGAAGCGTGGTGTCAAACACCTGCACGCGTTTGCCGTTGCGCTTGGGCATGGCCGGCCTCCTCGTGCGAAGCCCTCTTATAGTCGAAACCGGCGCGCGGGACAAGTCCCGCGGCGAACGCCGTCTCCGCGCGGCGGGTGCGGAGACCCGCCGCGCTCAACTCGGCGTCTCGCGCAAAAAAGCCGGCCCCGGGCATCCTTCCCGAGGCCGGCGTGTCTCGTGTTCCGCGCGCAGCGGCCCCGGGGCGTTACCGCCTGAGGCCCAGGGCCAGGTTCTCGCTGCGCCGTGTCATGACACCGAACTGTATCGGCAGGCCCGCGCCCGGTCAAGAGGAAAAAGAGGCGGCTTGCAGCGGCGGCCGTCCCGGCCTATGATGGACCCCATGGCCACCCAACAACCCGGCACCGTATTCCTGAAACGCCACCGGCGGACCCTGTACGTCATCGCCGCCGTGATCCTGGCCCTGATCCTCCTGGGCCAGGTCGCGGAACTGGTCGCGGATTACCTCTGGTTCCAGGCCGTCGGCTACCCGACCGTCTTCACGACCGAATTCTGGACCAAGGTCCTCCTCTGGATCGGCGCCCTGGCGGTGACGGTGGCCTGGCTGGCGGGCCACGTGGCCCTGGCCTGCCGCCTGTCGCCGGGGCACCACTTCCAACTCAAAGGCGTCAACTGGACGCTGCCGGCCTCGAAGATCCGCAAGTACGTGACCCTGGCGGGCGTGGCGTTCGGCGTGATCGTGGGCCTCGGTTTCGCCAAGGCGGCCGAGGCCCAGTGGTTCGACGTCCTCCAGTTCCTCCACCGGGCGGACTTCGGCTGGGCCGACCCCCTCCTGGACCACGACGCGCACGTTTACGTCTTCGTCCTCCCCATCGTCCAGGGCCTGAAGGGCTACGCCATCTCGATGGCCATCTTCGCCGTCATCGGCGCCGGGGCGGCGTACTTCCTGAACGGCGCCATCGGCTGGCAGTACGCCCGCATGACCCGCGCCTGCACCGTGCACCTGGCGGCCCTGGTGGCCATGGTCCTCCTGGCCGTCGCCGTCGGCTACTGGATGGACCGGTACGAACTGCTCCTGTCGGGCGGCGGGGCCGTCTTCGGCGCCGGCTACACCGACGCGCACGTCCGCATGCCGGTCTACGCCTTTCTGATGGGCGCGAGCGTCGCGGCCGCGGCCGTGGTCCTGGCGGCGGGCGTCCGGATGAAGCCGAAGGTGGCCGGCGGCGCCGTCGTCGTCCTGATCGTCGCCCACGTCGTGACGGCGTGGGCGTATCCGGGCATCCGCCAGCGGTTCGACGTGGAACCCAACGAACTGGCCCGCGAAAGGCCGTACCTGGCCCACAATATCCAGGCCACGCGGTTCGCGTTCGGCCTGTCGGACGTCCAGGAGCAGGAGTTCCCCGCCACGGGCGAGGTGACCCGCGAGACCCTCCGGCAGGCCGAGGGCACCATCGAGAACATCCGCCTGTGGGACTACCGGGCCCTGCGCGACACCTACAACGAAATCCAGGGTCTCCGCACCTACTACGGCTTCACCAAGATCGACACCGACCGCTACCACGTCGGCGACGACTACCGCCAGGTCAGCCTCTCGGTGCGCGAACTCCAGCCCGGGGCCCTCCAGCCCCAGAGCCGGACCTGGGTCAACCTGCACCTGCTGTACACCCACGGGTACGGCCTGTGCATGAGCCCCGTCAACGCGGTGACCGAGAGCGGCGGGCCGGAACTGTGGATCCGCGACATCCCGCCCAAGACGGACGTGCCGATCGAGGTCACCGACCCGTCCATCTACTTCGGCGAATGGACCGACGATTACGTCTTCGTCCGCACACGCCAGGACGAGTTCCACTACCCCGTGGGCGACGAGAACGTCTACACCCAGTACGACCAGGACGCCGGCATCCTCGTGGACTCCTACCTCAGGCGGATGCTCTTCGCCTACCACTTCGGCGACTGGAACATCCTGCTGACCGACAGTTTCACCGGCGAGACGCGCCTCTTGTGGCGGCGGCGGATCGAGGACCGCGTCCGACGCATCGCCCCCTTCCTGGAGTTCGACCAGGCCCCCTACCCCGTGGTCGCCGACGGCCGCATCGTCTGGATCATCGACGCCTACACCCGCACGAACCGCTTCCCCTACGCCACGCCCGTCGCGTTCGGCAAGCGGCCGCGGCCCACCAACTACGTCCGCAACGCCGTCAAGGTAACCGTCAACGCCCGCACCGGCGCGGTCCGGTTCTACGTGGCCGACCCGGACGACGGCCTGGTGAAGGTGGCGCGGCGGATCTTTCCGGACCTCTTCCGCGACTTAGACGAGATGCCCGCCGCCCTGCGCCGGCACGTGCGGTACCCGATCGACCTCCTCGACGTCCAGGCCGAACAGTACTTCACCTACCACATGACGGACCCGCGGGTCTTCTACAACCGCGAGGACCTCTGGCAGCGCCCCATGGAGCAGTACCGCGGACGCCCGCAGCCCGTCAAGGCCTACTACATCATCATGCGCCTGCCGGGCCAGGCCGAGCCCGAGTACCTGCTCATGCTGCCGGTCACCCCCGCCCGCAAGAACAACATGATCGCCTGGATGGCCGGCCGGTGCGACGGCGAACACTACGGCCGGCTGCTCGTCTACAAGTTCCCGAAGGAACGTCTCTTCCTCGGGCCGCAGCAGATCGAGGCCAACATCGACAAGAACGACGCCATCAGCCAGCAGATTACCCTGTGGGACCAGGTCGGCAGCCGCGTCATCCGCGGGAACCTGCTCGTCATTCCCATCGGCGAGGCCGTCCTCTACGTGGAGCCGCTGTACCTGGAGAGCGAACAGACGCGGTTCCCGGAACTCAGGCGCGTGATCGTGGCCACGAAGGACCGCGTGGTCATGCGGAAGACGCTTCGTGAGGCCGTCGACGCCGTCCTCGGCGCGGCCCCGCCCGTGGTCGAGCCGCCGCCCGAGCCGGCCCCGCCCGCCGAAGGGCCGCCCGAGGAAGGGCCGGGAAAAGAGGCCCCGCCCGAGGAGCGCCCCGTTCCCCGCGGTCCCGCCGCCGAGGCCCTGGAGGCCTACCGCCAGGCCCAGGAGCGCCTCCGCGAGGGCGACTGGGCCGGCTACGGCGAGGCGATGGAGCGGCTGGAGACGATCCTCAGCCAGATGGCCCCGGCGGCGGAGAAGCCATAGGCCGTTCCGCCCGGGAGCCACTGGCGGCTTGCCCGCCAGTCCGGCGGGAGATGCCGCAAAGTGTCATTCTGAGGAGCCCGAAGGGCGACGAAGAATCGCGCCGTGAATCTGTCCTTTGTCCTTCGTCCCTAGATTGCCCCTTTGCCTTTGTGTTACCTTCAAACGTCTGTCTTCCTTTGCGTCCTTCCCGTCCTTTGCGTTTCAAGCCGTTGGCGTTTGCCGTTCATTCCGATTTCCGATTCCGACTTGTTCCGCATTCCGCGTTCCGCTTTCCGCGTTCGGAAAATCCCTTCCAACCAAGCCTCCCCTCCTCTATAGTGTGCCGCTCGGACGGCTGCGCTCGTACGGCCGGGCAAGGCCGGCCGTGGCACAATCCGGCGCGGTGCATCAGCAGGAGATACACGCGCGGGACGCCGTACCACCACTCCCGTAATCCGTCATGGAGCGAAGGCGATGGCGTTTGACGATTTGCCCAAACCCGTCCGCGACGAGGCCGAGCGGCAACTGGCGGCCCTCCGCCGCGGCGCGGTCGACATCTACACCGACCAGG
>CAYTJE010000125.1:0-9597 GCA_964437855.1 uncultured Anaerolineales bacterium | reverse complement strand
AGGCCGTACAACTGGGCCGCCTGGAGCGGCGTGACGAGCAGTTCGCCCTGGCCGACCGCCAGGTTCCGCGGGTCGCGGACGTCGAGGCGTCCGGCGGCCTCGCCGGGCAGGACGATGCCGGTCCGGGCCCCCAGGCCCAGGCGCCGGGCCCAGGCGACGAGGCGGTCGCGTCCGCGGCCGAGGTCAAGCCGGCCGCCCTGCCGCGAGATGGCCAGCGCCACCTTGTAAAAATAGACGTTACACGATTTCTGGATAGCCGTCCGCAGCGGGATCGTCCCGTGCCCGTAGCCGTGCGAGAGGTACACGTGGCAGCGGAAGCGGTCGGGGTGGTCGGGGTCGAGGACGCCGTCGCAGGTCAGGAAGGTTCGGGGCGTGATGGCGCCCTCCTCCAGGGCGCAGGTGGCGGTGACGGCCTTGAAGACCGAGCCGAGGGGATACCGGCCGGCCACGGCCCGGTGCACGAGGGGCCGGTCGGTCCGCCGGACCAGGTCCGGGTAATCGACGCCGAAGAGGCGGACGTCGTAGCGGGGGGCGGAGGCCAGGACCAGGACCTCGCCGCTCGCGCAGTCGAGGACGACGGCGGCGCCGACCACCCGGCCGACGGGGCCGTGGTCGAGCAGGTCCTCGATGTCGCTCTGGAGGGCGGCGTCGAGGGTCAGGTGGACGTCGCGGCCGGCCGCGGGGTCCACGTTCTCCAGGTACTTGCCGTCGATGGCCTTCTGGTACACGCCGCGGGTGCCGCGGAGGAGGGTCTCGGCGGTGCGTTCGACGCCGGCCCGGCCGATGCGGTCGCCGGGCCAGTAGCGTTTGAGGTGCCCCTCGGGGTACGGCTTGTTGACGCCGCCGGCGAGTTGGTCGGCGGTGACCTCGCCCAGGCGGCCGACGACGTGGGGGGCCACGTCGCCCAGGGGGTAGGCGCGCTGGCGGGTCCGCTCCAGGACCAGGCCGGGGAACCGTTCGGGCCGGCTCTCGATGACGCCGACGGTCTTCAGGTCCACGTCGTAAACGATGGAGTGGGGGATGCTGCCGGAGGCGAAGTAGGTTTCCTCGGCCACGCGGATGCGCCGGCCGTGGAGGTCGCGGACGGTGCGGCGGATGACCTCGACGCGGCGTCGGATGACCTGGCGTCGTCGGGCGAGTTCCTCCGCCGGCACGCCGGTCAGGCGCGCCAGGTCCTGCCACAGGCGGCCGACGCGGTCGCGGACCTCCTGGGCCTCGCAGTCCCATCGGCGGGCCAGGCGGCGGACGAAGCCCTCGCCCATCTCGATGAAGGGGAAGTAGACGGCCACGTCGAACGCCCCGACGTCGTGGGCCAGGGCCACGCCGTTGCGGTCGTAGATGGTGCCGCGGATCGTCGGGCGATAGTGCGGCCGGCGGGTGAGACGGCGCTCGGCTTCCGCCCGGTACCGGGCGCCCTGGAGGACCTGGATGCGCAGGAGGCTCACCAGGACCAGGGCCAGGCCCAGGCCGAGGACGAGGAGGACGAGTTTCAGGCGCGTCGCGTACATGGGTCTTTAGGTTCTGTCTGACGAATCCGTCGTCGGCCCGAGCGCGAGCGACTTTGCCCCTGGCAAGGAGCACGAAGCAGGCGATTCGTCTCTGAATCGGCGATGCAGGGCGACGCCGCCAGGGGCAAATGCAGCCGCTCGAAGCCAGATCGGATTCGTCAGACAGAACCTGGCCCCGGCGGGGGACGGCCGCGGGCCGGCGCGCGGCCCCGGGCCGGCGGGGACGCCGCCGATCCGGCCGGTCCGGACGGATGCCCTTGGGGCCGGTCCACCGGTGCCGGGGGATTACGGGGACTCGCTGTCCGGGGCGTCGTCGGGCGGTTCGGTCTCACCTTCGGACGGTCGGCCGGTCTCCTGCTCGATCGCCTCGGTGGGCGGTGTGGGGGCCGGGGTCATCTCGGAGTCGGTCTCCGCCTCGGCTTCCGCCTCCTGGGGCGCCTCGTAGCCCTTGGCGGCCACGGGGTCGCGGAACAGGAGGGCGAACAGCACAAGAACGACTGCGGAGATTATGATGTCCATATACATCACAGGCTGCCAGTTGATGACCTCGTTTTCCGTGTTGGCATGGATGACACCGCCGTTCAGGAAGTTGCCGATCAGCAGGCCCACGCCGAAGATGAGGAACAAGAGCCCCTGTGCCTGGGCCTTCATCTCCTTCGGCGCCTTGCGGTCCGCGTACACCTGGGCCCCGACGTAGAAGAAACCGAAGATGACCCCATGGACGAGGATCCCCGTGTAGACGAAGGCATCAAGGTCCTGGGCGTCCCCCAATGCATACGCGGCATAACGGACGACTTGGGCCAGAAGCCCGACCACCATCGTCCACTTCAAACCCCAACGGACGATGGCGATGGGCACCAAAAGCATCAGAAAGATCTCGACCAACTGCCCCCAGTTCATGTTGGCGACGAGGCTCTCAAAGCCTTTCGCCTGCAGGAAGAGACCGCCATAGGACCAGTGGAGGGCGAAGGCTACCGTGCAAATCAGATACCCCACGACGAGTACGGCGAAGGGCCAGTTCCTCATCATCCCCAGCGAGCGGAGGCCCATGACGTCGATGACGGAGGCCTTCTGCCCCTTGGCGGGCGGAGGCGTATGAGGCAGCGCGAAGGCGAAGAGGCCCGCCACGATGCTCACCGCCCCTCCTGCGATCATCGGCTTGGCCGTCCCGTCCCATGGAATGTCGAGCATCTCAAGATGAAATAACCCGAAAACGTTGATGTCCGCGGCACATGCGAGACCGAACAGGCCGGCCGCCACCCAGCCGATGGACCCGAAGACACGAATCTGCGGAAACTTCTCCGACGGGCTGTGCGTCATGGCGATCGAACTCGTCAGACCCCACGTGGGCATGTAACACACCATCGTGACCAGCAGCAGTAGAAACATTAAGAACGGTGTCGTGACTTGCGAAGCCAGGAGCAGAAGCACGCCCGTGGCCAGGTTCAAGAACGCCAGCACCCGCTCGGAGGAGAAGTTGCGGTCCGCGATCATCCCGACGAGCGGCGAGGCCAGGCAGCCCAGGGCCATCGAACTGGCGATCAGGGCCATCTGAAGCCCGGTCATCTCCAGATTCTTCAGGTAGGCGGTCAGTTGCACGAACCAGACGGCGATCAGCATGTACTGGAGGAACATCATGGCGGAGAGTCGGATTCGGACGCCCATCGGCATTCTGGCCATGGCTCGTGTACCTCCTCATGCGGGTGCGCGTGGCGCGGCTTCCGGCCGGGTCTCTACTCTACACGCGGCCGCGGACGGGGTGAAAGAAAAAACACGGCAAACGCCAGTGCGCCCGCCGGAGGTTGGCCAGGGGCCGCGACCGGGAGGGACCGGCCGCCACGCTCGCGGCTTGGCCCGGCCCGCCCGGCCACAAGATCGCCGATCCCTGGGCGGCGGGTCAGGAGACCCCCCGCGCAAAATAGCCAAGTCGCGTTGTCGTCCTAAGCCTACTTTGTCAACTCTTACCAACCGACAACGACTCTAGCGCGGCGGGCCGTCTTGCCCCCCGCGCGGTGCCCACGACGGGGCACCGCGCCACGGCCTTTGTGGATGATGGCGAAGTGGACAAAGTCGCCCTAATTCAGCGCCGCGCCGGGGTCGGGGGGCGCCCGCCGGGCGGGGGCGCACGCGACGGCCGCGACGGTCCCCGCCGGCGGGTCCAGCAGACCCAGGGTGCAGGCCAGGTCGAGGGCCTCGTCCAGGGCCAGCCGCAGGTCGGACCGCGACAGCCGCGAGGCCGTCCGGGCGGTCCACCAGACCGAGACGTAGTCCACGCCTCGCGCCTCGGCGAGGGCCGCGATGACCGCGGCCGTGATGCGCCGACAGTTGTGTGTGCGGACGGGGGATCGCATTCCCGGTTCCTTTCAGCCGGCCGGCCGATGCCCCCTCGGTCGGCGTGCGGGCGGAAGACGCCGCGGCTCCTCGCCCTCCGTCCACGTAGACGACCGGGGCCGCCGTGCATTCACTCGGCCGCCGGAATCGGGGAGCAACTCCGGAGTGAATACGCGCGGACTCCCGGCCGTCCAATCCCGCAGATTGGCCCTTTTCCCGAGCACGTGGACCCACGGCATGAGACGACGCACCGGGCAGTGGCGATGGCGGAAGACGCACCAGCGATGCCCGCACTGCGGGTACCGCGGACTGAGACGGGCCTACCACGGGCGGCGGCTCATGCTGGAACGGTGCCCGGACTGCGGCAGGGAATGGCCCCACGCCATGAAGGCCGTGCCCGTGCGGCGGTAGGGGGACATTCGCTCGCCGACATCGTCCCGCCGAGCCGCCCGTACGGGCGGGTACGCACGACGGGCAGCGCACCTTGCACCGCGGAGGCCGAGCCCCGCGATCTCACGATCGCGGCTCGGGGCTCGAGGCGTGCCTCCGGCGGGTAAACGTGGGGCTTGCCTCACTTCACCTTCGGCCGCAGCGGCAGGTCGTTGAGTTTGTAGGTGCAGAAGTGGCGGGCGATCTTGGCGCCGAAGCCCCTGGCCAGGCCTTCCTCGTACTCGGCGGCCTTCTCGACCTCGGCGTCGGGCAGGGCTTCCGCCGTCTCCGTCCGCGCCTCCGACAGGACCGGCCAGACCTGCTCCCCGGTCTCCGGCGAGACCAGGCGGATTGCGGCCTCGGCGTAGCCGTGCAGGACGTTCGAGGCCGGGCTGTCCTTGGCCCGGAACTCGAACAACTTCACGTGCAGCACCACGTCGACGTTGAAGTACGTGCCGGCCTCGGCCACCGACCACGTGTCGAAGTCGGGTTCGAGTCGTCGGGCGGCCATGACGCTGCGGACCGGCACCACGGGCCCCGACCCGTTGTGCTCGTCCAGGGCCTCGGCGATGGCCTCGGCCAGGAGGGCCTCGGCCCGCGGGAACGCCGACGCCACCGCCGTGTCCTCCACGTCGACCAGCACCAGGACGCTTCGGCCCCTCAGGTCGTACTCGGCCTGGTGCTTGTCCTCCGGCACGAAGGGGCCGACGGTCTTGACGAGGATGTAGGCGACCTCCTGGCACCCGGCGGCCATGGCGGCCGCCAGCACCGCCGAGGCCAGGACCGCGCTTCGCCGCGAGGCGGTCATCGGGCCTCCTCCCCCTTCAGGGGCACCTCGTGGTCGTAGAACAGGCGGACGACGTCCCGCGCGAACAGCCCCGTGGTGGTCCCCCGGACGCGGCGGAGGCTGAGTTCGCCCTGGGCCACCGGCCGCTCCTCCGGAAACACCGTCTCCACGGTCGTCTCGTACACCGGGTTGGCCCGGGCGCCGGCCTTGACGATCTGGATCCGGGCCCGCACCCGGCCGCGAAGCAGGTTCGGACTGCCCGGCTCGAACATCGTGTACCGCTCCAGTTCCACGTACAGGAGCGTGTCGGCCTGGAAGGTCTCGGCGATGGCCTCGAGGCTCATGTTCGGCCATTCGAGGTGCGACTCCTGCCACCGCGCCACGTACGCCGGGTCCGCCACCTGCTTGACCCGGCCCTTCAGGTGCTTGGCCGCCTGGTATCGCACGCCGCTGCCGATCTCGACGCCGGCCGTCGGGTACTCGAACAGGACGCTCGTCCCGGCGTAGGGGACGATGACCAGGCGCTCGGCCGCCAGGTCGTACTCGGCCTCGATCTTCTTCTTCGGATGCCGCGGGGCGAAGCCCCAGGCGAAGAACTGCCCCAGATACTGGCACCCGCCCGCCGACGCGGCCAGCGCCAGCGCCAGCGCGAGCGCCGCCCACCGGAGCGGGTGGCCCCCCCGTCCGCGAGGGGGGTCTCCGTACCCACCGCGCCGCCCCGAGCATGTCGTTTTCGATATGCGTTGACCCATCGTTCCATCCTATGGCGATGTTGTGCGCGGCGGGTCTCTGCACCCGCCGCGTTGCAGCGGGTATTCATCCGGCGGCGCGGTGGGTCCGTCCATACGGAGGCGTATGCCGAGACCCACCGCGCCACATGCGGCCGACGAGGTCCGGCGTCAGACCGTCGCGAGTTTATACGTCCAGGACGCCAACAGCAGCAGCATGAGTGCCAGCGCGCCGCCGACCACCCGCCCGGGCGTGACCAGGGGCAGGAGGCTCCGCCGCGTCGCCAGGGCCAGGGCCAGCCCCCCGGCCCCGACCGCCGCGAGCAGAAACACCGCGAAGCCGAACGGCTGGGTGGGCAGGGCCTCGGCCAACCGCCCGTGCGCCGCCAGGGAGAACGCCGTCGTCACCCCGCAGGTGGGGCACGGCAGGCCGGTCGTCTCGAGCATGCCGCACGGCGGCAGGCCGAGTTGGCAGTGCGTGCCGGCCCCGGTGGGCGACGGCGCCAGGGCCATGCCCACGCCGAGCAGGCCGAGCAGGACGATGAGGCCGGCCGCCTGGCCGCAGCGCTCCGCCGTCGAGGCCCGGCCCCAGGCGGACCGCCGGCCCAGGTGGATCATGCCGGCCGCTGCCGCGCCCCGCTCCGCCGCCGCCCCGTTCATGCGGTCTCGCCCTTTCGAGATCACCGCCGCCCGGCAGGTCTCGGCATACGCCTCCGTATGGACGTACCCGCCGCGCAGGAACCGGGCCCCCTGCCGACCCGCAACGGTGCATGATACCGGCCGGAGGGCGGCGGGTCAATGCGGGAAGCGGCGGAGGGCCGCCGGGGGTGCACGACAAAGAAGTGGCACACTGGTCCCGGGGTGCCACCGATTGCTTGTCAATCGGTGTGTCACGAGCGGCACGCACGGTTTGACAAGCAAACCGTGGCACCCGCGTGCCGGGGGCCCGCCACTTGTTTGTCGTGTCCCCCGCCGGACAACCTTTCCCACGGGCCTCGCCGCGCGTACAATAGGGCAGAACGACCAGCGGGTTGAGGCCACACCATGATTGGCCTACGCGTACAATCACCGCGCGGCGGAACTCCGCACCCGCCGCGCACTCCGCGCGCCGGCGCGGTGGGTGCGGAGACCCACCGCGCACGAGCCGTCCTGCTGCGCGCCGCCGTCCTGGCGGCGGTTCTGGCGACCGGCCTGCTGTCGGCGGGGTGCGGCGGCGCCGGCTGGACGCACTTCCGCCCGGCCGGCGAGTCCCAGGCCGCCGGCGCGGGCTGGATCGCCCAGCGGACCTATCGCCTGCCGACCGGGAAGCCGGCCGTCACCGTCCGCCTGGCGGCGCGCGGCCGGACCGAGACGGGCGAGAAGGGCGTGGCGTCGGCCACGCTGCACGTCCGCATCGAGATCCACAACGAAGGCGAGAAGGCCTTTACGCTCCGGCCCGCCGAGATGCGCCTCCTCGACGACGAGGGCCACGCCGCCGGCGGCGCCGACGCCTACGCCGGCCGCAATCGCACCGGCGCCCTCACGGTGGCCGGGGGGGCCGACGCCACCTACGAACTCGTTTTCGCCCTGCCCGCCGAGACCGACCTGGCGGACCTCGGCTCGGTCCGCCTACGGTGGCCGTACACCTGCGGCGGCGCCGAGCACACCGTGACCACGAAGTTCGTCCGCATCGAGGAGGTGCACTACTACCGTCCCGGCTACTACCACCACCCGTATTATTACGACCCATGGTATTATAACCATTGGTACGGCCCCTGGCCGCGCGGCCGCTTCGGCGTGGGGTATTACCACGGGTGGTAACGCTACAACGCTATGTCGTGCGCGGCGGGTCTCCGCACCCGCCGCGCAGCCGCCGCGTTTCGGCCACGTGGCCACTTGCCAGGCCGGTCCTCGGCCGATATCCTGATGCGGGTGCACGAAGCCGTGCAGTGCTGCCGGCGCGCAAGGAGGCGTCATGAAACTGAAGGTGATCGTTCACACGGCCGAGGAAGGGGGCTTCTGGGCGGAGGTCCCGGCCATTCCCGGCTGTGCCACCCAGGGCGAGACGTTCGAGGAACTCCTCGAAAGCCTCTACGAGGCGGTCGAGGGATGCCTTTCGGTCGACGTCCAGGCCCCCCGGCCGGGCAAGAACGACCGTGTCATCGAGATCGCCGTATGAAAGCCCTGTCCGGCCGGGAACTCGCTCGCCTCATCGAGTCGCACGGCTGGACGCTTTTGCGGGTCCAAGGCAGTCATCACATCTTTGGCAAGAGCGGCAGCGAGGTCCGCCTTTCGGTTCCCGTCCACGCAAACCGTCCGCTCAAGAAAGGGCTCCAGCGCCACCTGATGAAGATGGCAGGCATCGACGAGGCCGACCTGTAACCCGGCTGCTGACTCAGCCGCGGAAGATGTTGCGAAAGTGATACGCCAAGTGCGTCTTGGCGAGGCGGTGGGGCCGTTTGAGATGGACGCGCGCATGGGGGAAGGTCACGCCCGCCCGGGCGTGGACGAGGCGCAGGGTCTGCGGCTCAACGGACGCCGCCCCCCGGTCGAACATCACGTGGTGGTTGGGGCACAGGACGATGACGTTGCCGGGCCTGTCCGGGCCCTCATGCGGCGACGCCACTGGCCGCAGGTGATGTGACTCGGCGTAATCCGCTTCACTCAGCGGCACAGACTGCCCACACGCCTGGCACCGGTACCGGTAGAGTTCCTTCAACGCCAGTCCGAGACACGTATCCCGCATGCGAATGAGTCTGCGGGCCTCGCGAACGCCCGGTACGTCGCGGCCGCCCGGTAAAGGCGAATCGGTCTCCTCGGTGATGTGCGGGCTCTCGATGTTCAGGGCGTAATGCCCGGGTTCCTGGAACATCAGAAGCCCGTCGTCTCGAAGAAACTGCAGGATTTGACGCACCTTGGCCCGCACGCGGTGATTCCGGGGGAAAAGCGCGCGGAAGTACGGCTCGCGTTCGTACAACTGGCCAAGAGTGAACTCGGGGCTTCCCGTCTCGTTGACGAGTGCCAACACTTGATCCATCACGGCCTGTTTCCAGGTCATCTCGCGCAGCATGGCCACAGACCTCATGAATGTGACGCATCACCACTCTAGGAACTGCGGCCTAAGGATTCAAGCATATTCGGGGGTAGGGGACATTCTAGACGTGGTGTAGCGCGGCCCAGTCAATCCATGCAAGAAGCGTCTGCGCCCGGCGTCTGCAGGTGGTGGGGCTGAGCGGTGTTGCTCGGGCCAGGAACGCGGCAACCGCCTCGCGCTGTTCTTGTGCGGTTCGTGCCCCCCGCGCTGCGAGCAAAGACCTTCGAACTAGCGCGTTCTGCATGATACTCCCTGCGAGCATACGCCGCGATCTGCCGGGCGGCGCGCGGCACAAGGCACCGCCCGCTTGCGTCAAGCGCCACTGGTCGCCCCGCACGGCAAGAAGGCCCAGCAACGCCGCGGCTTGGCGATAGTACCGGACTTGCCGCTCGGAAACCTGCTGACGCTCCGCGAGAGACAGAACGTCGGGTTCTCGTCCCTGGTGACCATGGACGACCGCCAGGATTCGCTCCGGCCGGTCGGCCTGGGGCACGCCGACGTATCGCATGGTCGCCATGGCGAGGAAGCGGCCGTCAGCCTCCATGCCGACGAACAGGCGCCCTGCCTTGGCCGCGGCGATGCCGGTCGTGCCGGAGCCGGAGAACGGGTCGAGGACCAACTGGTTCTCGTGGCTGGAGGCGGCGATGATGCGTTCGAGCAGGGCCACCGGCTTCTGCGTCGGGTGTTTGCCGAAGACCTTCTCGTCCTTCGGCGGCGCGCCGATGTCCCACACGCTCTTCA
>CAYTJE010000124.1:0-9622 GCA_964437855.1 uncultured Anaerolineales bacterium | reverse complement strand
CCACATGCGCGAGCCGATCCTGTGCTTCGTCGGCCCGCCGGGCGTCGGCAAGACGAGCCTGGCCGGCAGCGTGGCCCGGGCCCTGGGCCGGCGGTTCGTCCGCAAGAGCCTGGGCGGCGTGCGGGACGAGGCGGAGATCCGCGGCCACCGGCGGACCTACGTCGGCGCCCTGCCGGGGCGCATCCTCCAGAGCCTCCGCAAGGCCGGCGTCCGCAACCCGGTCTTCCTGCTCGACGAGATCGACAAGATGGGCCAGGGGATGAGCGGCGACCCGGCCTCGGCGCTCCTGGAGGTGCTCGACCCCGACGAGAACCACGCCTTCAGCGACCATTACCTGGAGGTCGAGTTCGACCTGTCGGAGGTGCTGTTCATCTGCACGGCGAACGTGGCCACGAACATCCCGCCCGTGCTGATGGACCGGCTGGAGGTAATCGAACTGTCGGGCTACACGGTGGAGGAGAAGGTCCAGATCGCCCGCCGCCACCTCCTGCCGACGGAACGGGCCGCCCACGGCCTGGCGGCCGAGGCGGTGGAGATCTCGCCCGACGTGCTCCGGGCCCTCACCGAGCGGTACACCCGGGAGGCGGGCGTCCGGACCCTGCGGAAACGCCTGGCCCGGGTGCTCCGCAAAATCGCCGCCGACCGCGCCGCGGCCGAGACGCCGCCCGCCGAGGCCCACGCCGTGACGGTGGACCGCCTGCGGACCTACCTGGGTCCGGCCCCGTACCACCGGGGACCGACCGGCCCGAAGCAGGGCGTCGGTACGGTCACGAGCCTCGCCCGCACGGAGGCCGGCGGCCGGAGCATGGCCATCGAATGTTCCTGCATGGTCGGCAAGGGCGACCTGACCCTGACGGGCCAACTCGGCGACGTGATGCAGGAGTCCGTGAAGACGGCCCTGTCGTGGGTGCGGTCGCGGTGCAGCCGGCCGGGGGTCGTCCCCGCCCGCCACGCGGTGGACCTGCACGTCCACGTGCCGGAGGGGGCCACCCCCAAGGACGGGCCCAGCGCCGGGCTGCCGGTCATCTGCGCCCTGGCGTCGGCGATGAGCGGGTGCCCCGCCCGCCGAGACGTGGCGATGACCGGCGAGATTACCCTCCAGGGCCGCGTCCTCCCGGTCGGCGGCATCAAGGAGAAGGTCCTGGCCGCCCACCGCGAGGGACTGACCGAGATCGTCCTGCCCAAGGACAACCGCGACGACCTGGAGAAGGTGCCCGAGGAGGTCCTGCGGGAGGTGACCGTCCGGCTCGTCGAGCGCGTGGAGGAGTGCCTGCGGGAGGTCGTGCCGGGGCTGAAGGGCCAGTTCCGCTCCCGCGCCGCCACCCACGCCCGGCAAGAGCCCACGTAGGGTGGGTGCGCCGCACCCACGCGGATTCCTTCCCGCACGGCGGGCTTCTCGTAAAAGCGCGGCGGGTCTCCGTACCCGCCGCGCTTAACTTTCCCCGCGCGGCCCGTCCGGGCCGCGCTCGTCACAGCCAAGGCCCCGGCCCGTACGGGCGTCGCTCGCTCAGAACGACATCCTTGTGGGCGGCGGGGCTCGGCACAGGCCTCCGTATGGACGCACCCGCCGCGCTACAGGACCGGCTTGTACGCGCTCTTGGGCGACCCGCACTTCGGGCACGTCCAGTCGTCGGGCAGGTCCTCGAACGGCGTGGGCGGATCGGCCTTGGCCGGGTCGTAGACGTACCCGCACTTGCTGCACTTGTAGACGGCGGGTTTGGCGGCGCCCGATGGCTCGGCGGAGGGCGTGCCGGTCGGCTTCTCCTGCTCGGACTCCTCCTCAATCGTTTCCTCGACCTTGACCTCGCAGCCGGCGAGGCCGGCGCCGGCGGCCAGGCCGCCCAGCAGCCGCAAGACGCGGCGTCGCGACAGGGACGTCATGGCTTGGCTCCTTGTTCGGTTCGCTGCCGGGGCGATTCGGACGACCTCGCGGCAGCGGATTTCCACGACCGCACGTAATCGATGGAGAACGTGGACGGGAGGTTCTCTTTCTCCGGCAGACCGAACCAGTCGGGCATCGTCTCGCTGTCGAAATTCATGTGCAGCGCCTGGTGCCAGTGCGTGTTCTTGATGGTTCGGACGCGCCGGCCGTCGAAATACCACGCGATCCGCTCCTTCGTCCACAGCAGGCCGTAGACGTGGAACGCATCGGCCAGGTCCGCCGGGGCCGTGTACGTCTCGGCCTTGGACCAGTGCCGTTTCTCCTCGGGCGTGCGGAAGACGTGGACGTTCATGTGCAGGGCCCGCTTATGCTTGGGTGCACCGCCGCCGATTTCGAAGACGTCGATCTCGGTCCACCGCTCGGGCGTGGCGCGGTAGAACCAGAAGGCGCTGCTGCCGCGCGAGGCCATCGCCTTGGCCCGGATCTCGAAGTACCCGTACCGGACGGTCGCCTTGCTCTTGACAGCGGCCGAGGTGAAGGTGTGGTAGCCCTTGGGGGCGCCGGGCACGTCCTCGACGCGCATGGTCAGATGCAGATGACCGCCGGCGACCTTGACGTTCGAGGGGCGGAAGAGGGCGGGCTTGCGGCCTTTCCAGGAGGGGTTCGTGTCGTGCCACGTGGCCGGGTCGAGACGGTCGCCGCCAAACTCGTCGGTGAGTTCGGGGATGGGCCGCCACCGGCCTTCGACAGGCGGGCCGGCGGCGTCGGGCGACGGGCTCCGCTCGCTCGAAATGACATCGCCAACCGCGGTGGGTGCGGAGACCCACCGCGCATTCGCCGGGAACTCGTCGTTGGCCGGCGCGGCACCGGCGGCAAGGGCCAGCAGCAGGATGGCCGCGGCGGGTCGCATGGCGGTCTCCTCAGGGCGCACCGGTTTCCTTCGTGGTCCGCAGGGCGCCGGTGGGCCGGGCTTCGCCCCGACGGAGCGTGGCTTCGCCCTGGCGGGGCCGCTCGGCGGGCTTGGCGAACAGGTAGTAGAGTCGTCCCTCGTTCTTGGCGCGGCCGGCCAGTTCGCCCGCCTCGTCGCCGACGCCCAGGTAAAGGTCGCACCGGCCGGGGGCCCGGATGGCGCCGCCGGCGTCCTGGTCCAGCACGAACCCCCGGTACGGGGCCGTCACGATCTGGCCGCGCCGCACGACCGGCAGTTTGGTGGTCAGAAAGCCGAGGGCGGCCGGCGGGAAGATGGCCTTGTCCGTGGCGACGGTCCGGCCGGTCGTGACGGGTTCGTTGAGGCAGCCGCGCGGCCGGCCGTCCTCGATGGGGGCGAAGAAGACGTACCGCGGGTTCCGCCACGTGTAGGCCCGGACCTGGTCGGGGTGGGCGTCGAAGTAGTCGATCATCTCCGGCAGGCCGGCGTACCGGCCGATCTTCCCCTCCTCGACGAGCATCGCCCGGATGCTCTGGTACTCATGGCCATTATTGGCCGTGTATCCGTACGTGCGGATGGACCCGTCCGGCAGGCGGACCTTGACCGACCCCTGGACCTGGGCCACGTAAGCCTCGAACGGGTCGGCCAGGTACACGAGTTCCAGGCCCTCGAGGGCGCCGGAGGATTCGAGGGTCCGGCGGTCGGGCCATGGGCGCCGGGGGTTGCCGTCGGGCCGCTTCTGGAGGTTGGGCGGCTTGGCGTACAGGGGCCAGCGGTAGTTGGTGGTAGGCTGGAGCGACCCCTCGAAGATGGGCGTGTAGTAGCAGGTGGCGAGCACGGTGCCCTTCATGTCGCACCCGACGGATTCGTACACGTCGAACCGTTTGCGGATGGCGGCGTTCATTTGGGCGGGCGAGAGGTTCGCCTCCAGCAGGCCGCGGAACGATTTCAGGCTCGCCACCACCCGCTCGTGCGTGATGCCGTTGGACGGGTAAGGGTCGTGGCTGGACGGCTTGGCCAGGTAGTGGAGGCTGCGGTCGATGGCCTCGACGAGCCGGTGCCGCTGGGCCGAGGCCCGCGTGAAATCGGGGATGCGGCCGGGGTCGGTGATCTTCCGCAGCGCCTGGGTCCCCGGCGGCAGGGGACGGTTGTAGTCGACCATCGGGAACTTCATCAACTGCTCCGGCTGCTCGCAGCCGACGAGGGCGAGGGGTGCACAGGCGGCAAGAAGGGCGGGCAGGAACGGGCGGAAGCGATGCGCCATGGCGGACCTCCATGCATCAGAAGCGGCGGTTAGATGTGAGGGTGATTATGCGGCCGGGCCGCGCGGGTGTCAAGGATGGGGGGCGGGGCGGATGGTCGAAGCGCGGTCTCCGGTCACGGGTACCACGCGGTCGCCAAGGACGCGGCGGTCAAGACTGACCGCCGCGCCGGTCTCACCCCTCGCGGCAGGTCGCCCGGCCGCGCTTCTCCAGGTACCGCTGGTGGTAGTCCTCGGCCGGCCAGAAGGGGCCGGCGGGCCGGGTCTCGGTCACGATGGTCCGGCCGCCCCACCGTCCGGCGGCGTCCGCGGCGGCCTTCGACGCCCGGGCCGCCGCCTCCTGCTCCGGTCCGTGGCGGAAAATGGCCGACCGGTACTGCGACCCCACGTCCGGCCCCTGGCGGTTCGGCGTGGTGGGGTCGTGGCAGTTCCAGAAGACCTCCAGCAGCCGCTCGTACGTCACCTTCGACGGGTCGTAGGTGACGCGGACGGCCTCGGCGTGGCCGGTCGTGCCGGTGCAGACCTCTTTGTAGGTCGGGTGCTCCGTGTGGCCGCCGGTGTAACCGACCACCGTGTCGACGACGCCGGGCACCTGGCGGAAGGTGTGCTCGACGCCCCAGAAGCAGCCGGCGGCGAAGGTGGCGACGGCCGTGGACGCGGGACGGTCGGCCGCCTCCGCCTCGGCCCTGGCGGGCGCGGGCGATGGCGGCGCCTCGGCCGGCGGATCGGCGGGCTCGGGTGACGCGTTCATGGCGCCTCCTTCCTCCTGGGATCGGCACCCGCCCGCGGCCAGGGCGGCGCAGAGGGCCAACCCGGCGAGCAGCGCGGCCGGCGGTCCGTGGGCGTGGTGCGGCATCGCGTCCTCCTCCCGGCAAGTATAGGCGCGGCAGGGGCGCGGGGGAAGGCGTCTATCCTGGACGGCAACGGCAAGGTTTGTGGATCTCATTCTGCGGAGCCCGTACGGGCGACGAAGCGCAGTGCCCCAAGCGCAGTGAGAATCTTGCCTTGGCATTCCGGACAAACGGCCGCGGCCACGGCGAGATTCTTCGTTCGCTGCGCTCACTCAGAATGACGGCCTTGGGGCCCGGCGGGGTCAGGCGTCGGGCGCGTCACGCGCGCCGCCCGCGGCCTCGGCCTCGGCGGCGCGGGCCTTGCGGGTGGCGTCCTCCAGATCGCTGACCCGGCGGGTCAGCATGTTGGTCTGGAACTCGATGCTCGAGAGGATCCAGAACTGGAAGTGGCTGGCCTTGGCCTGGGTGTGGATCATCCAGATGATCTTCAGGGAGACGAGCAGGACGGCCACCTCCAGCAGGACGTGCTGCGGCAGGAAGGGAATCCGCCAGCCGAGGAGCGAGCGGACCAGGTCGAAGCCGAACGCCCCGACCACCGGGCCCAGGAAGATCATGTTGATCACGAAATCGCGCCGCTCGGTCGACTTGCCGCCGATCTGGCCGACAATGTCGCGGATGCGTTCGCGCTCGGCCTTGTAATGTTCGAGTTCGGCCCGGAGGGCTTCGGTCTCTTCCATGGGAGCGCCCCCGTTCAGCGGCTATCGGGCGACGTGGGTGTCCTAAGGATACCCCGGCGCCCGGTGCAAGGCCGGTTCTGGCGGCGGGCGCGGGCCGGCCGCCGCTACGTCCCCAGCCGTTCTCGGCAGGCGTCGAGGATGTCGCGTGTGCGGCTGGCGCCGACGCGGGTGGCGCCGGCGGCCCGGACCTGGAGCAGGGCGTCGAGGGTCCGGACCCCGCCGGCCGCCTTCACCTGGACCCCGGGCGGGCAGTGCTCGCGCATCAGCCGGAGGTCCTGGAGCGTGGCGCCGCCGGGGCCGAAGCCGGTGGCGGTCTTGGCCCAGTCGGCCCCCACCTGGCCGCAGATCTCGCACAGCCGGATCTTGTGCTCGTCGGCGAGGTAGCCATTCTCGAAGATGACCTTGGCCTTGGCGCCGGCGGCGTGGGCGGTGTCGACGACGGCCCGGACGTCGTCGCGGACGTCGTCCCAGGCCCCGGAGAGGACCTTCGAGATATTGACGACCATGTCCAGTTCCCGGGCGCCGTCGGCGAGGGCGCGTTCGGCCTCGGCCACCTTGATCGCGGTCAGGTGCCCGCCGTGCGGGAAGCCGACCGTCGTGGTCGGCAGGACGCCGGTGCCGGCCAGGAGTTCGGCGCACCGTTGGAGGCCGAACGGCATGATACAGACGGTGGCGACACGGTAATCGACGGCCAGCCGGCACCCGTCGTCCAGGTCGTCCCGGGTGAGGGTGGGCGCGAGGAGCGAGTGGTCGATCATCCCGGCGATGTCCTCGTACGTGACGTCCATGGCAGGTCTCCCGTGCGTGGCGAGGGTGGACGGGCCGCGGTCTGCGCCGCCGCACCTTGCCGGCCGTGCGGCGCGCCCTCGGGCGCACCATACCGGGGCCGGGGCGGTCACGCAACCCCCTCGCCAACCCGCGGAGGCGCAAGGTTTTGGGGCGAATTCGCCCTCGGTGTCCGTATTATCTCATGGAGCCCTGCGCGTGCGGCGGCGCGTGGTGTTCGCCGCGGCGCTTGCGCCGCGCGGACCGCCTGCGCACGCCCATGTGGTGGCGCTTGAAGGGCCCCGGCCGCCCCTTTATAATCTCAGGCGGCCGGCCCCGCGAGGGCGCGTGCCCTCGGGGCGGCGCAGGATAAACCCGTAATCCGGTGGGGTTTGGCGAGGACAGGTGACCATGACGTGGTTCAGTCGCACGGGATGTATCGTGTTGGCGGCCGTGCTGGTGGTGGCGACGGGCGGAGCCGCGCTCGGTGCCAAGGGCTCGGGGACGTCGGACCCGAAGGAGAAGCCGGAGGCCGCCGAGTCGGGACTGCCCAAACCGGACGTCCGTATTCTGTCGCGCGAGGAGAAGATTCAGCGACGGTTCCAGACGCTGGTCACCCAGTACAAACTCCGCCTGCAAAGCCCCGATTGGATCCTGCGGTCGCTGGCGGTGATCAGCCTCTCCCGCCTCCCCCTCGAGGAAGCCACCCGGGCGATCCTGGAGCGTCTGGAGGCCGAGCCCGAGCCGGTCGGTAAACTGGTGGCCTGGCAGGTGGTGCTCAGCCGGGCCCGCCTCCTGACCGACGAGCAGTTCAAGACCTGGCAGGCGCAGACCTGGAAGATGGTCGAAGAGGACCTGTTCAACGGCGACCTGCGGATCGGGCTGCTCGAGATGCTCAGCGCCGTGCCCATTACCCGCCGCAGCCGCACCTACTTCACGGACCTCTTCAAGACCACGAACAGCCTCGATTCCTCGGACGTCCCCACGCTGATCGCCATGGGCCGGGCCCTGAAGTCGTGGGGCGACGCCGACCTGGTCACTCACCTGCTGCGGGCGCTGGGCAACCCGAACACGGGCGTCCGGGCCGAACTGGTGCTCCAGGCCGCCGGCGCCGGCGTCCCCTGGAACCGCACCGCCCAGGCCCGGAAAGTCTACACCGCGTGGTGGCAGGAGAACCGGGACGCGTTTACGGCCAATCCGCCGGCCGAGGACGGGTGGAAGCGCCTCAAGGCCCAGTATTGCGAGGGGCCGGTGGACCCCAAGACGATCGACCTGGCCGACCCGACATGGCACGACGAACTGGAGTTGGGCCGGCTGGAACTCCAGAACTTCGATTTCGCCATCGCGCTCGATTGCAGCCGGTCGATGCGCCCGGAGATCGAACGCCTCAAGCACGACATGGCCGTCATGGTGGCGGCGTTCCGCCTGGTGGCCCGGGAACCGCGCGTCGGCGTCACGCTGTTCTCGCCGGGCGGCATCGTCAAGTGTCAGCCGCTGACCTCCAGCACGGCGGCCCTGGGGGCGTTCCTGAAGCGGGAGGCGCATATCTTCGGCCCGGTCGGTGCCGAGGAATGGGCCGGCGCCCTGCATCAGTCGATCGCTCGCAGCAAGTGGGTCAGCCCGGGCCTCCACAGCCGGCGCTTCATCGTCCTGATAAGCGACGAGCCCATCACCCGGGGCCAGTTCGTCCGGGCCTGGACGATTGCCCAGGGGGCCGGCCGGGCCCATTTCAAGATCTACGGCGTCATGATCAAAGCCGGCCGGTCGCCCAACAATCCCCTGTCGGTGCCGTTGGACCGCGATGGGGGCGCGATCCCGCCCCCCTCCTCGGACGGGGGGGAACCGAAGAAGGCGGGACACAGCCCGCCCTCCAGGGGGGAGAGGTCCTGGCAGTACTACCACGACCTCGTCGATCTGACCGGCGCCCTGGCCATCGAGGTCAAGGTGCCCCAGGGGGGTTGGGGGCTGGGCACCCTGCCCGACCTCCGTGCGCTGAATAAGAACCAGAGGAAGAGGCTCAAGGATTTCAGCCCGGTCGCTATCGCGCCGCTGTACCCGGGCGGCGGACCCACCGTCCGCGTCCTGACCATGGTTCTCCGCGACGCCATCAACCCCCAGTACGCCGACCGCGTTGAACCCTTCGTCAAGATTCTCGTGGCGTACTGCCAGGGGTATGCCAAGACGCCCCCCGAACAGCGCCGCTGGGGCAAGCCCGACAAGATGGAACCCAACCGCAAGCCGAAGCCGTCCAAGAAAGCCAAGGCCAAGAAGACCGGTAAGAAGGCCGACGAGAAGGCCGACGAGAAGCCGCGCAAGAAGCGCAAACCGGAAACGACCGGCAACATCAAGCCGCTCTGACGCCGGACGGGGCCCCCCGCCGCCACCCCCGCCAAACGTCCTCTGTCACCACGCCCGCTCCGGATGCCCTGAAGTGTGTCCCTGCCCACGGCCGATACAGAGGAGCGGTGCCATGCGCCCATGGGGGGCAAGGGGCGCCTCCACTATTCGGAGCGCGGCGTGCCACAGACCATCCGGACCCGCCCACGCGGCTTTACCATCCTGGAACTGCTTGTTGTGGTCGTGATTATCGGGATCATCGCGGCCATTGCGATCCCGCGCCTGAGCCGGGGGACCGCCGGCTCCGCCGAGTCGGCCGTCGCCGGCGACCTGGCCGCCCTCCGGAACGCCATCGACCTCTTCGCCGCCGAGCACGGCGGCGGCTACCCCCGCCTCGACGACATCGAAGGCCAGTTGACCGGGTACACCGACCACAGTCACACGTCCGCCCCGGTGGCCACCAAGGATAACGACCATATCTTCGGGCCGTACCTCCAGGC
This sequence comes from uncultured Anaerolineales bacterium, assembly GCA_964437855.1. Lineage (GTDB taxonomy): Bacteria > Planctomycetota > Phycisphaerae > FEN-1346 > FEN-1346 > BS750m-G62. The sequence goes on along the minus strand of CAYTJE010000124.1, from coordinate 421 downwards.
GATTCCTCCCCTTCCGGTGGGGGAGAACCGGGGCAAGACGACCTTCACCGACACGCCGCCCGGCGCCAGCGCGGCCGACGCCGCCTGGTACTACAACGAGACGACCGGCCAGGTCCGGGCCAACTGCGCCGACGACGAGACCGACGCGTCGGGCGCACCGTTCAACCAGTACTGATCGGACCGAGCCGGCGCAGCCGTTTGCGTACGATACGTCGCCCGGCGTCTGGCCCTGGCGGGCGGATTGGCATTGCTCCGGCCCCGCGGGCGGTAGGCCGAACCAGGCCTCGGGCGGCCTGCGGCCCAACGCGAAAGACCGGCCCAGAAGGACCGGTCCCTCGCGTGGTCGGGGCGACTGGATTTGAACCAGCGACCTCTTGACCCCCAGTCAAGCGCGCTTCCAGGCTGCGCCACGCCCCGAATG
>CAYTJE010000123.1:0-9629 GCA_964437855.1 uncultured Anaerolineales bacterium | reverse complement strand
CAGTTTTAAGAGAAGGACGTATTCCCCGTCGTTTTCCCAGGCAAGCCTTTGACACGGCCATCCCGTTCGGCATAATGTCGTACGTTAAGGTTGCGCAACGCCCCAATGTAGGGGGCCGGCATGCGACGGCACGTTATTTCTTCCGGATATTGGTGCCTTGCCATTCTTCTCACCGGGTGGATGACAGCCGGTGGCATCCCGAGGGCCGTTGCGGCGGGGACTGCCGAGGCGTCCCCAGGAGGAGCGAACCAGAAAGAAACCGAGGACGGCCGGTCGGACGCGGCGGCCCGCCAGGCCGCCGAGGCGTTCGAGAATCTCTACGGTCAGGACGTGGAGCGCGTCCGCACCACGAGCGAGCCGGCCGACGACGTCGCCCTCGCCAAACGTCTCCTCTCTGCCGCCCGCCAGGCGCCCGGCACCCCTGCCCTGCTGACGGTCCTCTGCAACGAGACCTACAACCTCGCGGCCGCCCATCCCGACGGGTATCCGACGGCCGTCGAGGCGGCCCGGTTCCTCGCCGCCCAGGTGCCCGTGCAGGCGGCCGAGGGGGCCCGGCGGGTGGCCGAGGTCCGTCAGAAACAGTACGCCGCCGCCGCGGCGCCCCGTGGTCCCGGCCCCGGCCGCTGGCCGTCTCCCGGAAGGGCTTGAACGAGCCCCGCGTCATCACCTGGCCGATGCTTCTGTCCGACGGGCGGACGCTCCTGTTCAACGACGGCGGCGGCCGTACGGCCACCGTGGCGATGGCGACCCGCCCGGAGGCCGATGCGCCGTTCGGCGCCCCGGCACCGGTGACGGTCGGCGGCAAGCCGCTCCTGGGCCGGAGTCTCCACTACGTTTCCGCGACGAAGGAACTCTTCTTCGCCCGGCCCGGGGCGAACAAGACGTGGGACCTGTGCGTGGTCCGGCCGCTGGCGCTACCGACGACACTCGCGGACCTTCCGCGGGACGACGAGGGCTTCTACCGGCTGGTGCCGGACGATGACCTGGGTGCGTGGCGGAACGCCGAGGGCGGCCCGCCCGGTGCCGGATGGACGGTCAAGGACGGTGTCCTGACGCTCGACCCCGGCGCCGGCACCCTCTGGACCCGCCGGCAGTTCGACGATTTCATCCTGGCCCTGCAGTTCCTCGGCCAGGGCAACAGCGGCGTGTTTTTCCGCACCGCCGACCCGGCGAACCCGGCGCAGACGGGCCTCGAGGTCCAGATCATCCCGCCGCGGAAGGATCGCAAGCCCAGCAAGCAGAGTTGCGGCGCCTTGTACGGTCTCGTGGCGCCGGCGGCCGACGTCGCCCGCGCCGGGGCGTGGAACCGCATGGTCCTGACCGTGGCCGACCGCAACGTCCGGGTGGAACTGAACGGCAGAGTCATCCTGGCCACGAAACTGCCCCAGCGCCTCAAAGTCGCGGACGGTCCCGGCTACATCGGATTGCAGGACCACGGCGACAAGGTGCAGTTCAGGAACATCCGTCTCAAACCGCTGGGCGACTGACCGCGTTGAAACCCTGGGCGGGTGCGTGCGCCGCTCCGGTGCGACTCGTTGCACGGGATAGCATGCCACGATGTAAATGCACTCGAGAGCACGTCCGGAGCCCTACGGGTTACCCGCAGGAGCCGTGCCAGGCGGAGAGGTGCGCGTCGCGGCGCCGGCACAGACGGAGTAACCGCGAACGGCATTGATGTGGCACAATGACGGTGGCCCCGCAACAGGCCACTTTGGCACTGGTGGCAGTGGGCGGTGTGGACTTCTGACGCTGCGCACCCATATGGGCAACTCGTGTAGTGTTTACCCCGGTTTCCGTCCTGGTTAACCCCCAGCCCCGGCAACCGCGGGAGGGCCGACCGCTCGTCCTCGATGAAGGTGTGCGTGTAGTGGTCCATTGCGAGGCTGATGATGGTCGAGTGGCGGGCCAGGCTCTTGGCGACGCCGGAGCGGGCCAGACGTGTGATAAACGTGTGCCGCTCCGGTCAGCGGCTGAAGAAGCCTTCCAAGTTGACGTTTGGGTGGAAGGAGCGAAGGTCGGGCTACATCGAGGTGCCAGAGCGCAGGTGGCTCCTGCGCCCTGTTTCGACTGGCAAAGCGTTTGACTTCTGTAATCCCTGGGGTAAAGTAGTCCTAAGAATAGGGCAGGAAGCGCACCCGGGGTCAGTCCGCCACAGGCGGGCCGGCCCCTTTCTCATCGGCGAGAGGGCGCGAAGCGTCCGGCCCAAGCCCGGCCTTCACCGGGGAGGGGAGGCACGTCACGGCGGCTCGTCGCCGCACCGACCGGCCCCCTGCGTTCGCGCTCTGACAAGGCGGGCCGCGGCTGCGGCCCCGGTACGGGTCTCGAGCAAAGGAGAGGGACGATGACAGGGCAAGCGCACTCGCGATTTCCGACCCGGGCGGCGGCTTCGGTCGTGGCCTGCGGCCTGCTTCTCATCGTGGCCACGGCCGCACGCGCCACCGACTACGATTGGGACTGGGCCGGCGGCAGCGGAAACTGGAACCAGACGAGCCGGTGGAACCCCAACGGCCATCCCCGCGCGGACGATACGGCCAACGTCATCAACGACGGTGCGGAGGACATCACCGTTTATTACTACAGCGATTACCCCGACGAGGAACTCGACATCGTCCGGGTCGATGCTGACGGCACGGGCACGATGACCCTCTTCGCCTCCAGCGGCGACGCCCTGAACGCGGAGGAAATTCACGTTTATGGCGGCACCGTCGATCAACGGGCGGGTGAGTTCGCCGTGTCGTTCCACGTGGTCGTGAGGGACGACACCGGCCACTACAACATCCAGGGAGGCTCTCTGACGACGCCGTTCCTGAGGATCGGGGGGTTCGAGAGCGGCCAGTTTGACCAATCCGGCGGATGCACCGTTAACGTCACCGACACCGTGTATCTGGGCGCCGAGGCCGGGGCCGGCTACAGCCTGGACGGCGGGAAACTCGTCGCCGACACCGTCTACGTGGGCTGCGTCAACCCGATGGGCGGGCCGGCCCCGGGCACGCTCCACCAGACCGGAGGCCAGGCGGACGTGGACGCCGACCTGTACGTCGGCGACCCCGGCGGCGCGGCCCTCTACGACCTGGACGACGGCACGCTCACCACGGGGGCCCTGACGGTCGGCTACTACGATAGCCTCACGGACACCTTCCGGTCCGGCACAGTCGAGCAGACGGGGGGCACCGTCACCGTGTGCGATACCCTGGTCCTCGGCGAGGAAGGTGGCGTGACCTCCAGCGAAGGCGCCTACACGCTCTCGGGCTCCAGCGTGCTGGACGTGACAAACGGCGTCACCGTCGGCGACTACGGGGAGGGCTCGTTCACCCAGACCGGCGCCTCCCATACGGTCGGCACGGACCTGTGTATCGGCCACATGCCCGGCTCGGACGGGGAGTATTCCCTCGGCTCCGGCGGCACGCTCACCGTTCACGGCGACATGGACGTCGGATATGTCGGCACCGGCCGCTTCACCCAGACCAGCGGGACCACCACCGTGGACGGCGCCCTGGGCATCGGCCCGGCCTACACCGGGAGTCCCCCGGACGTGACCTCGGGCGAGGGCACCCTCACCCTGGCGGGCGGTATCCTCGACACCGGCGGCACCATGGTCGGCGGATTCGGCACCGGCACCGTCACGCAGACCGGCGGCGACCACGACGTCCACGGTGTGCTGACCCTCGGCAGCGGCTCCAACACCAACCCCGACGCCCCCCTGGGCGACGGCACCTACGACCTCAGCGGCACGGGCGAACTCACCGTCGACGCCGCCGCCATGGTGGGCAAGTACGGCACCGGCGCGGTCGTCCAGGACGGCGGCACGGCCCACTTCAAGAACCTCCTCTACCTCGGCTTCACGCACGATGACTGGTATCGGGCCGACGGCTCGTACACCCTTTCCGGCACCGCCGACCTCGTCGTCGACGGGACCCAGCACATCGGCTACGACGCCGACGGCACCTTCACCCAGACGGGCGGGACTCACACGGCCGGCAGCGACGTGTACCTCGGCACCCACTCCGGCGCAGGCGGGCCCGCCACGGGGACGTATCACCTGAGCGGCACCGGCACGTTCCACGCCGCAGGATGCCTGCACGTGGGCTACAACGGGGTGGGCACGCTGACCCAGGAGGGCGGCACGCTGACGGCCGACGGCGGCATCCGCATCGGAAGCGACGACCAGGGCGAGGGCTCCGTCACCCTGAGCGGCGGGACCCTGGAGACCCCGACTCACGCTTACGTCGGCCGGAACGGCGAGGGCACCGTGGACCACTCCGGCGGCACCTTCACCGTCGGCGAGATCCTGTTCCACGCCCGGCTGACCGGCAGCCACGCTAACTACACGCTCTCCGGCACGGGCGTCCTGGACGTCCGAAGCGACGAGTACCTCGGCTACTCCGAATGGGCCGGGATGGAGCAGTCCGGCGGCACGCACGACGTGGGCGGGTCGCTGTATCTCGCCTGGCAACCGGGCGGCTCTGCCGTCTACGACCTCTCGGGCGGCGACCTGGCCGTCCACGGCAACGAAACGCTCGGCTACGCCGCCATCGCCACGTTCACCCAGTCGGGCGGCGACCATCACGTGGACGGCAACCTGGACCTCGGCCGCGCCGGCGGAGGCCGCGGCCTGTACACCATGACGGACGGCACGGCCGGCGTCGACGGCGCCCTGACCCTTACCTGGCTCAGCGATCTCGCCATCGAGGGCGGCACGTTTACCGCCAACCACCTCGACTCCGCATCGTTCAGCACGTTCCGGCTCCTCGGCGGTCAGTTTCTCGCCAACACCGTCCAGCATACGGCCTATTATGCCATGGACATCGACGGCGGCAGCCTGTCGGCCGACGAGTTCACCAACGACGCCGAGGTCCGCCTGCACTCCGGCTCGATTCGCGGCCGGTCCGATCTCCGGGGGCTGCTCACCAATAACGGTACCTTCCTCATGGAGGCCGGCAACTTCTACGACACCCTCGTCAACCACGGGACGTTCCGGCACGAGGGCGGACGGTTCCACGGGTTCCTGGAGCACCGCGGCCTGTTTGTGCCGGCGGGCGATTTCCATGCCGACGCCGGCATCGAGAACTACGCCACGCTCACCGTCGCGCCGGAATATGGGATCTGGGCCGAAGGCGACGGCCTCGCGAACCACGGCGCCGTCGCCATGGCCGGCGGCATCCTCGGCGGCGACGCCGGCGTCGTTAACGACGGCACCCTGGGAGGCTACGGGTTCATCAGCGGCACGGGTGCCCTGACGAACGCCGGCACCCTCGCCGTCCAGGGCGGGCGGCTCGAGGTCCAGAAGGATACGTTCACGAACACGGGCCTCGTCCAGATGGCCGACGCGGTCGGTCAACTGGCAGGCACCGCCCTGGAGAACGCGGGCACGCTCGGTGGTTTCGGCACGGTGGCGTGCGACGTGACCAACGACGGCCTCATCGAGCCGGCCGGCGGCACCCTCGTCCTGACGGGGGCGGTCAGCAACCAGGCCGCCGGCCGCATCAGCGTCTCGACCGGCAACAAACTCGCCGTCCCGAACTCGCTCGGCTACTCCTACGGCAGCATCAGCCTCGCGGGCGGCGTGTTCGAGACCGACCACGTCACGAACTACGGGCAGGTGGCGGGGTACGGCACGTTCCGCTCGACCCGTCTCGATAACTACAACGAGATGGTCCTCTCGGGGGGATCGGCCACCGTCGAGGGTTTCGTCGTCAACCAGGCGAGCGGCGAGATCGAGGTCCGGTACCAGCCCGCCGTCTTCACCGGCGACGTCACGAACGCCGGCGACATCAAGGTCACCGACACGACCGTCACGTTTCTCGGCACGTACAGCGGCAGCGGGTCGTACGTCAGCGACCCGGCGGACAACTACTTCCAGGACGTCCAGGTGGCGGCCGGTGGCGCCTTCGTGGGCGGGGCGGGCGACCGCTTCCTCGTCCGCGGCGATTTCCTCTCCGAGACCACCAACGCCGCCGCCTGGGACACCGCCGACGCCGACCTCCTCTTCCTGCCCGGCGACGACGACGCCCATACCTTCACGGTCACCGGTGCGGCCGGCGGGGGATGGACCGAGAACTTCGCCTGGGGCGGCGTGACGCTGGAGGCCGGCCAGGCCGTCAGCCTCGTCGACGACGCCGCGCCCGGCGGTGCGCTCTACGCCTCCGCCCTGACGCTGGAGGCCGACACCGCCCTTCAGGGCGACAACCTGGCGGTGGTCGCCCGAACCGTCTCGGCCGGCGACGGGCTGGCGACCGTGGCCGTCGACGTGATCGTCGACGATGCGCTGGAGATTGAAGGGGAGGCCCTCGGCACGCTCGTCTTCGGCGCCGGCGGCCTGCTCGACAATTCCGGAAGCCATACTATCACCAAGACCGGCGAGGGCCTGCTCGTCATCGACCGCCCGCAGGATCACGGGCCGGGCGCGCTCTTCGCCATCACGGAAGGCACGGTCGCGATGAACACCGACGCGAGCGGCACGGGCGACATGGACGACGCCGATCTCTCGATTCTCGTGGAGGGGGCGCAACTCGACTTCGGCCACGACCAGCATCTCGACACGCTCGAAATCGCCGACGGCGGGCTCGTGCGCTTCACGGGGGCGAACGTCGTGGTCGTGAAGAATCTCGTTATGGACGGCGTCCCCCTGGGCGCGACGACGCTCACGCCCGAACCCGCGTCGCTGGCGCTGCTGGCCCTCGGGGGTTTGGGGCTGCTGGCCCGTCGAAGACGGAGGAAGGCGGCCTGACACTCTGGCGTTGGGCTTTGGCTGGGCAGGTCTAGCGGCGGGGCAGGGCGTCATCCGTTCCCGTGGCGCGCACGCCTTCGTGTTTCGACTTGCCCGATTCGATGCTCGGCAGCGCATCCAGCGCCTGCGTCTGGTCCAGCAGTTGGACGTGGGCGTAGCGGCCGAGGGTGAGTGTGGGCGTCGAGTGACGGGCGAGTTCCTGGGCGACCTTCACGTTTACGCCGCTTCGGACCAACCGGCTGATGTACGTGTGCCGCAGGGCGTGGAAGTCGGCCACGCGTCCGGCCGCGTCGCGGTACTCGAGGAACGAGGTTTTCTCGCGCTCCTTGTGAGTCTTCTTCGACGCTGCCTCCTCGATCCACGCTTCCCGGGCGGCGCCCAGGTCGGCCTGGACGAGTTTGACGGGCTTGTCGGGCATGTTGAAGACGGGCCGGCCGGGCGTCTTTCCTTCGAGCCACGGCCTGAGCGTCTCGGCCAGGTCGCGGCGAATCGGCTGAACGTCCCGGCGGCGGTGTTCGTGGCCCTGGCCGCCGCGGCTTTCGCGGTGCTGCGCGGGCTTGGACCGGCCCTGATCGGCCATCTCGCGGGGGCGGTGGACTGCCGCTGGCAGGCCGGGTCAGGCCTCGCGCCGGGGGAGGCGCTGTATCCCGGCCAGGCCCTCCGGCTGGAGGGCGGCGTGGCGGAGATCGCCCTGACGACCGGCGCCACGATCACGCTCCAGCGGCGGGCTCGCGTGCGGCTGGCGTCGGCCGGTGCCGTCGACCTGAGCGAGGGCACCCTCTGGGCCGCCGTGCCGGAGGAGGCGAAGGGGTTCACCGTCCGCACGCCGGACGCGGAGGTCGTGGATCATGGCACGGAGTTCGGCATGCTGGCCGAACCCGCCGGCGCGACCGAGGTGCACGTCTTCCGCGGCCGCGTCGACGTGACGCCGCAGGACGGCCCGCAGCGGCGGCTCGACGCGGACCAGGCCGTCCGTGTGGAGGCCGGGACGCTCTCGCGCATCGCGCCGGACGGGTCCCGGTTTGCAGGAACGACGGCGGCACCGGCCCATTCTACCAGTCAACGCATGCCGTCACTGTGTACGCCATCGACACCGCCGCCCGGACCCTCACACTGGCCGACAACAGCCGCGAGTTCAGCAACGAGGATTTCACCGAGTTCGACTACACGTTCGACAGCGGCGTCCTGCGGATGCCCAACTACCGCGGCGTGGTCCACCTGAACAAGGCCAGCACGTTCGAGGTGACGGAGTGGCAGGGCGCCGGCGCGGGCGGCGCCGACGGCGACTGGCACGATCCGGCGACCTGGTCGGGCGGACAGGTGCCCGACGGCGCCCACCCACGCCTCCTGCCGCGCATGGAGTTCACCGAGTCCGGCACCGCCTACCTGATGGGCATTGCCCAGGCCCAGATGCTGATTGTCCGCGTCCGCCGCCGGCGTCGGAGCCGATGCCGAGGCCTCCTGTCTGAGCAGGCTCCCCGGCCCTCAGGGTGATATCACACGCCCCTCGTCGGTCTTACTGGCGATTCCGGCGCGCCCCGTGGCATCGACGAGCACTTCCCACGTTTGCAGGGGCTGACGCATCGGTTTCGTGCAACGGGCCGGAAGCCTCAAACGTGTCGGAACGGGCGTCGGTGCGGCAAGTTGCTCGTCACTCTCGATCTTCTTCCTCACGGTAAAGGGTTACGTGTTCGACGTCCACGTAACACTCGCCTGAAAGCCCCTTCGCCCCATGGAGACCGAAGCCCACGCCGTCGGCCGGGGTGTCCTCATAATCGGCCACCTTTTCCCCGTCGAAACGCACGGTGGTTTTCGGCCCGTCCATGACCACCGTCAGCGTGTGCCACGTGTCGTCGACCGCGCCGAACCGGCTGTGGACGTTGTCGCCCTGTTGCCGGCCGCCTTCGTTTCGGCACTTGCGGACCAACTCCCACGGCTCGCCCTCCGGTCCGGCGCGCAGATGGAAGGCCTGGCAGCCGTGGCCGAGTCGGGTATGACTGAGCCCATGTTCGCTCCAGCCGGGCGCTTGGGCACGCGTGAAGAGGACGAGCGTGTTCACTCGTTCTTCGGGCGCCTTCGACAGGCGGAACGCCACTTCCAGGGTGGCGTCTTTCCACGGGCGCTTCAGCCCCTGCCACATCTCGATCCGCACCGGCCCCCGCCAGGGACTCCCGTTCGTGCCGAAGCGCAGGGCGCCGTCCCGGACCGACACGCTGTTCAGGTTGGTCCATCGCGGACTCGGTCCGTCGTTGAACTCGTCGCGGAATACCACGCCCGCGGGCAGCGCGGGCTCCCCGACGCCCAGCACCTTCAGGTCGTAGGGCGCCGCCATCTCCACGGTCACGCCCCCGGGCCGCAACACCTCGAAACGCCGGCCGGTCTCGAGGTCGACGACAGGCCCCCCGGGCGCGAAGCCGATCACCTTCGCATCAAACCGCACCGTGACCGGCCCGGGCTTGCGCGCCCAGCCCTGTAACACCAGGAACAGGCGCTTGTCGGCCGGCCGCGCGAGCAGAAGCCATTTCACGTCCTCCCGGTCGGTGGTGACCGCGGGCGTCTCCGCCCAGTAGTTATACACCTCGACGGCGGGCGTGTCGTAACCGAAGCCGCGGAGAGCCTGTTCAAGATTCGCGACCGCCGGGCAACTGGTCCGAGCGGGGATCTCGTGGACGCGACGCATGCCCCACTCGCGCTTCTGGGCGAAGATGGAACCGTCCCCACCCCGGTCCATTTCCTCCGGGGGAAGGCTGTCCGGGTCGAGCTCGAGATGGTCCATACGGAAGAGACCGTGGCAGAGCGCCGGATAGTTCCCGGTCTGGCGCCCCGTACTCTGCGCCCGCAGGTAGTCCGGCGGGAAGGGCTCATTCGGGTCGTGCGGCTTCGGGTGCTTGACATGCTGGGC
>CAYTJE010000122.1:0-9638 GCA_964437855.1 uncultured Anaerolineales bacterium | reverse complement strand
CGCCTGACGTACATCGGCTGGTTCTTCAACAACTGGCTGCCCGGGGCGACGGGCGGCGACTTCGTCAAGGCCTACTACATTGCCACCCAGACCCACCACAAGCCCGAGGCCGTGACCGTCGTCTTCCTGGACCGGTTCCTGGGGCTGGTGTCGGTCTGTCTGATCGGGGCGGTGGCGCTCGCGGCCAGCCTGACCGACCCCCACGTCCGGGTGGCCCAGATCGTGATGGGGACGTTCATGGGGGCGGTGGTCCTCGCCGCGACGGTCTTCTACAGCCGCCGGCTGCGGACGCTGCTGCGGGTGGACCGGCTCGTCGCGCGGCTGCCGCTGGCGAAGACGGTGGCCCGGGTCGACCAGGCCCTCCTCGTCTACCGGTACCACAAACGGAAGGTGGCCACGGCCGTCCTCTACAGTTGGGGGACCCAGGTGGGGTCGATCCTGGCGATGTGGTGGGTGGCCACGGGCCTGGGCAGCCGGGCCGACTGGGTCCATTACTTCCTGAACATGCCGGTCGTCTGGATCGGGTGGGCCCTGGTGCCGGTGCCGGGCGGGTTCGGCGTGGCGGAGTCGCTGATGCAGCACCTGTTCGGGCCGGCGGTGCTGGGCGGGGGGACGCCGGTGCCGGCCGCCGAGGCCGCCACCCTCGCCCTGGCGATGATGCTGGCGTACCGGCTGGTCCAGATGGCGGTCAGCCTGCCGGGCGCGGTCCTGTACCTCGCGCGCCGGACGGGCGTCTCGCCCACCCACATGCGGGGAGAACTGGAAGAGGCGGGCGGCGAGGCATAGCGCCGGCCCCGAGCCGCCATCGTAAGATGGCGGATAGTACCGCAGGCCAAGCAACGTGCGCTGCAACATCGACCGGACTCGCTCGCCGGGCGGCTCGGTCGCGGCGTACCTGAAACGAACCACCCATGCACGAACTCGTCGGCGCGATTCACCTGCATTCGGTCTACAGCGACGGGAGCGGCACGCTGCGGGAGATCACGTCGGCGGCCGCCCGCGCCGGCCTCGACTACGTCGTCATGACGGACCACGACACCCGCCGCGCCGAGGACGACGGCTGGCCGGGGTGGCGCGACGGCGTCCTCGTGATCGTGGGCGTGGAGATCTCCTGCCGACACCGTAACCACCTCGTCGCCCTCGGCGAGGCCAACGTGGCGGGCCTCCGCTTCAAGCCGCTGCGGCGGGTGCTGTTCGACCTGACCCGGCAGGGCGCTTGGCCGTTTGTCGCCCACGCCCACCCCGCCCACATCATGGGCATCTCGCTGAAGGCCGGCGCCCTGCACGAGTGGGAAATCCCCGGCTTCTGCGGCGTGGAACTGTGGTCCCTGATGCACGACGTCTGCGACGGCCTGACCCCCTGGCGGATCCCCTCGTTCCCGTACACCTGGAAGCGGCGGATCAGCGGCCCGCATCCCGACACCGTGGCCCACTGGGACCGCATCACGCAGGACCGGCGGTTCGTGGCCATCGGCTCGCTCGACAACCACGCCATCGCCGTGCCGGTGATCGGCAAACGCATCCTGCCCTACGAGGAGGTCTTCCGCGCGCTGCGTACGCACGTCCTGGTCGAGGAGCCGACCGGCGAGGCGGCCGGCGACGCCGACCGGCTGATCCGGGCGATCCGGGCCGGCCGGTGCTTCATCGCCCTGGACGAAACCGCCGACGCCCGCGGCTTCCGCTTCGAGGCGGTCCCCGAGGCCGGCGGCCCCGCCCTGGCGATGGGCGAGGAGCGGACCTGGACCGGGCCCGCCCGGCTGACCGTGCATTCGCCCCGCCCGGCCCGCCTGGTCCTCCGCCGAAACGGCGAACCGGCCGCCGAGGCCGACGGCCGGGCGCTCGACCACCGCGCCGAGACGGCCGGCGTGTACCGCGCCGAGGCCCACCTGGCCGGCCTGCCGTGGGTCTACACGAACCCCATCTACCTGCGGGCCGAGGCGACATCGTGAACACGGGGTGCGCGGCCCGTCCGTACGGACCCGTGCTGTAAAAGGGTACGGGCCGCGCACGCGCGGGCGAGTTCGCGCGGTGGGTACGTCCATACGGAGGCGTATGCCGAGACCCACCGCGCTGCGCACATGGGGCGAAACGTCCGCCGCGACCCGAACGTACCCGCCATCTCACGATGGCGGCTCGAATTCGCAGGGCGCGCAGGCAAACGAAAGGCCTCCCGCATGACCGCCGTCAGGGTCTTCGACACGCCCCTGGGCCGGATGGGCGTGGCGGCCGGCGCGCGGGGCGTCGTCCGCGTCGCCCTGCCGGGCCACGCCGAGACCCTGGCCGGGATCGCCTCATCCGGGGCGCCGGACGCCGAGGCGATGGCCGACCAGGCCGCCCGCGAACTCGCCGACTACGCCGCCGGCCGGCGACGCGCCTTCAGCGTTCCCGTGTGCCTGGACGGCCTGTCCGCGTTTCGGCGGTCCGTCTCGCGGGCCCTGCGCCGGGTGCCGTTCGGCCGGACGGTGACCTACGGCCAGTTGGCCCGTCGGGCGGGGCGCCCGGGGGCCGGACGGGCGGTCGGCCAGGCCATGGCCGCCAACCCCCTGCCCCTGCTCGTTCCGTGCCATCGGGTCGTGGCGGCGGACGGGCTGGGCGGTTTCGGCGGCGGCCAAGCCCTGAAACGCCGCCTCCTGGCCCTGGAGGGGGCCGACCGTCCCGCGCCCCGACCCACCGAGCCGCCATCGTGAGATGGCGGGTAGCCCAACCCCGAGGGTAGCGTCTCGGATGGGCGCCAGCGCCTCCGGCGCGGAGCGTCCCCGCGACCTCGCGGTGGCGGCTCAATGCAAAAAACCTTGCCGGAACCACCCGCGGCGGATACACTGCCCTTTTGCTTATCCGGGAGCCTGTTGCACGAAGGTCTCCTTGTTTACGCGTGGTGGCCTGGTCCATACGGAGGCGTATGCCGAAGGCCGCCGCGCGGTTCGTGCAACAGGCTCCCGCCAGGAGAACAACACTCGATGCGGACGCAAATCGTCCTGGGGCTTCTGGCCGGCATCCTGGCCGGGCCGGCCCTTGCCGCCGACACTGACCACGATGACACACACATCATGCCCGTGGACGAGATCCGGCCGGGCATGACCGGCGTGGGCCGCACCACGCTGAAGGGCACACGGATCGTCGAGTTCGACGTCGAGGTCATCGCCGTCATCGAGAAGTACGGACCCAAGCAGGACCTCATCCTGTGCCAGTGCAGCGGGGCCGGCCTGGAGAGAAGCGGCATCATCGCCGGCATGAGCGGCAGCCCCGTGCGCATCGACGGCCGGCTCATCGGGGCCGTGGCCTATGCCTACCGGTGGTCGAAGGTGCCGATCTGCGGTGTCCAGCCGATTGAGCAGATGCACGGCGTGATGGCGCGTTACCGCCACCGGCCGGACCCGCCGGCGGGGAGCGGCGTGCGGTCGGCCGGCGTCGAGACGGCGCCCTCGGCCGCGCCGCCCAACGGGTCCGCGGTCGCCGTGCCGGCCTCTGCCCTGTCCAGGGCCGACCTGCCCCCCGGCCTGCCCGAGCGCAACGTCTACCAGATGCATCCGATCCGAACGCCCGTGATGGTCAGCGGCCTGCCTCGCGCGACCATCGACCGGCTGGCCGACGACCTGGCCCCGTACGGCCTGGTGCCGATGGCCGGCGGCGGCGCCGAACGCGACCCGCCCCCGGACGCCAAACTCGAGCCGGGCGCCCCCCTGGCGGTGGCCATGCTCCGCGGCGACATCCAGATGACCACCATGGGCACCATCACCGACGTGGTCGACGACCACCTGTACGCGTTCGGCCACTCGATGTTCGGCTTCGGCGAGGCGAATTTTCCGATGATGACCGGCGTGGCCAAGGCGGTCATCCCCTCGCTTCAGCGGTCGTTCCGCATGGGCGCGCCGGCCAAGGAGGTGGGCCGAATCGTCTGGGACGAGGAGACGGGCGTCCTCGGCCACCTCGGCGACGACCGGGCCCCCATGGTGCCCATGACCGTAACGGTGACGGGCCCCGCCAAGGGCCTGGAGCGGTCGTACGCGTGCGAGATGATCCACAGCCGGGACCTCTCCGGCCTCCTGGCCGCCACCGCCGTCAGCGGCGGCCTGCTGGCCCACAGCGACCTTCCGTTGGACCACACCGTCCGGTACCGCGTTCGCGTCAAGCCCGAGGGGCACGAGGCCATCGTCCGGGAGAACGTGGCGGTCTCGCCCTCCGGCAGCCTCCAGGTCAGCAGCGTGGTCCGCCACGTGGTGGGCATGGTCGTGGAGAACCCGTTCCGGAACCTGGGGCTGGAGTCGGTCGAGGTCGAGGCCCGGGTCCAGCGCGGCCGGCAATTCGCCGAGATCGAAAAATCCCGGGCCCTGCGCAACACGGTCCGGCCCGGCGGCACGGTGCCCGTGGAACTAAAGATCCGGCCGTGGCGCCGGACGCCCCGATGGATCACCGTCAACGTCCGCATCCCGGACGACTACCCCGAGGGGAGTTACTCGGTGGTCCTGTGCGGCGGCGACGAGGCCCTCCGCCAGGAACAACGCGAGGCGCCGACCCGCTTCCAGCCGGATGACCTGGACAGCCTGCTGGAGGTGCTCGGCCGGGAGAAGGCCCGCGACCGCCTGTACGTCCGTCTGGAGCGTCCCGGCGAGGGCATTGCCATCGGCCGCGACGAACTGCCCAACCTGCCCGCCTCCATGCGGTCGCTCCTCATCACCGCCGCCCGCCAACCCGTCACCCGCGTAACCGGGTCCATCGTCACGACCCGGCCCATGGACTGGGTGATGGAGGGCGGCCGGCAACTGACCGTCACCGTTGACCGCGAGGCACCCGAGTAGCATGGTGCGCGGCGGGTCTCCGTACCCGCCGCGCGACACGCAAGTGGCCTCGATCCGGCCGCAGACTTCTCCGGCTTAGCCCGGAGGGCGAAGCCGGAAGCGGCCCGGTATCTTCGACCTGAACGTGAGCCCCTTACGGAACCGAACCCCGGAGCATCGCCCATGACACACCGTATCCTCTGGACGGTCCTGGCCGCCGTCGCCGTGGCGGCGGGCGCGGCCGAGGTCCGTGCCCGCACCGATACGTTCCTCGAGACGAGCCAGGACCAGTTTGACGAGGGAGAATTCGACGGCGTGGTCTCGACCAACCTGGGCCGGCTGCGCCTCGGCCGGGCCCTGGACGACCTCCTGGCCGAGACCAAGGGCGTTGACTACATCGCCCGCTGCGCCGAGGGGCCCGACGGCACCGTGTACGCCGTCACGGGGGGCAGCGGCCGGATCTACCGCGTCGCCGACGGCAAGGTCACCCTGTACGCCGCGCTCGAGGACGCGTACCTGTTCAGCGCAGTCGTCGATACCAACGGCGACCTGTACGTGGGGTCGGGCGGGGCGCGGGGGCGTATCTGGCGCCTCACGCCGCCAAAGGGCGACCAGAAGGAACCACAGGCCGCCGTCGTCTTCGAGAACGAGACGGTCAAGTACGTCTGGGACCTTGCCTGGACGGCCGACGGCGCCCTCGCCGCCGCCACCGGCGACCAGGGCCGGCTGCTCCGTATCGAGCCGAACGGCAACCACAAGGTGCTCGTCGACTCCGAGGCCGACCACGTCCTCTGCCTGGCGGTCGGGCCCAACGGCGCCCTCTACGCCGGCACCGACGGCGAGGCCATGGTCTACCGCTGGGCCGACGGCAAGGCCTTCGTCCTGTACGACGCCGCCGAGAACGAGGTGACCGCCCTGGCGACCGACGGCCAGGGCAACCTGTACGTGGGCGCCTCCAGCGGCAAGGCCGGCCGCAGGGGCGGCGTGAGCGCCCAGGTCCAGCCGCCCAAACCGCCCGCGAAGCCGAACAACTCCGGAAAGGGAGGCGCCGCCTCCTCCGGCGAGGGCGCCGAGCCGGAGGAGGCCTCCGAGGACGAGGGACCCACCCCCGCCAGCACCGCCATGGCCGAGGCCAGGAAACTCGCCCGCACCGTCCGGGCCGCCCGGCAGGCCAAGGCCCAGGGGGGCGGAAACGGGGCCACCGGCCAGGGGGCCGCCGTCTATCGCATCACGCCCGACGGCATCGCCACACCCCTCTTCGACACCGACGAACCCTTCCTCCTCGCCCTGGCCGTCACCGACAACCACCTGCTCGTCGGCACGAGCGACCCGGCCCGCCTGTACGAGGTCAACCTGGCCCGCGACGGCGAAGAACAGGCCCGCCTCGCCACCGTCGACCCGAAGCAGGTCATGGACATCGCCGTGACCGAGGCCGGCCAACCGATCGTCGCCACGGCCGCGCCCGGCCGACTGTACGGCCTCTCGGACGGGCACGCCAAGCAAGGCACCTACACGAGCCAGGTGTACGACGTCGGCGGCTCGGCCCGCTGGGGCGCCCTGACGTGGCGGGGCACGACGGGGGATGGGACGGAGATTCGCGTCGCCACCCGGACCGGGAACGTCAACGATCCCGAGAAGGGGATGTGGTCGGACTGGTCGGCCGGCCTCGCGAAGCCCGACGGCCGGGTGACGAGCCCGCCCGCCCGGTACATCCAGTTCCGCGTCTCGCTGAAGACGGGGGACGCGGCCCGGACGCCGGTCCTGGAGCAGTTCGAGGCGGCGTACCTGCGTGCCAACGAACCCCCGCGGGTCGTCTCGATCTCCGAAATCGCCTTCGACGACAAGCGGAACCGGGCCCAGGCCGTCGAGCGGTTCCGCCAGGCCATGAAGCAGCGCGCCCAGAAAAACCAGCAGAAAGGGGGGCCGCCACGGCCGCCCGCTCCTGAAGGCGCTCAGCCCATCCGACTCCTCCGGTGGGAAGCCGAGGACCCGAACGGCGACACGCTTCGCTACGGCCTGTACTTCCGCGGCCAGGGCGAGGAGCGGTGGGTTTGCCTCGAGGACGACCTCGGCCGTCCCGAGTACGCCTGGGACACCGCGACCGTGGCCGACGGGTGGTACGAGATCAAGGTCCTGGCCACCGACCGCCCCGACCACCCCGCCGAGACGGCGCTGGCGGACGAACGGGTCAGCGACCCGATCCTGGTCGATAATACCGCCCCGCGCCTGCAAAACGTGAAGGCGGCGCTGGAGAAGGGCGACGAGGGCGCCCGCGCCCGCGTCACCTTCGCCGCCCGCGACGCGACCAGCCGGCTGACCAAGGCGGCTTTCACCGTTGACGCCGCCGCCGACTGGCGGACCATCGCCCCGCAGGACGGCCTCTTTGACGCCAAGCGCGAGACGTTCCGCTTCACGGTGCCGGACCTTGAGCCGGGGCCGCACCGCATCGGCATCCGCGTCGTGGACGAGGCGAACAACCGCGGCCACGCCGCCGTCACGGTGGTCGTGGAAGAATAACACCACAACGCTACAAAGGCATTCCGCGCGGCGGGGCTCCTGGTCCGCCGCGCGATGAAGGACAACGCGGCGGGTGCGGAGACCCGCCGCGCAAAAGAGGCCCGTATCAGGCCGCGGCGCGGAGCGGTCTACGTCTTGCCCCGCACGGCGGCCAGGAGCCGGGCCGACCCCGGGCCGTGGGCCGTCAGCGTCAGGCGGCGCGAGTCGGGCCCCGCCACCTCCAGGCGGACCTCCAGGAAATCGTCGGGGAGGGCCTCGGGGGCGCGGTCGGCCCACTCCAGGGCGGCCAGGCCGTCGCCGTCGAGCATCTCGTCCGCGCCGATGGCCGCCAGGGCCGCCGACCCCTTCAGGCGGTACGCATCGAGATGATAGAACGGGATGCGACCGTCGAGAAACTCGTGGCACAGGACGAACGTGGGGCTCGTGACGTCGCGGGCGCGGGCGGCGCCGAGCCCCTCGGCCATGCCCTTGGCCAGCCGCGTCTTGCCGGTGCCCAACCCGCCGACCAGGGCGACCACGTCGCCCGGCCGGGCGGCGGCGCCGAGGCGCCGGCCGAGCGCGAGCGTCTCGGCGACGCTCGCCGACTCCGTGACCCAGGCCCCGCCGCTCATGCCGGACCCCCGCCGCGGAAATGCTCGTAGCCGGACGGCGCCAGCGGCCGGCGCGTGCCGTCGGCGTCGACGAGCGTCACGCCCTGCCCTTCGACGACGCGGCCGATTCGCGTGAGCGGCAAATCGCCGAGGGGCCGGCCGCCCCCCAGGGCCGCAGCATCCTCGGCCGAGACCGCCAGCAGGAGTTCGAAGTCTTCCCCGTCCGAGAGGGCGTGGTCGAGCGGCGACCGGCCGTCGCGCCGGGCTATCTGCTCGGCCGCCGGGGCCACGGGCACGGCCGGGGCGTCCACCTCCGCCCCCACCCCGCTCTCGGCGCACAGGTGATGGAGGTCGGTGGCGAGGCCGTCCGAGAGGTCGATCATGGCGTGCAGATGCGCGGCGCCGGCCAGCCGACGGGCCTCCGCCACCCGCGGCACGAACGTCAGGTGCCGGCCCAGCACCGACCCGCCCAGCGCCCCCGTCACGAGCAGGGCGTCGCCGGGGCGGGCGCCGCCCCGGCGGACCGGCTCGACGCCGGCGGCGCGGGCCACGACCGACGTGCCGATCGCGAGCGGGGCCTCCCAACTGGTCACGTCGCCGCCCACGAGCGGACAGGCGAACCGGTCCGCGGCATCCAGGAGGCCGCGGCACAGGCCCTCGGCGAAGGCCATGCGGGCGCCTTCCGGCAGGCCGACCCAGGCGACGGCGGCCACGGGCTCGGCCGCCATCGCCGCACAGTCCGACAAACTCACCGCCAGGGCCTTGTACCCGACCTGGCGGGGCGAGGCCTCGGGAAGCCGGAAGTGCGTGCCCTCGAGCAGCGTGTCGGTCGTGAGGAGGCAGTCCGTCTCGCCGACGCGAAGGCGTGCCATATCGTCGCCGGGGCCGATGGGCACGGCGGCCGTGTCGCCGCCGGTCCGCCGGCGGAGCCAGTCGATCAGCGCCCATTCGCCCTTCGGCGATGCGGTCATCGCACCTCCCCGGAGGCTACCCGGCCGCCCGCCACGGCGGGTGAACTTGCGCGGCCGGCTCGTTCAGAACCACGGTTCGAGATAGGTGAAGGCCTCCCCGGCCACCTCGCGGGCCCGGGCCTCGTACGGGTACAGTTCCACGGTCACCCAGCCGTCGTAGCCGACGTCGCGGAGGGCGGCCAGGGTGCCCGCCAGGTCCACCGCCCCTCGGCCCGGCACGAGGTGCTTGTGCTCGCGGGAGGGGGCGATGTCTTCCAGGTGCACGTGGCGGATATGGCCGGCCAGCCGGCGGACCGCCTCGGCGGGGTCCACGCCCACGCAGTAGAAATGGCCGATATCGAAATTCAGGCCGAGCCGTTCGTGCGGCAGGTCGCGGGCGAACGGCTCGAACTGGTCGGGGCGCTCAATCAGGAGGCCGGGCTCCGGTTCGATGAGCAGGTCTACGGCGCAGGCCTCGGCCGTCGGCAGGACCCGCTCCAGCCCCTCGCGGTACAGGCGGAGGGCGTCGTCGCGGTCCATGCCCTCCGGCACCGGGCCGCCGGGCTCGATGCTGATGCCGGGGGCGCCCAGGTCGCGGGCCAGTTCCAGGCAGGCCCGGGTATGCTCGATGCGGCGGTCGCGGGCGCCCGCGTCCGGCTCGATCCACGACGGGTGCCACGTGTCGCCCTGGGCAAACAGGGTGAACGCATTCAGATTCGTGACCTCCAGCCGCAGGTCGGCCAGCAGGTCGCGGACGGCCTCGCGCCGGCGGGCGTCCATGTGCGGCGGGTAGGCGTGCGGGACGT
>CAYTJE010000121.1:0-9646 GCA_964437855.1 uncultured Anaerolineales bacterium | reverse complement strand
TTCGCGCAGTTGCCGCTGCGTTTGCGGCTCAGCATCTTGCCGCGCTTCGTCGTCAGTTTCTGGAGCGTCTGGGTATCCTTATAATCGATATAGGTAATTTTCTCGCGACAGAACCGGCACTTGGAACGGTCGCGGTACCGCATGCGTCGACGTTTCTTCCTGGCCACGGCTGTCTCCTGATTGGTTCACCTTTCTTCCCATGGACGTTATATGAGTTATGGAGACTCAAACCTCAGCATCGCCCCAGCCTCAGATCTGTCATTCTGAGGCCCCGCTCGCGGGGCCGAAGAATCTCGCCGTGCGAATGGCAAAACGAGGGCCGAGGCGAGATGCTTCGTCGGCCCTTGCGGGCCTCCTCAGCATGACAACGAAGGGCATCCCGCCGCTCCCGGTGCCGGCTCGCAGGCCGCGCTTTGCCGTTGCCTTCATCCTTTGGCGTTCATCATTCTTTATTCATCATTGTTGTTTCGCCGTTCTAGAACGGGATCGTATCCTCGCCCTCGACGTCCTCGTTGTAATCGTACTGCGGCGGGCGCTGCTGCTCTTCGCCGGAGGCGTTCTGGCGCTGGACGTCGCGGGAGGCCTGGCCGCCTCCGTCCCCTCCGCGGTTCCCGCCGCCCCCGCCGCCGGGCGAGCCGAGAAACTGGAACCGCTCAATCGTCACCTCTAACTTCGAGCGTTTCTTGCCGTCCTGCCCCTCCCACGAACTGTAGGTGAGGCGGCCTTCGATGAAGATGGGCGAGCCCTTGCTCAGGTATTTCTGGATGACCTCGGCCTGGCGGCCCCAGGCGGTACAGTTGACGAAGCAGGTATCCTCGCGCTGCTGGCCGTCCTTGCTCGTCCATCGGCGGTTGGTGGCGACGCCGAGGTCGCAGACCGGCATTTGCGAGGGCGTGTACCGCAGTTGCGGGTCGCGCGTGAGGTTGCCGATGAGGATGACGCGGTTGAAGTTGGCCATGGCGGCCTCCGTGGAGTTCGGGGTTCACTGGGCGGCGGGCTTCTCGCCGCCGGCCTGGGCGGGTTCGGCCTCGGCCGTGTCGGACGAGGCGGCCTCGGACGCCTCCGGCTCGGCCTCGGACGCCTCCGGCTCCGGTTCCGGCTCCGGCTCCGTCTCGCCGCGCTCCTCGATGAGACGGTCGGCGACGTCTTCCCGGATGTCCTCGCCCAACTGGACGCCCATGTCGCGGATCTTGAAGTGGTCGGCCCGGAGCACGAGCAGACGGATCACCTTCTCGGAGAGTTGGCAGGCGTGCTCGAACTCCGACACGCCCGTGCCCTCGGTCAGCGCGAAGAACGCCAGCACGTACGTGCCCCGCTTGTGCTGGCCCACCGGGTACGCCAGTTTCCGCTCGTCCCACCGGGTGATGCCGATGATCTCGGCCCCGACGCGGCCCAGGAGACCTTCCAGGTGCTTCGTCAGGTCGTCCCAGGCGGCGGCGTCACCGGTGTCGACCAGGAACATCGCCTCGTACAGTCTCAGGTCGTCAGGGGTTGGCATGATTGACAGGCCGGTCGGCCTCCTCCTTCTCTTGTTCGGACTCCACGGCTTGGTTGAAGCGGTTCATGGCGGCCTCGAGGCCGTCGGTGACCCAGGTTTCGGCGGCGTCGGCGGCGCGGTCGACGGCGCGGGCGACCACCGGCCGCTCGGCCTTCGCGAACGGCGAGAGGACGAAATCGGTATGCGCCTCCCGCGCCGGGGCCGGGCCGATGCCCACCCGCAGCCGGGCGAACCGCTCGTGCCCCAGGTGCTCGATGACCGACGCCAGCCCCTTGTGCCCGCCGGCCGAGCCGTCGGCCCGCAGCCGCATCCGGCCCAGCGTCAGGGCCATGTCGTCCAGGACGACCAGCAGGTCGTCGGGCACGAGTTTCCAGAAATCCATCATGGGCCGGACCGCCCGGCCGGACTCGTTCATGTAGGTGGCGGGCCGGGCCAGGACGATCCGTTCGCCGCCGAGCCGGCCCTCGGCGAGCCGGGCCTCGAACTTGGTGCGCCACCGGTTGAGGCCGGCGCGGTCGGCCAGCGCCTCCGCCACCCGCCACCCCACGTTGTGGCGGGTGTCGGCGTACTCGCGCCCCGGATTGCCCAGCCCGACGATGAGTTTCATGGCTTCGGCTTTCGTGGCGACCACGGCGCCGGGGCGTACCCGCGACCTCCCGGTCGCGGCTCGAACGACGCCATGTCTGTGGCGAGGCGGGCGCGTCCATACGGAGGCGTATGCCGGGACCCGCCGCGCAGCCCTAAAAAGGGCGTTTCGAGCGCGGTGGGTACGGAGACCCACCGCGCAAAACGCCGACTTAGCGTTGGCGTGTTAGCCGCCCTCCTCTTCCTCGGCGGGGGCCTCGGCCCCCTCTTCGGCCCCCTCCTCGCGGCCGATGACCTCGGGTTCCTCGGCGGCCTCGGCGGCGACGGCGGCCTCCTCGACCACTTCTTCCGCCACGGCCGCATGCGTGACCGTCGCCACGACGGTCTCGGGGTCGGTCAGGACACGGGCGCCCTCCGGCACCTCCAGGTCCCGGACGCTGAGGCTCTGGCCGAGTTCCAGGTCGCTGACGGGGGCGAGCACCTCCTCGGGAATATCGCTGGGCAGGCACTCGACCTCCAGGGCGTCAAGCATCTGCTGGAGGACGGCGTGTTCGGCCTTGGTGTCGCCCTTGAGAGTGACGGGCACCTCGATGCGGATCGTCTCGTCCATGGCCACGCGGACGAAGTCGGCGTGGATGACCTCGTCGCCCATGGCGTCGTGCTGGATGTCGCGGAGCAGGACGCTCTCCTTCTTTCGGCCAAGGCGGATATCGAACATGCGCGAGTGGTGCCGCAGCGCCCGGTCCAGTTCCTCGGCGGGCACCCGGATAGACACGGCCTCCTGCTGGTGCCCATAGATGACGGCCGGAACCTCGCCGGCCCGGCGCAGCCGCCGGCAGGCCTTGGTGCCGACGGCGTCGCGTTTCTTGGCATGGAGCGTTTCGTTCTTCGCCACGGGTCGGCCCTTTCGTCAGGAGCGGCGCATCAGTTGCTCGGGGCGCCGCAGTTTTTTCAGAAACAACTCGCTGATAGAGTCATGCTTATGAATGCGGACGATGGCGTCGCCCAGCAGTTCCGCCAGGCTGAGTTGCCGGACGAGGTCGCAGGCGGCGGCCTCGTCCGAGAGGGGCACCGTGTCGGTGACGGTCACCTGCGCGATGGGGGTGTCGCAGAGGCGCTGGACCGCCCCCGGGACGAAGATGGGGTGGGTGGCGGCCACGTAGATGCCGCAGGCGCCGCGGTCCTTCAGCAGCGAGGCGGCCTTGCAGATGGTCCCGCCGGAGGAAATCATGTCGTCGATGATGAGGACGTTGCGGCCCTCGACGGTGCCGATGAGGGCGCCGGCCCGGACCTCCGTGCCGCTGATCCGCTGCTTGTCGATGATGGCCAGGTCGCCCTTCAGCAGGTCCGCGTAGACGCGGGCCTCCTTCACGTTGCCGACGTCCGGGCTGACCACCGTCAGGTCCTCCAGGCCCAGTGTCGCGTAGTATTCGGCGAAGACCGGCTCCGGCAGGAGGTGGTCGACCGGGATGTCGAAGAATCCCTGAATCTGATAGGCATGCAGATGCACGCACAGGACGCGGTCGGCGCCCGCCCCCTCGAGCATGTTGGCGACGAGTTTGGCGCTGATGGGCACGCGGCCCTCGTCCTTGCGGTCCTGCCGGGCGTACCCGTAATAGGGGATGACGGCGGTAATGCGCTCGGCGCTGGCACGGTGGGCCGCGTCGATGAACAGGAGCAGTTCCATCAGGTTATCGTTCTGCGGCCGGCAGGTGGGCTGGATGACGAACACGTCCTGGCCGCGGATGTCCTCGTTGAT
This sequence comes from uncultured Anaerolineales bacterium, assembly GCA_964437855.1. Lineage (GTDB taxonomy): Bacteria > Planctomycetota > Phycisphaerae > FEN-1346 > FEN-1346 > BS750m-G62. The sequence continues at coordinate 5,804 of CAYTJE010000121.1, read as the reverse complement.
CTTGATGAACGACTCGCCGTCCGGGAACCGCGTGGGCGGGGCGTCGCCGAGCGGCCTTCCGATGTGCCGGGCGATGGCCTCGGCCAGCGGACGGTTTGCGCTGCCGCTGAATACCTTCATCTGGTCCATCACTCGCCCTCCCCGTGTTCGGGTTCGACGTGCGCGAGCGGCCCGGGCGGTGCCACCTCGGCCCCGTCCTCCAGCGTGGTGCCGGACGGCAAGTAGGCGAGGGGGCCGATGCGGCAGTTCGCCCCGATGCGGGCCGGCCCGCGGATGACCGTGCACGGCCCGATGGTCGTGTCCGGGCCGATCGCCACGCCGGCGTCGATGGCGGTGGTGGCGGGGGCCTCGATGGTCACCCCGGCGGCCATATGGGCCCGGAGGATCCGCCCCTGCGCCAGGCCGCGCACCCGCGCCAGGTCCGCCCGGGAGTTGACGGCCTCGCACTCGGACGGCTCGGCGGCGGGGACGGCCATCGCCTTGTTCCCCGCGTGAATGAGCAGCCCCACCGCGTCGGTCAGGTAGTACTCGCCCTTGACGTTATCGTTGCGGATGCGAGGCAGGACCTCGCGCAGGGCCGGCCACCGGAAGCAGTAATACGCCGGGTTCACCTCCCGGATGGCGGCCTGCTCGTCCGTGGCGTCGCGGGCCTCGACGATGCCCTGGAGGTTCCCGCCGGCGTCCCGCACGATGCGGCCGAACCACTTCGGGTCCTCCAGGATAGCCGTGATCAGCGTGACGGCCGACCCCTCGTCGCGGTGGGTCCGGATGAGGGTCTGGAGCGTCTCGGGCCGGATGAGCGGCGCATCGCCCATCAGCACCACGAGGTCGCCGGTGAAGTCGGCCAGCGCCTCCTCGGCCGCCATCACGGCGTGGCCGGTGCCCTGCTGCGGCTCCTGGACGACCCACGTGATGCCCTCGGCGCCGGCGTAGGCCTGCTGCACCCGGTCGCCCGTGGCGCCGACGACGACGACCTGTTCGTCAATGCCGGCCGCCCGGCAGGCCTCGAGCACCCACGAGAGGATCGGCTTGCCGCAGACCTCGTGCAGCACCTTGGAGCGGGCGCTGTTGAAGCGCGTGCTCATGCCGGCGGCCAGGATGAGCGCTTTGACGTTGCGTTCGGCCACGGGTTCGCCTCGCTCGTTTTTCGAGCCGCGATCGTAAGATCGCGGGGATCCTCACCTTTTGCAACGCCCCTCTCGCCGGAGCGTACCCCCGACCTCACGGTCGGGGCTCGGTTCAGCACCCGCTTGGCCCGCCTTCGGCGGATAACCTTCGCCTCGCGGCTTAGGGCGACTTTGTCAACTTCGCCATCATCCACAAAGGCCGTGGCGCGGTGCCCCGTCGTGGGCACCGCGCGGTGGGCAAGACGGCCCACCGCGCTAGAGTCGTTGTCGGTTGGTAAGCGTTGACAAAGTAGCCCTAAAAGGGCCGAGCCTTTCGCTGTTGCCTTTGTTGCCTTTACTCAGGCACTCCGGCACTCCGGTACTCAGGCACTCCGGCACTCCGGCACTTGTTTTAACTGGCTACCCGGCCAGGATTTGAACCTGGAACGCGAGGACCAAAACCTCGTGTGTTACCCATTACACCACCGGGTAGCGCCCGCCTTCGCACGAGCCGCGATCGTCAGATCGCGGGTACGTCAACTCTCCACGCGTTTCCGCCACCCCAGCGTCCCCCCGACCCGTTCGACTCGTCCCGATGAATCGGGACTCGCTCAGGGCAGGCTCTCACGGTCGGGGCTCGGGCCGTTGGCTCGCATCTCGCGGCCCGCGGCATCACCGACAGATGGCGCCCGTCGTCGCGCTCGTGACCACCCGGGCGTAGCGGGCCAGGTAGCCGTGGTCGATCTTCGGGGCCGGTTTCTCCCAGGCCGCCCGGCGCTCCCCGAGTTCCGCCTCGTCCACCTCCAGGTCGAGCCGGCGGTCGGCGACATCCATGGTGATGCGGTCACCGTCGCGGACAAGCGCTATCGGCCCGCCGGCGGCGGCCTCCGGGCTCACGTGGCCGATGCACGGCCCGTGCGTGCCGCCCGAGAACCGCCCGTCGGTCACCAGGGCCACCTCCTCGCCGAGGCCGAGGCCCTTGATGGCGGCGGTGGCGGTCAGCATCTCGCGCATGCCGGGGCCGCCCGCCGGGCCCTCGTACCGGATGACGACGAAGTCGCCCGCCTGGATTCTACCATCCATGACGGCCTCGTTGCACGCCTCCTCGGTATCGAAGACGCGGGCCGTGCCGGTGAACGTCCGCATCGCGTCGGGCACGGCACTCTGCTTGATGACCGCGCCGTCAGGGGCCAAACTGCCGCGCAAAATGGCGATGCCGCCCTCGGCATGATACGGCCTGTCCATGGGGCGGAGCAACTCGTCGCTGAAGACGCGTGCGGCGTCGGCAATCTCGTAGGTCGAGACGCCGCTGGTGGTCGGGCAGTCGCTCAGCACATCGCGGATGCGCTTCAGCACCGCCGGGATGCCGCCGGCATGGTCCAGGTCCTCCATCATCATGTCGCCCGCGGGACGGAAGTTGGCGATGTGCGGCGTGCGGCGGCTGACCTCGTCGAACGTCTCGAGCGGCAACGCCAGGCCCGCCTCGTTCGCGATGGCCGGGATGTGCAGCACCGTGTTCGTCGAGCCCCCCAGGGCCATGTCCACCGCAATGCCGTTGGCCACGGCCTCGGCCGTCATGATGGCCCGCGTCGTAATGCCCTGCCGCACCAGGTCCACCACCCGCTTGCCGCTGGCGTAGGCGATGCGGTCCTTCTTGGCGCTGGCGCACAGGGCCGAGGCGCAGCCCGGCAGGCTCATGCCCATGGCCTCGGTCACGCAGGCCATCGTGTTGGCCGTGAAGAGGCCCTGGCACGACCCGCCGCCCGGGCAGGCCTCCACCTCCAGGCACTTCAGGTCTTCCTCGCTTATCTTGCCGGCCTTGTACCGGCCGACGGCCTCGAAGGTGTCGTGCACCAGGTCCAGCCGCTCCATCTGGTAGTTGCCGGAGTGCATCGGGCCGGCGGTGACGGCGATGGCGGGGATGTCGAGCCGCGCGGCCGCCATCAGCATGCCGGGCGTGATCTTGTCGCAGTTGGTCAAGAGGACCAGCCCGTCCAGCCGATGGGCCCGCGTGATGGTCTCGACCATGTCGCAGATGAGTTCGCGGCTGGGGAGGCTGTAGTGCATCCCGTCGTGGCCCATGGCGACGCCGTCGCAGATGCCGGGCACGCTGAAGAGCCAGGCCACGCCGCCGCCCGCAAAGATGCCGTGCTCGATCTTCCGCTCCAGCCGCCGCATGTGCGCGTGGCCGGGGATCAGGTCCGTGAAACTGGAGACCAGGCCGATGAACGGCTTCCCCATCTCCTCGGGGCTTACCGTGCCGGTCGCGTACATCAGCGACCGCGCCGGCATGCCGGTCAGCGGTTCGTTGAACCAGTCGGAGGTGAGTGTGTCGGCCATGGAAGCGCGTCCCGCGTCCAGGGTTCAGCGTGTCGTTATCGCGGCGAATCCGAGCCGCGTGCGCTCCGAGCCGCGTGCGCTCCGAGCCGCGATCGTAAGATCGCGGGGACTCCGCGGTGCAGCGTAATGCTTGCGCGCCGGACGCGCGCCGCCATTCGGACGTACCCGCGACCCGTTCGGCTCGGCTGCGCCTCGCTCAGGGCAGGCTCTCACAGTCGCGGCTCGAACGGCAGCGAACCCCCGCCGCAGCGCACGCCTCGACCGCCGATTCCTGCGTGTCGCGCAGCCCACGGGTGAGATGCGCGGCTCATGGTTGCCGTTTCCGGGGCCTGGACTCAGCGGCCGCGTCGCCGGAGCCCCACGTCCGCCCATCCGGGCGGAACTTCTACCCCGTGGGAAACGCCCGTCTCGCCGTGCGAGACGGCGTACTATACCCACCCCGCTTGCGGGTGTCAACCGCGAACCCGGCCGGGGGAGAAAACGCCGCAACCCCCCGCCCCCGGCGGGTTTAACCCCGCAACGTCTCCGCTGTCGCGGCCCCCGACCCACAAAAGGAGCCCCACGTGCACGCTGCCCGACGCGGCCTGTTCCTGACCCTGCTGATGGCCCTGCCGACGGCCGCCACCGCCGACGACTGGCCCCAGTGGGGCGGACCCGACCCCGGCCGCAACATGGTCTCGCCCCAGACCGGCCTCCCCGACACGTTCGACCCCGGCACAAAAACCCCCGACGGCATCGCGCCCGGCTCCGCCACGAACGTCCGCTGGGCCGTCCGCCTCGGCTCGCACATCTACGGCAACGCGACGGTCGCCGGCGGCAAGGTGTTCGTCGGCACCGACGACGCCCTCCTCGCCGGCCACCAGCGCCTCAAGCGGACCCAGGCCGGCATGGTCAAGTGCCTGGACGAGCAGACCGGCCGCCTCCTCTGGCAACTCGCGACCCCGAAGCGGACCAAGTCGCACCTGCCCCCGAAGGCCCACTACGGTCAGCAGAACTGCGGCACGTGCTCCTCCCCCGCCGTCGCCGGCGGACGCGTCTACGTCGTCACCACCGCCTGCGAGGTCGTCTGCCTCGACGCCGACGGCCTCGCCGACGGCAACGACGGGCCCTTCACCGACGAGGGCCGGTACATGGCCGGTCCCGGAAAGACACCCATCGACCCGGCCGACACCGACGCCGACCTCCTCTGGGTCTTCGACATGATCCGCGACGCGGGCGTTTGCCCGCATGACGTGGCCAGTTGCTCGCCCCTCGTGGCCGACGGCTTCGTCTACACGAGCACCTCCAACGGCGTGGACGGCCCGCACAAGCGGTGCCTGCGGCCGGACGCGCCCAGCCTGGTCGTCCTGGACGCCGAGACGGGCCGGCTGGTGGCCTCGGACGACGAGCAAATCGGCCGCCGCATGTACCATTGCACATGGGCCCCGCCCTCGATGGGCACCGTCGACGGCCGCAAACTCGTCTTCTTCGGCGGCGGCGACGGCGTCTGTTACGCCTTCGAGGCCGTCGCCGAGGCCCGGCCCGAGCCCTTCCACCTCAAGACGGTCTGGTCCTACGACTGCAACCCGCCCGACTACAAGTACTTCAAGGACGGCAAGCCCATCCCCTACTACCGCGGCGACAAGCGCAAGAAGCAGAGCCCCAACAAGAACGACGGCACGTACGTCGGCCCCAACCAGATCATCTCCACCCCCGTCTTCCACGGGGGGCGGGTGTACGTGACAATTGGCCAGGACCCCGCCCACGGCCGGGGGCGCGGCATGCTCCACTGCATCGACCCCACCGGCACCGGCGACATCACCGAGACCGGCCGCCTCTGGACCTACGACGGCGTCGAGCGGACCATGGCCTCGGTCACGATTGCCGACGGCCTGCTCTACGTCGTGGACCTGGCCGGACGCCTCCAGTGCCTGGACCTCGATACCGGCAAGCCCATCTGGCTGCACGAACTGAAGGCCGAGACGTGGGGCACGCCGCTGGTGGCCGACGGCAAGATCTTCGTCGGCACGAAGCGGCACTTCCATATCCTGAAGGCGGGGCGGACGGCGAAGGAACTGGCGAAGATCCGCCTCGGCGCCCCCTCCTACGCCACGCCGGTGGCGGCCAACGGGACCCTGCTGGTCGCCTCGCAGACCCACCTCTGGGCCGTCCGGAAGGGAGCCGGGGTCGAGGACGCCCACTGAGCGCGGTGCCCGGTCTGGCCCGCCGCGCCGAAGGCCTGCAACGGAGAGAGGGAGACATGTCCCCTCTCCCTTGATGGGAGAGGGCAAGGGTGAGGGGGAATGGATGCCCCCTCACCCCGTCCCTCTCCCACGGAGGGGAGAGGGAGAATGTGGTTCCCCTCTCCCACCGGGGGAG
>CAYTJE010000120.1:0-9701 GCA_964437855.1 uncultured Anaerolineales bacterium | reverse complement strand
CGACCTGCTGGGCATCTACATCCAGGACAGGATTCCCGTGTGCGACCGGTTGGACGTCATCGTGGGCGGCCGGTACGAGGTCGCCCGCGCCCGGGCCGGCAGCGTCCAGGATCCGAACACGGGCGCCCGCATCCGCGTGGGCGACTCCTGGAGCGACCTCATCGGCAGCGGCCGGGTCGTCTGGCACGTGGACCGCGAGCGGCACTGGAACGTCTTCGCCGGCGTGGGGCAGGGGCTGCGGGCGCCGAACCTGTCGGACCTCGCGCGGCTGGACACGGCCCGCACCAACGAGATCGAGACCCCCGCCCCCGGCCTGGAGCCGGAGTACTACGTTACCTACGAGGCGGGGACGAAGGTCTCGCGCGCCGACGTGGACCTGGAACTGGCGTACTTCTACACGCGCATTCGCGACATGATCGTCCGGACGCCGACCGGGAACGTCATCGCCGGCAACAACGAGGTCACGAAACGGAACGCCGGCGACGGGTTCGTCCACGGCGTGGAATTGGCCCCCCGGTGGCGGTTTGCCGACGACTGGACCCTGTTCGCCCTTCTCGCGTGGCTCGACGGCGAGGTCGATACGTACCCCACGGCCGCGCCCATCGTCAATCGCGAGCCGAAGGACCGCCTCATGCCGACCACGGGGCAGGTGGGCCTGCGGTGGGACGACCCGCAGGACCGATTCTGGGCCGAGGCCGTCTGCACCTGGGCCGACGAGGCCGACGACCTCTCCACCCGCGACATGGCCGACACCAGCCGCATCCCGCCCGGCGGCACGCCGGCGTACGTCGTCGGGTCGCTGCGGTTCGGCTGGCGCGTGCGGGACGACGTGACGCTGACTTTCGCCGTCGAGAACCTCACGGACGAGGACTACCGCATCCACGGCTCCGGCCTGAACGAGCCGGGCCGCAACTTCGTCTTCGGTCTGGAGATGACGTTCTGATGCCGGGTGGCATGGCCACGCTTGCGTGGCCATGAATCCTCGGGATGAGAATGGCGCGGTGGGCCGTCCTGCCCACCGCGCGGTGCCCAAGACTGGGCACCGCGCCCGAAGCCACCCGGCCGCCCTCCGGCCCTTCCTTTTTCCGTCCACATCCCCGGCCGGCGCGGTTAGAGTATTCGGAACGCTGGTCGAGGTACGCCCGTTTCGCGAACGTGACCCGCTGGAGAGTCTGGCCATGGCTAAGCAAAGGGGCCCGGTTACCCGACCGCTGGAGCCGGCCGTTCTGACGGAACTCGGGGCGCTGAAGGCCGCCCCGCCCCCGCCGCCGGAGGGTTTCGACCCCGCCGGCGAGTGGACGGCCGTCTATCGCATCTGGACGTGCTACGGCCGGCGCGGTCGCGGCAACGAGACGAAGGGGGCGCTGCGGCTCCGTCGCCGGCCGGCCGGCGACGGCCATCGGCTGGCCATCCGACAGGTCCTCCACCAGAGCGAGGGCAAACGGCACTGGGTCGAGGCCGACGTCCGGTGCCGGTCCGACGCCCTCGGTACGCCGCTCGCGTGGACGCTGACGAGCCGCTTCGACGGCAAGCACATGGACGGCCGGCCGGAGATGGCGATGGAGGCCTCGGGCCGGCTCGACGGCGCGGTGTGGGAGACGGCCTCGGGCGGCCGGACGCGGCGCCGGTCGGTCCCCGCGCCCGCCACGGCCGACTGGTGCCTGTTCGAGGCCGTCGGGCGGATGCCGCTGAAACCGGCTGAGCCGCTCCGCTTTGCCGTCTTGGAGGGGCTGGGTGCCGTCAAGGCCGATCATCGCCTGGCGTACGACGGCCGGCGCGAGGTCCGGTGGGGGTCGGGGACGGCGACATTCCATCGCTTCATGCAGACAGGTCGAGGCGTATATCCATACGAGTGGTGGGTGGACGGGTCGCACCAGCCGGTGCTCGTGGTAACCGGGCCGCGGGCGTACATCCTGGACCCGGCGGCCGAGGATCTGCTGGCGTAAGCCGCGCGCAGTCGTGCCCCAACGTGGAAGGATAAGGAGCGATATCGTGCCGGAGCATCGAGGCGATCGTGGAGGCGGCGCCGGCGGCACGACCCGCCGGGGATTTCTGGGAGCGGGTCTGGCGGCGACGGCGGTGGTGTCGGTCGGGCCGACGCTGGCGGCCGCGCCTGCGGTCCATTCGCGCAAGCGCGGGCCCAACGTCCTCCTGATGATGACCGACCAGCAGCACCTGGAGACGATCTCCGCCCGCGGCTGCGCGCACCTCGAGACGCCGGGCCTCGACGGCCTGTGCCGCCGCGGCACGACGTTCCGCCTGTCCTACAGCGGTCACCCGCTGTGCTCGCCGGGGCGGTCGAGCCTCTGGACGGGGCGGATGCCCAGCGAGACGGGCGTGGTCGAGAACGGCCGGCCCGTCCATAAGTCGGTGCCGAACGTGGGCCAGTGGCTGCGAGGCCGGACCGACTACGAGACGATCTACGTGGGCAAGTGGCACCTGCCGCGCAGTTTCACCCACAACGTGCCGGGGTTCACCACGCTGACGCCCGGCGTGGGCGGGCAGGGGAACCTCGGCGACACGAGCACCGCGCTGGCCTGCGAGGGCTACCTGCGGAACCGGCCGACGGACCGGCCGTTCCTGATGGTGGCGTCGTTCTTCCAGCCGCACGACATCTGCCAGTGGCTGCGGCTGAACCAGGCCGATCCGGGGTCGCTGCGGTACCCGTGGCTGGCGGACGACCTGCCGCCGCTGCCGGCGAACTTTGCGCCCCGGGGGGCCGAGCCGGCGCCCGTCCGCCGCCAGCGCGACGGCGACGAGCCGGGCAAGACCAAGGGCCGGTGGTCGCCCGACCACTGGCGGTATTACCGGTGGTCATACTATCGCCATATCGAGATGGTGGATGCCGAGATCGGCCGGGTCCTCCGGGCCCTGGACGACGCCGGCTGCGCCGACGACACGCTCGTCGTCTTCACGTCCGACCACGGGGAGGGCCTGGCCCACCACCAGATGGTCCGCAAGAACTACCTGTACGACGAGGCCGCCCGCGTCCCGATGATCGTGGCCTTTCCGGGCCACGTGCCGACCGATGTGGACGACACCGAGCACCTCGTTTCGGGCGTGGACGTTGTGCCGACGGTGTGCGATTACGTGGGTATCGAACCGCCGCCGCACCAGCGCGGCCGGAGCCTTCGGCCGGCCCTGGAGGGCGGGGCCGGCCGGGCCTTGCCGTTCGTCGTCTCGGAGGTCAAATCCCGCGGCACGCTGGCGCGCATGGTCCGGTCGCCTCGGTACAAGTACGTGAGGTACAAGGGCGACCCCGTGGAGCAGTTGTTCGACATGCAGGCGGACCCCGGCGAGACGCGGAACCTGGCGTCGGCGTCGCAGGCGGCCGGCGTGCTGGAGGACCATCGCCGGAGGCTGGCGGAGTGGGAGAAGCGGATTGTCCCTGCGCCGGGCCTTCCCGCCGGCGAGCGTTGGCGTTCGGCCTGAGGGCGAAGAGGGGGATGGCGAAGGCGGAGAGCGAACGATGCGCGTCCAGGTCCTGACCGTGATGGCGCTCTGTCTGCTTGGGATGGCGGCGGGCGCGCCAGCCGCCGAGACCGAGGACGGCCTTATCCCTTCGCCCGAGAAGGGATGGCCGCAGTGGCGGGGACGCTGGCGCGACGGCATCTCGCGGGAAACGGGGCTGCTCCAGGCGTGGCCGGAGGGCGGCCCGCGCCTCCTCTGGACGGCCGACGGCCTCGGCCGCGGCTGGTCGTCGCCCATCGTCACCGGCGGGCGTCTCTACGTCACCGGCGACGTCGGCGAGGTGCTGCACGTCATCTGCCTCGATACCGGGGGCAAGGAACGCTGGCGGACGCCCAACGGGCGGGCATGGACCCGCAACCACAAGGGCGCCCGGGCGGCCTGCTGCTATGCCGACGGGCGGCTCTACAATATGAACGGGCACGGCCGGCTGGCGTGCCTGGACGCCGCGACCGGAAAGGAGGTCTGGGCGCAGAACGTCCTGGAGCGGTTCGGCGGGTGGGAGATCCGGTGGGGCATCAGCGAGTGTCTCCTGGTTCATGGCGGGAAGGTCTTCGCGACGCCCGGCGGCCGGCAGGCGTTCATGGTGGCCCTGGACGCCGGGACCGGCCGGCCCGTCTGGACCAGCCCGCCGCTGGAGGATCCCAAGACCCAGCGGACGGGGTACGCCTCGCCCATCTTGCTGCGGCTGGGCAAACGGAAGGTCCTTGTTACGCTTGCCCTGCGCGCCCTCGTGTGCGTCGATGCCGACACCGGCACGATCTACGACACCTTTCCCAAACGGACGAAGTACGACGCCTCCTGCGCCACGCCGGTGTACCATCGCGGCGGTGTCTTCTATACGCTTCCGACGCGGAGCGGATGCGTTTTTCTGGACCTTGCGGCCGGCAACGATGGGCTCCGGTTCCGGAAGGCCTGGGAGGGCCCCATGGACTCCTGCCACGGCGGGGCCGTGGCCGTCGACGGGCACATCTACGGCAGCGGGTGGGACGCCACCGGCTGGGTCTGCTACGATGTTGCCACCGGCACGCAGCATTATGACGATAAGACGATTGCGGTTGGCTGCGCCCTTTATGCCGACGGCCGGCTGTACTGCCTGGGCCAACGGGGGACGGTGGCCCTGGTGAAGCCGACGGCGAAACGGTTCGAGATGGTCAGCCGGTTCCGCCTTGCCGAGGGCACGTACCGCGACGCCTGGGCTCACCCGGTGCTTCTCGACGGCCGGCTGTACCTGCGATACCACGATCGGCTGTGGTGCTACGACGTGCGTCGGCCGGCGGCCGAGTGAGCGTGTGTCGGCCTTGACCCCCGGCCGAGGTTGGTCCGGCCTTGCTCTGCGGCGGCACGGGCGCGATACTGGAAGGTTGAGGGGTTCGAAGGTCGTGCGCTCGTGTGTGGAAGGAGGCAGTCATGTCCGGCCCGCGCCGCCCGCCGCCGGCGTTGCTGGTGCTTGTTGTCGCAGCCGTAGCGCTCTCGTGCGACGCTCCCGCTTCTGAACCGGAGGATGAGCCCCCGGCCGAGAGGGCGGAGTCGCAAAAAGGCTCCCCCGACTCCGCCGGCGAGACCGCCGAGACGGCCGAGGCCGAACGCGAGACGCCGTGGTCCCCGCCGACGTTCACCGACCGCCAGGACGACCGCGACCGCATGGTCGAGGTCATCCGGAACGGCTACGGCCTGACGGACAAGACGGTGCTGAAGGCGATGCGGTCGGTGCCCCGGCACGAGTTCGTGCCCCGTGCCCGTTCGCGCAGCGCGTACGATGACTCGCCGCTGCCGATCGGATACGGCCAGACGATCTCCCAGCCATACATGGTGGCGGAGATGACGCGGCGGCTGGACCTGGACCGCGAAGACCGCGTGCTGGAGATCGGTACGGGGTCGGGGTACCAGGCGGCGGTGCTCGCGCACGTCACGCCGCACGTCTACACGATCGAGATCGTGCGGCCGTTGGCGCTGTCGGCCCGCAAGCGTCTGAAGCGTCTCGGCTACGACTGCGTGAAGGTCCGCCGCGGCGACGGGTACAACGGCTGGCCGGGCGACGTGACGTTCGACGCCATCATCGTGACGTGCGCGGCGGGCCAGATTCCGCCGCCGCTCCTGAAGCAGTTGAAACCCGGAGGGCGGATGGTCATTCCGGTGGGGGGGCGGTTCTCGGTTCAGCACCTCATGCTCGTTCAGAAGGATGCCCGGGGCCAGGTCACGAGCCGGTCGCTGATGGCGGTCCGTTTTGTCCCGCTGCTTCGCCAGGACCCCTCGAGCGACTGACCCCATGCCCCCCGTCCGCACACGCCTGGCCGTCGGCCTCGTCTCGCTGGCGGTCATCGGCACTGAACTCGTGCTGATGCGGTCGCTGTCCCTGCGCTGGTGGCACCACTTTGCGTACCTGGTCATCAGCGTGGCGCTGGCGGGGTTCGGGGCGAGCGGGACGGTTCTGGCGCTTCTGTCGCGCGTGATCGAAGGGTGGTGGCGGGAATGGCTGGCGGCGGCGGCGCTGCTCTTTGCCCTGGCGGTGCCGGGGGTCTGCTGGCTGGCCCGGGCCGTGCCGCTGGACGTCCAGTTCCTCGCCTGGGACCTTGGACAGGCGGCGCAGGTGGGGCTGTTGGAGTTGCTGCTGCTGGTGCCGTTCTTCTTCGGCGGGGCGGTCGTCGGCCTGGCGCTGATGGATGCGCCCCGGCGGATCGGGGGCCACTACGCGGCCAACCTGGTGGGGTCGGGTCTGGGCGGCGTGGCGGCCGTGCTCCTGATGCACGTTTTGCCGACCGAGGACCTGTTCATCGTGATGGCGGGCGCCGCCTTCCTGGGCGGGGCCATCGTCATGCCGTGGTATCGGCCCGGGGGTGTGGCGGCCGTGCTCCTGACGGCCGTTGCCCTCGTTCACCTGTACGCGCTGGCGCCGCGGGAGGCGCTCTTCTCGCCGTACAAGACGCTGCCTCAAAGCCTCGCCACGCCGGGTGCCGAGGTCATCTACCAGGACGAGGGGCCGCTCGGACGAATCGACGTGGTGGCCGGCCCCGCGGTGCACTACGCCCCGGGTCTCAGCCTCCAGTACACCGACCCCCTGCCGCCGCACGTCCTGATGATTCTGGACGGCGACTCGGCCAGCGGCATCTACGATTGCCGCGACACCGACCAGTGGGCGTTCCTCGACTACACGACGCGGGCGGTGGCGTACCACGTTCGGCCGGTGGGGGAGGGGGACGGGGGCCATGCTGAAGCAAAGGCGCGGCGGCCTTCCCAGGCCGCCGCGACGGCGACGCCGTCAAACGCGGATGCGCGGCGTGTCTCCGCACCCGCCGGGCCCCTGGATGTCATTCTGAGCGAGCGGAGCGAACGAAGAATCTCGCCGTGGTCTTTGGGGGTTGCCGCGCGGCGGGTCGGGAGACCCGCCGCGCGGGATAATGGCACGCCCGCCGCGCGGGAGCAGTCAGCCGATGTCCTCGCCGTCGGCGCCGGCGGCGGGGCCGACATCGGTCTCGCGCGCTATCACGGGGCCGGCCGGATCACCGCCCTCGAGATGAACCCTGACATCATCCAGGCGATGACCGGTCCCCTGCGCGACCGCGGCGGCCGCATCTACGAGGCGCCGGGCGTGGAGGTCGTCCCGCTGGAGGCCCGCGGGTACCTGGAGATGACCGGTCGGCGGTTCCGTCTGATCCAGGTGCCCCCCGTCGAGGCGTTCGGGGCATCGGGGGCCGGCCTCTTTGCCACGCAGGAGTCGTACCTGTACACGGTCGAGGCGGTGGGGGCGATGCTCGACCACCTGGCGCCCGACGGCCTGGTGTGCCTGACGCGCTGGGCCCACGAGCCGCCGAGGGACGGCCTTCGGCTGTTCGATACGGCCCGGGCGGCGCTCGCGCGCCGGGGCCTGGACCCGGCGTCGCGGCTGGCGATGATCCGCAGTTGGGTGACCGTGACGGTCCTTGCCGGCCGCCGGCCGATGTCGGACGAGGACACATCCCACATCCGCGCCTTTTGCGAGAAGCGCCGCTTCGATCTCTGCTATCTGCCGGACCTGGCCGACGATGAGGTCAACCGGTACCACGTGCTGGCGCGCCCGTACTTCGCCGAGGGCGCCCGGGCGCTGCTCGGCCCGGCGCGGGACCGCGAGGCGTTCCTTGCGTCGTACCCGTTTGCGGTGGGCGCGGTGACCGACGACCGTCCGTATTTCTCGCACTTTCTGAAGTGGACCAGCGTGCCCGCGCTGGCCGACCAACTCGGCCGGCGGGTCCGGGCGTACCTGGAGCGGGGGTACCTGATGCTCGTCGCGGCGCTCGCGCAGGCGGTGGTGCTGGCGGTGGTACTGGTCCTGGTGCCGCTCGTGCCGCGGGCCGGGCGGGTCCGCGGGTCGCCCGGGAGGGCGTCGGCGCTGGTGTACTTCCTCGTGATCGGCCTCGGGTTCCTGGCGCTGGAGATGGGGTTTCTTCAGAAGTTCATCCTGTACCTGGCGGATCCGGTGTACTCGGCGGCGGTGGTGATCTCGGCGTTTCTCGTGTTCGGCGGGCTGGGAAGCCTGGTGAGCCGGTACTGGCCGATTGGGCCCCGGCAGGTGGCGGCGGGGGCGGCGGCGGGTGTCGTGGCCCTCGGGGCGGTGTATCTCATGCACCTCGATGCCTGGCTTACGCCGACGCAGGGCGCTTCCGTGGGCGTCCGCTTCCTGGTAGCGGCGGGCTTCGTGGCGCCGCTGGCCTTTGCGATGGGCCACATGCTGCCGGCCGGGATGAGGCAGGTGAATCGGGCCTCTCTGCCCCTGGTGCCGTGGGCCTGGGCCGTCAATGGCGTGGCCTCGGTCGTGGCGACGGTCGCCGCGCCGCTGGCGGCCATGCACGTGGGGTTCCGGGGTGTGGGCCTTGCGGCCCTGGGTTGTTACATGGTGGCATGCCTGGTGGCGTGGCGCCTGCCGGAGGGGACCCCGCCGGGTATCACACGCGCGCCGTCCGGCGCCCAGCGCGCTACGGTTGCTCGGTCGGCTTGAGGTCGAAGGTCAGGTGCGCCCCGACGCCGGTGGGCAGGTAGCCCTCGCCCAGCGCCTCCTTCATCACCTGGCGGGTGCGGTCGCCGGAGCAGTGGCACGGGGCGACCTGCCGGACGCCGAGGCCCCGCAGCCCCTCGACCACCTTCATGACCTGTGCGCGTGAGGCTCCGTCCATGTGAAAGCCGCCGAGCACCGCCCGGACGGGCCGGCCGGCGTGTTCTTTGGCGGCCCCCGCGATCGCGACCACGCCCGGATGGGCGCAGCCGGTCACCACGACCAGGCCGTCGGCCGCGTCCAGGGCCAGGCCCTGCTCCTTGATGCCCCGGCCGAGTACGCGCGTGGTCCGCGCGACCTGGCACACCGGCGTGGGGGCGTCGGTCTCGACCAAGGTGGCCCCGGCCCGGCGGGTCGCTTCCTTGATGCCCTCCGGGAACGCCTTCGGCAGGTAGGCGGTGACGTTCGGGTTGACGGCCAGGAACTCGTTGAGCCCGCCGGCGTGGTCCGCGTGGATGTGCGAGATGACGACGGCGTCGATCGCCTTCGGGTCGATGCCGGTCTTGGCCATGTTTGCCAGGAGCAGCCGGCCGTCGCCGCCGGTGTCGAAGAGCATCGTCTTCTCCAGACCCCGGACCACGCAGCCGAAGCCCCAGGCGGTGCCGAGGCGTTTGTCGAACGGGTTGTTATCGTAGACGATGGTAAGCATGAGTTTTCCCTTGTTGGCGGCCGCGGCGGCGGACTTCCCGGCAGGCGACTTGCCCGGGGCAGGGCAGGCGGGCCGTGCCCCGAGCAAGATGATGGCCAGGCCGAGAAGGGCGATACAACCGGGACGACGGGGCAGGATGGGTGGCCGCATCATCATATCGCTTTCTTGTCAACTCTTCGCGTCCTGGGGTGGGCGGTTGGGGGGAGGGCCGGGACGTATCTCGTCCGCCGCCGATGCGACCCTACCGCGCGAGTGGAAACCTGTCAACCGCTCCGGCGGTGGGGATAGGCCGCGGCGGTCTCGGTGAACCGTGCTGCCGGCTGGGCCGATACCTCAGACGGCCTGGCACAGGTCAAGAGACTGAGCGGGGGTGTGCCGAGGCCTCCGGGCCGGACGCGCCACCCGGGGGCCGCATGAAAACGCGTGCGGCGGCGCTCAAACCGCGCCGCCCATCTCCAGCGCGGCGTGTCCCTTAGGATCCCTTTGACCCGGCCCTACCTCGGGCCGAAGCACAGGACCGTGCCGTCGTTCATGGCCAGGTAGACCCGGCCCCCGGCC
>CAYTJE010000119.1:0-9743 GCA_964437855.1 uncultured Anaerolineales bacterium | reverse complement strand
TCCAGACCCACCGCGCCCAAACGTATCTACTTCTGAGCGTGCCGCCGGCGGCGCGAGGCCGCAAGGCCCGCCGCGCCGAGGCCCAGCAGGGCCAGCGTGGCCGGCTCCGGCGTGATCACGAACGCCAGGTCCAGCGACTCGCCCGTCTCCGGGTCGTACATCTCCGTCCAGGCCCCGGGCACGAAGTCCTCCGGGAACCCGTCGATGAAGACGGCGTCGTCCATGAAGTGGTCCAGGCTGGTCTTCCAGCCGAGCATGGGCTCCTGCCTCTCCAGCGGGTCGACCACCGAGGCGGCCAGCCAGTAAATCTCGCCTTCTTCCTGGCGGAAGGGGTCGATGGTGCCCGCCGCGCCAATCTCCGTGATGTTCATCTGGTAGATGTACGAGTGGTCCGGCCGGACCGACTCCCCGAGGTTCGGGTCATACCAGCCCTGGTCGCCCTGGTCCCAGAAAATGACCCACGGCTGGAAGGGCACGGGCCCCCAGAGCAGGTTACCCGGCTTGCTGGGCTCACCGGTCGGCCCCTCGGGGACGTTGTCATAAATGGCAACGTTCACCAGGAGGCCCTGTAGCACGTCTTCTGGCACGTCCTCGCGGTCCGAGAACCAGATGTGGATGTCGTCCACGGGCCCCGTCTGGGTGCACGCCCAATCGTCGGCCAGGACCTTTTGCGGCATGCCGAACTCAGTGAGGTCGGTGAAGTTCACGTCCCAGCCGTACGGGTCGGGCATCTGTGGCCAGTGCATCTTGTGGTTCTGCGGGTCGTCCTTAGGTTCCGGCCACCAGTCGGCCAGGGCCGGCGCGCCGAGCGCCAGCACGGCCACAGCCATCACTGCCAAACAGCGTGTTGCGCGTGTCATGGTTCATCCTCCTTGGATTTCATCTCCCCCGGTCCCACCTGCGATCCGGTCGTTGGTCCGGCGGCTCACAGCGAGCCGCCCCTCTGCCGTCCCTTGCGCGCCCCGTGCGGTCTCCGCGTGGTGGGCCGCCCCCGCCGCGCGAGGTCCCTCTCAACGGCAACACATGCCATTCATTCCATACCGCCCCTCCTTGGCTTATCTCCCCGGCAAAGGTCAAAACATCCTGTTTTCGGTCCGGCGGCTCGCCGCGAGCCGCCTGCGGCCCCTCTGCCATCCCGAGCGCCTCACAGCGTGTCACCCGTTCGCTTGCGCTCGCGGCCAGCCAACGACCTCGCGCGCCGAACCGCTCCGCTCGCGCGCCACGGCCAGCCGCAAACGATCGTGAGCGGGGCGTTCCGCCGGGGCATGGCGCCGGCACTACCGTGCCCCGCCTCGCCTCCCGCGCCTATCGGGCCGGTCAGACGGCGACCAGGGCCCCGGCGTCGGCCATCTCGACCGTCGCGGCGGCCGGCTCCCGACCGCGGGCCAGGATCCGCCGGACGAGCGCCCGGACGGCCCGGCGGTCGAGTTCGTGTTCCACCCGCTGCCGGACCGACGGCCCTCCCGTCACCGCACAGGCCAACAGGTCATCGCAGCCAAGATATGTCCACACAGGGTCCATCGTCTGCCCTCTCTCCAGACGCGGACGGAATAGCGCAGCCCCTGCGGCATCCTCGCATTCCGCCGGCTGTTCCACGAATCGGCCCGCCCCCGCGGCGACCCGACACGGCCTCGCATCCCGGCAGCGAATCATCCGTCGCCCAGCAGACCGCGGAGCAAACGGTTCTCGCGCTTCGTCGCCTCCAGGTCGAACAGGAGGTACTTGACGGCCAGGCGGATGTGGTCGAGGCCCTCTTCCAGGGAAGCCATCTCGCGCCACATGCCCTGGCCGGAGCCCGACCGCCCCAACCGCGCCTCGGCCGGTCCGGTCTGCGGTGTGTGCTCCACCTCGGAGATGAGTTGGCCCACCTTTTCGCGCAATGCCGTTTCGTCCACCCCTCGGCTCCTTTCCAGGCGGAGCGCGGTCCGTTCCTTCACCCCCCGGAAACCTCCCCGGATGGAACGGATGCACCCGGTCCGCCCATAAGGAGGGCAAAGGGGATGCCAATAGGTAGAAAGGTCTGGAGGGCCGGAGGCGGATGCCCGTTTCGGGCCCCAGCAGGCCGGCGGCCGGTCGGCCTGCGCCGAACCTGCCGGTCGCAGGGGATACGACGGCTGTGACGCCGCGGGGGCCGGCACGCAACGCGCCGGCCGACCCGCGCGCGCCTCCAACACCCTAACTACCTGTCAGAGCGGCCGTTAGAAACCAGCGAGGCGAGGTCGGCCCAAGGCAACACCGACGCCCAAATGCCACACGGACGGCACACGCGCCACAGCCGCCGGTTCCCGCACAATCGGCCGCATCGTCGGAATCCGCTGACTGCGCCGCACAGGCCGCCCCCCACGGGGAATCCGCCGCACCAACCGAACCCGCCGGTCCTGATACCACTTGGCCATTTTGCGCGGTGGGCCTGGAGTACCCACCGCGCGCCAAAGTTCGTTGTTGGGCTTGGGGCTTGCGCGGCGGGTGCGGAGACCCGCCGCGCGGGAAGCGGCGTAGCGGTATCGGAGAATCAGGCCCCGCCCGAGAAGAGGTGGACAACGACCTCGGCCAGGGTCAGCAGGTCGAGGGCGTTGTGGTGGAGGATAGTCTGCATCCGTCGGAGGCTGCGCCGGCGGGACCGCGGGTCGCCGGCCTGCCGGCTCCGCACGAAGTCGTGGTAGGCGGCCGGGATGTCGCACCCCGGGATGTCGCCGCCCCGTCGCCGCCCCAGGACCCCCTGCTCCACCGTCTGGAGGCGGCAGTTCGGCAGAACCGCCCTCCATCGGCGCCGGGCCTCCGGCAGCAGGTCCACGTGGACGGGGCCGGCCGGCACGTCGAACAGCCCGCACGCCAGGCTCCGGGCGGCGAGGGTCGGCAGGTCGAACGCCTTCCCGTTATAGGTGACCAGGCACGCCACGTCGGCGAGGGCCTTCCAGACGGCGGCCAGCATGGGGCCCTCCTCCGCGTAATCCCGGGCCAGAAACTGGCGGACGCGGAGCCCCTCGTCCCGCCACCGCAGCAGCCCGACCAGGAACACCGGCTCGCCCGCCAGGCCGCAGGTCTCGATGTCGAGGTACGCCACGGCCGACGCCGCCGACGCCGCCAGCGGCCGGAGGCTCTCGTCCAGGGCGTCGGCCTCGACCGCCCGACCCGCCCCGCACACCACGTGGCGGTACCGCGAGACCAGGTCAGCGCCGTCGGCGTCGCCGGCGACGGGAGGCGGGAGGAAGTGCTCGGCCGGACGCGAGATGAGATAGCACCGGCCGCCGGGGGCGTCGTGCTCCCGGCCGGGGATCAGGGCTTCGAGCGTCGTCGCCGCGGCGTCGCCGGTGTCGGGCTGCGGCCGGGGCCGGTCGGCTGCGGCCAGGTCCCGGCCGGTGGTCATCTGCCGGCTCAGCCGCCGACGGTTCAGCGCGCTGAGCCGTTTGAACAGGTCGGGTGAGAGCGGCACGGGCGGCGCCTCGTTCGGGTCCGCCCCATTTTATCAGGGATGAACGGCAAGGCAATGGGCGCCGCGCGCCTGGGTGATCAATACGCCTTCGCGCACACCGAGCCATTGGCCGAGCGCGGCGGCCCAGGAGAGCCGCCGCGCGGAAAGACTTGTCTGCGGAGGCGCCCGCCGCCAACGCCGCTCAGTACGCGCGGGCGAACGGCACCCGTTTGGCCGGTCCCTTGCCGCAGACGGCACAGGCCTCGTCCGGCTCGGCCTCGTCCGGCAGGCATCGGATGGTGGCCTTGGTGGCCTCCTGGACGCGTGCCTCGCACTCGGCCGAGCCGCACCAGGGGGCGTAGACAAAGCCGCCCTCGGTCTCCAGCACGGCCTTCAGGTCGTCGAAGGTGTCGGCCGTGCGGCACCCGGCCTGGAGCCGCTCGCGTGCCGTCGCGAGCAGGCCGGCCTGCATTGCCTCCAGCAGGTCCGTGACGCAGGCGGGTACCTGGTCCCGGGGTACGGGCGTCTTTTCGCCGGTGTCGCGTCGGACGACGACGGCCTGATCGGCCTGGAGGTCCTTGGGGCCGATCTCCACCCGGACCGGCACGCCCTTCAGTTCCCACTCGTTGAACTTCCAGCCCGGCGAGACGTTGTCGCGGTCGTCCACCCGGACGCGGACGCGGTCCCCGAGCGGCTCGGCCAGGCGGGCGGCGGCCGTCAGAACGCTCGAGGCGTCGGCGCCCGACTTCAGGATCGGCACGACCACCACCTCCAGCGGGGCGAGTTTGGGCGGCAGGACGAGGCCGGCGTCGTCGGAGTGGCTCATCACCAGGGCGCCGACCAGCCGGCTGGAGACGCCCCACGAGGTGGCGTAGACGTACTCGTTCTCGCCGGCGGCGTCCTGGAACTGGACGTCGAACGCCTTGGCGAAGTTCTGGCCCAGGTAGTGGCTCGTGCCGGCCTGGAGGGCCCGGCCGTCCTGCATCAGCCCCTCGATGGTGTAGGTCGTGACGGCGCCGGCGAACTTCTCGGCGTCGGTCTTGGCGCCGGAGAGGACGGGCATGGCCATCCACTCCTCGGCGAACCGTTTGTAGATGCCGAGCATGCGGACGGCCTCCTCCTGGGCCTCCTCGGCCGTCGCGTGGGCCGTGTGCCCTTCCTGCCACAGGAACTCGGTGGTCCGGAGGAAGAGGCGGGTCCGCATCTCCCACCGCAGGACGTTCGCCCACTGGTTATACAGGAGCGGCAGGTCGCGCCACGACTGGATCCACTTCTTGTACATCGCCCAGATGATCGTCTCGGAGGTGGGGCGGATGACGAGCGGCTCCTCCAATTCCTTATCGCCCCCACGGGTGACGACCGCGCACTCCGGGGCAAAGCCCTCGACGTGCTCCGCCTCCTTCTGGAGATAGGACTGCGGGATCAGCAGCGGAAAGTACGCGTTCTCGTGCCCCGTGGCCTTGAACATGTCGTCCAGGGCCCGCTGCATGCGTTCCCATATGGCGTAGCCCCAGGGGCGGATGACCATGCATCCCTTGACGGGGGCGTAGTCGGCCATCTCGGCCCGCGTGACGATATCGACGTACCACTGGCTGTAGTCCTGGTCGCGTCGGGTGATCTTGGCCACGGTCGGCGGCTCCTCTCGGCGGATGTTGTGTGGCCCGGCCCAGCCTGTGTGGCCCGGCCCAGCCTGTGTGGCCCGGCCGGTCTTGTCCGGCCGGGAACAGGCCTTCATCATTCGGCGTTCATCATTCCGTGTTCATGATTGTTGTGGCCTGCTTGCGCGCGGCGTGTCTCCGCACCCGCCGCGCGACGAGGCCCTTGTCACCGTGAGCCAGCTGCGGAGGTTTACCCTCCGGAGGCGGAGGGCCGGACACCCCCATCCGCCATGGCACGTGCCACGGCCGGTGAAGATGACCCGACGCTTCCGCGTCGGGCTCGGGACGCAGCGCCTCACGCGGCCCGCATTGTACGGATTGCCCGCCTGCGGAGCAACGGTTTCGCCCCGCCCCGCCGCGTTTGGGTTGAGCCGCCGTCGTGAGACGGCGGGGACGCCCGATTGGCGGCGCAGGCATCGCCCGGCGGACGGTGATACCCGTCATCTCAGGATGGCGGCCCGGGCGAGGATTTCTTCGCGCCTGCACCGCCCTTTCCGCTCTCACACACATGGGGCCCTTCCATCCCGCAAGACCCGTTTTTTCTTCTAATCTCCAATTCCCCCCCTGTCCGATAACCTATTATAGACACCCAACCCTCACACGCCGCCCCGGACACCACGATGGTCCACGTCGACGAAACCGGTAAGACGACCTTCCGCTTCCGCCACGGGACCGACGGGCCCGTTTTTCTGGCGGGCGATTTCTGCGCCTGGCAGACCGATCACCTGCCGATGCGGCGCGCCGGCCGGGCGGAGTGGATTCTGATGGTCCGGCTGCCTCCCGGCACGTACGAGTTCCGCTACGTGGCGGACGGGCAGTGGTTCACGGATTACGCGGCGTTCGGCGTGCGCAGGAACGACCTGGGAGACTTCAACTCGATCGTCCGCGTGCCGAAGGTCAAGGCCGCCCCGGCGCCCCCGTTCCGATTCCGTCGGGCGTCGCGGCCGCTGGCGCGTTCGGCCTGACACCGGGCAAGGAACCACCTCAGCAACCCAGGGGCTTCGGACGCGGCATCGACCCTTGCGCTGGCACATCGTGGCGAGGGGCAACCCGGCACCACCGGGCGAGTGTCGGGCTGCGGCCCCAGGGGCTCCAGGGGCCGTATGGGCTCGGACGCAATCCGGCAGAGATTCCGGACACGCCTCTTCCGCGCCAACCTCCTTGATTCAGGCCCCAAATGAGGGTACACTGTATAAACGCCAAGTGGATTTCCAAGCAGCACGGCCGCCGGAGAAGAGACGCAAACGAGACAGCCCATCGAACGATAGGCCGCCCAGGCACCTGAGACGAGGCGGTTAACACTACAACGCTAACTCGTGCGCGGCGGGTCTCCGTACCCGCCGCGCAGCCCTAAAAAGGGCGTTTCGAACGCGGTGGGTACGGAGACCCCTGCGCAAAACGCCGACTTAGCCTTGTAGTGTTAACGGCTAAAGTATCGTCCCGACCTGGCCGATAGGAGCCTGTGCGGGAGCAGTGTGGCGCCCAACGGCGCCAAATGGAAAAGCCCGGAAATTTGGCGGAACCCCGGAAGACCTTCTGCAATCCATAGCGCAGGTCGAGGGGTCGACTCTTTGCGGACCGGACCACCCGGCCGAGACACTGCCAACGCCCGTCCCCGCCGGCCCCTTGGGCGTAGGGGAGCGAGAGAGCGTCTCGCATTCGACGACAGAGCAGGAGGGGAGGTTCATATGATGAGTCCGCTGCGCCGCGTCGCAATCGCGCTCTCGATGGCCACGGTGCTCCTGGCGCCCGCTCTGGCACACGGCGCCAGGATCGTGACCACCTCGCAGCAGACCTTCACCGGAACGATTACCGAAGAGACGGCCCAGAACATCACCATCACGACCGACAGCGGGAAGATCACCATCCCGGTGACCGAGATCGCATCCATCCAGCGCGACACGGCTCCCGGTGAGGACCCGAAGATCGTCCCCGCGCCCATCAAGGCCGCCAAGGCGCCGGAGGCCTTCCAGAACGCGAAAGCCGCCATCAGCGCCGGCGACTGGGTCAAGGCGGGCGGGCTGCTGGCCGGCCTGCTCAAACTGCCGAGCAACGTCTTCCGGCACGAGAACCGTCTGTCGGCGACGGCGGCCCTGGCCACCTGCCACCTCCAGATCTCCGACCTGGAGGGCGCCGCCAAGGTGTTCAAGCGGCGCGCCTCGCTCGTGTCCTCCGAGAGCGACAAGAAACGCCTGCTCGCCACCGCCGAGGCCCTCAAGAAAGCCGCCGAGGAATCCATCGTGGGGCCGAGCCTGAAATGGCAGGCCGTCCAGACCTACGACGGGGCCATCAAGGCCGGCATGCAGTCGAAGACCGACGAGTTGCTCGAACAGGCGAAGGAGATCGGCGAAAAGGCCGAGAACCTCAACAAGTGGCCGGTGATGAAACGCATCGCCTCGAAGATCCTGGACAAACTCAAGGAAGCCGACCTGTACACGCCGGGGTTCAGCACGATGCACCGCGAGGAGGCCCTCTCGACCATCGCCGAAAACGTCGTCCAGGCCGCCGAAAAGGCCGTCAAGGCGTGCACCGAGGAACGCAAGTTCAACATCACGCCCTACTACCGGACCAGCGCCGCCAGCGTCAAACACGCCCTGGTCTACAACGAGTACGTCACCCGCTACATGAACCGCCGAAACGCCGCCGAGGACGCGCTGAAGAACCTCGAGAAACTCGCCGAGGAATTCGAGGTGCCCAACATCCAAACCAAGCGCGAAGCCAAGGTGAAGGAACTCCTCGCCAGCCTCGACGAGTTACGATACCACGAGATGATTAAAGGCATGGAACGCAAGTTGCGCATCATGCCGCGCCATATCGGTTCCCAGTTCTAACACGTTGTCTCGGCAAGAGAAGTGCCCCCGGACCCAAGGCTCATACAACAACCGTCCGTCCCGCGCGGCCGGTCATCACCCAGCCCACGAGCCGTTGGATTCCTTGCGTCGGCTGCGCCAATCCTGTATACAAGATGTGTGCGGCGTGCTTTTTGTGCCAAAGCAATCGCCGGCGAGGGCCGGCGGCCGGCGTAAGACCAGGGGGCGCCATGGACGTGACGCGACGTTTCCGCCCACCCGTCCGGCCCGGAGGAAGAGGCGGTGTCGTGGCCATGGCCGCGGCCGCCTGGGTCGCCGCAGCCGCCTTCGGCCTTGCAGCAGCGGCGCCGGCCGATACGGTCACGACCACGTCCGGTGAGACCTTCACGGGAACCGTCCTCGAGAAAAACGCCGAGCACGTGATCCTGAAGACCGCCGACGGGACGCGGACCATCCCGATGAAGACGGTCAAGACGATCGAGCCGTCCGCCGACGCCACCTCCTCCCCGTCCGACCCCGACGAGCCGGCCCCGCCGCCGAAGGTCACCCCCGTCAAGGTGCCTCCCGACGAGGCCGACGAGGCCTTTCAGCGGGCGCGGTCGGCCCTGGTCGCCGGCAAATGGGTGGAAGCGGCCGGCCTGCTCGAGGGGGTCCTGGCCCTCGACGCCAGGCACCTGCCTCGGAAGAAGCGGCTGGCAGGGACGGGGGCCCTGATCACCTGCTACCTCCAGATTCGCGACGCCCGCGGGGCGGCCAGGGCCATCCGTCGGCGGGCCGCCCTGGCGACCGACGAGAACGAGAAGGCCCGCCTCCAGGCGGCCGCCGAGATGCTCCACCACCTCGGCACCCTCAAGGTGGGCGACAAGGTCCTCAGCCGGTTCGAAGAGGTCACCGAGACCGCCATGCCCTGGAAGGCCGAGCAGTGCCTCCGCCAGGCCAGGCAAACCGTCCGCGACGCCTCCCATCTCAACGTCGAGACCCACCTCAACAAAGCGGCCGACCTCGCCCTCAAGCAACTCGACGAAGCCGACCGCTACGTGCCGGGCTACAGCACCGACCAGCGCCGGGCCGAGGTCCTCGCGCTCCTGGTCGAGAACATCCTCACCGGCGCCCGCAAGGCCACCGACTACTGCGAGAAGGTCCGGCCGCAACTGACCCGCACCCGGCTGACCAGCATCCGCGGCAAGGAGGCCGCCATCCAGTGGAACGGCGTGGCGCGGGTGTACCTGGCCCAACGCCAGGCCGCCGACCATGCCCTGCGGCTCGTCAAAGACTTCACCCGGCGCTACGGCGCCGCGGACCTGTACCAACAGCACGAGGCGGAAATCCGGGAACTCCTGGCCGAACTCGACGACTACCAGTACTACCCGCCCGGCACGTCTCACCGCTACTCCAACGGCCCGGGCGGCCGGCTCCGGATCCAGTTGCGTCGGTTCGGCGGTAGTTGAGGGCGGGGCCGTTTTCCCTGCGTTCCGGCCAGCCCTCCGGGCATCCCCCTGGGCGTTTCGCTGCGGGGAGCCCTTGTTCTTCCCTCATTTCCGAACCATCCACGTGGTCGCCTGGACGGCTTGGCGGTCGGCAGGTTTGGAAGTCAGCCGCCCTCGGCGATGGCCGAGGCGACCGCCAGGTCCTCGGTATGCGTGATGGAGAGGTGCCAGGCCGTGATGCCCAACGGCTCGGCCCGCTCGGCCGTGGCCCCGTGGAGGACGACCTGTGGCCGTCCGGTGGGTTCGCTGACGATCTCGATATCGCGGAACGCCACGCCCTCGCGCCAGCCGGTGCCGAGCACCTTCATGACGGCCTCCTTGGCGGCGAAGCGGCCGGCCAGGGTCTCCTCGAACCCTTTCTTGCGCCGGCGGGCGT
>CAYTJE010000118.1:0-9824 GCA_964437855.1 uncultured Anaerolineales bacterium | reverse complement strand
TGGACTTGCTCATCCGCGTCGCCGGCGAGGCCGGCCAGGGCGTCCAGACGACCGGGGACCTGCTCGTCTCGGCCTTCGCCGAGATGGGCCTGCACGTCTTCGCCATCAAGAGTTACCTGTCGCGGATTCGCGGCGGGCTGAACTGGTTCGACGTCCGCATCGGCGACGCCCCCCTCTGGGCCGGCCGGGAGGAGGCCGACGTCCTCGTCGCCCTCACGGACGCGGCGCTCAAGACGCACCGCCCCTACGTGACCGACGGCGGCGCGACCCTCTTCGACGCTGACCCGGACGATGCGGACACCGCGCCCCCGGAGGGGTGCCTGTGCATCCCGCTCACCGCCATCGCCAAAGCGACCGGCGGCTCGGCCGTCATGGCCAACGCCGTGGCCGCCGGCGCCGTCTTCGGCCTGCTCGGGTACGACCTGTCGGCCCTGACGGACTACTTTGCCACGGCCTTCAAGAAGAAGGGCGAGGAGACGGTCGAGGCGAACACCAAGTGCGCGAAGGCCGGCGCGGAGCGGATCGGCGAGGAGGCGGCCGGATCGCTCGATGCCCCCGAGCCCGCCGGCGAGGCCGTCTCCATCGCGAACGGCACCGAGGCCGTCGGCCTGGCGGCCGCGACGGCCGGCGTCAAGGTCGCCACCGCCTACCCGATGACGCCCGCCACGGGCGTGCTGACGTACCTGGCGGGGGCGGCCGAGGACTACGGCATCGTGGTCGAACAGGCCGAGGACGAGATCGCCGCCGTCAACATGGTCTGCGGGGCCACCTATGCCGGCGTGCCCGCCCTGACGATGACCTCGGGCGGCGGGTTCGCCCTGATGGTCGAGGGCCTGAGCCTGGCGGGCATCCTCGAACTGCCACTCGTCATCGTCCTGGCCCAGCGGCCGGGGCCGGCCACGGGCCTGCCCACGCGGACGGCCCAGCAGGACCTCCTCTTCGCCCTGCACGCCGGGCACGGCGAGTTTCCGCGGGCCGTCTTCGCCCCCGGCACGCCCGAACAGGCGTATCACCTCACGCGCCGGGCCCTGGAGACCGCCCACCGCTACCAGACGCCCGTCGTCCTGATGACCGACCAGTACCTGGCGGACCTCGTCATGGACACGCCCCCGCTGGACGATTCCGTGCGGCCGATCGACCGGCACATCACCACGGAGGCGGGCGAGGATTACGTCCGCTACGCCGTGACCGACGCCGGCGTCTCGCCGCGCGCCCTGCCCGGCGGCGAGGCGATGGTCGTCCTCGATTCCGACGTTCACACCGAGGACGGCCACGTCACCGAAGACCTGGAGGCGCACGTCCGGCTCCAGGATAAGCGGATGCGGAAACTGGACGGCCTGCGCTCGGAGGCCCTGCCGCCCGAGCGGTACGGCCCGGCCGACGCCCGCCACCTGCTCCTCTGCTGGGGCTCGACCTACGGCCCCTGCCGGGAGGCGGTCGATACGCTCAGCGCCGACGGCGGCAGCGCCGCCATGCTGCACTTCGGCCAGGTCTGGCCGCTCGACCCGGACGCCGTACGCAAGGCCGTCGGCATCGATGGCGACGGGGCCAAGGCGCCCGAGGCCATCACCGTGGTCGAGGCCAACCAGACGGCCCAGTTCCGCACGGTCCTGGCGGAGGCCAGCGCGGCCCTGGAGTGCGAATCCATCACGAAGTACGACGGGCTGCCCTTCACGGCGGCCGACATCGTTGAAAGGATCGAGACGTGATCAATCCTCCGAGCGACAACCGGCCCGCCTGGTGCCCCGGCTGCGGCAACTTCCCGATCCTGAAGACCTTCGACCAGGCCGTGGAGGAGGCGGGGCTGGACCGCCGGCGCCTCGTGCTCGTCTCGGGCATCGGGCAGGCGGCCAAACTGCCGCACTACACCCGGGCCAACGTCTTCAACGGCCTGCACGGCCGGGCCCTGCCGGCGGCCACCGGTATCAAACTGGCGAATCACCGCCTGGAGGTCGTCGTCACGAGCGGCGACGGCGACATGTACGGCGAGGGCGGGAACCACCTGCTCCACGCGTTCCGCCGGAACATCGGCGTCAAACTCTTCGTCCACAACAACCAGGTGTACGGGCTGACGAAGGGCCAGGCCTCGCCCACGTCCGACCCCGGCTTCGTGACCAAGGTGCAGACCCGCGGCGTGGTCGCCGAACCGGTCCGGCCGCTCGCGCTGGCGGTCGTCGAGGGCTGCTCGCTGGTGGCGCGGTCCTTCGCGGGCGACCGGGAGCACCTGAAGGCCATGATGGTCGAGGCCCTCCGGCACACCGGCGGGACGGTGCTCCTGGACATCCTCCAGCCGTGCGTGACGTTCAACCAGGTAAATACGTTTAAGTGGTACAAGGAGCGCGTCCGGCCCGTGCCGGAAGACCACGATCCGACGGATTTCGATGCGGCCATGCGGCTGGCCATGACGTGGGGCAAGACGATACCCGTCGGCGTCATCTACCGGTCCGGGCGCCCGAGTTTCGAGTCCCGCCAGCCCGTCCTGGAAAAGGGCACGCTGGTCGAGCAGGTTGAGCAGGCGGCGGGGTGACCGTGACATAGGCGCGGCGGGTACGGAGACCCGCCGCGCTCACTCGAACTTCGCTCTTACCGGGCCCCATAACCAGGGCGACGGAGACGCTGGAGCACCCGCTCCGCCCGGTCGCGGAGTTTCCCCTCCTCGAGGGCCTCCAGGACGGCCTCCAGGGCGGCCCCGGCCTCGCGGGGATGGTCCCGGCCGATGCGTTCGGCGATGGCGACGACGGCGGCGGCCGCCTCGGCCCGCAGCGTCTCCCGCTTCATCCACTCCCGCGCCAGGGCCAAGGCGCGGGGCGATGCCACCGTCGCCAGGCCCGCCAGAGCCAGCCGGCGCTCCTCGGGCCGCTCCGCCGCCTCCATCGCCTGCCGATACATCGCCACGCGGGCCGCCGGCGTCTCCGCCCTGCCCGCCCGGCGGATGTAGCCGCGGAGGCCCAGCACCCGGTGCTTCCGCACCTCCGTTCGGATCCCGTTGGGACCGGCGCCGCGGGCGACCGCCAGCAGGTCGTCCGCGGCAGCCGCGGCGGGCCAGTCGGCCAGGACGCGGACGGCCGCCTCGCGCACCGCCCCGTCCGTGTCGCGGACGGCCCGCCGGACGGCCTCAAGACCTTCCGGCGCCGGCACCCGGCCCAGCGCCCGCAGCAGCGCGGACCGGGCGTCCGGCCCGGCCTTCTCCATGGCGCCGACGACGCGCGACACAAACGCAGCAGTGACGTCTTGTTCGCGGCGGGTCTCCGTACCCGCCGTGCACCAAACCGGATGTGCCGCGCGGTGGGCCTCCTGGCCCACCGCGCCAACGGCGGAGGCGGCACCGATACGCGGCGGGCCGGGAGGCCCACCGCGCGAAACGCGGGCGCCGACGGCCGCGAGCGCCCCCTCCGCCGCCTCCCGGACGCCGGGCTCCTCCGCTCCGACGAGGGCATCGAGCAGGGCCGGCACGTGCCGCTCGCCACCCAGGATCGCCAGGGCCTTGAGCGCGGCCGTCCGCACGTCCGCGTTGCCGTCCTCCAGGCACGCCGCAACGGCGTCGGCCTGGTGCCGCGCCACCCTGGCCGCCAGGACACGAATCAGAGATTCCGCGCGGTGGGTCTCCGCACCCGACGTGCACCAAACCGGATGTGCCGCGCGGTGGGCCTCCTGGCCCACCGCGCCAACGGCGGAGGCGGCACCGATACGCGGCGGGCCGGGAGACCCGCCGCGCGGGACGTGTCGGCCGCGGGCCAGATACTCCGCCACGGCCGCGCTCACACCGGGACCCGAGAGGCGCGCCAGCGCCGCCTCCGCCGCGGTGCGGTCAGCCGCGTCCTCGGAAGCCAGCAGCGCGATAAGCGGCTCGATGACACGGGGCGTATCCAGATCGGCCGCCGCCTCGACGGCGGCGCGGCGGACGGCGTCGTCCTCAGACTGGAGCGCCGCCAGGACGGCCTCGACGGCAGCCGGTCCGCCCCGCCGTCCCAGCACCCGGAGAATCTGGGGGCGCACCGCGGCCGGCGCCGACGGAAGATAGTCAGCCCAGGCGCGGGTCGTGGCCCGGCCGCCCGCGCGGGCGGCGGCCGCAAAGGCCGCAGCGGCCACCTGGCGGTCGCCGCCCGCCATCGCGGCGGCCAGGTCGTCCACGGCCCGCGGACCGCAGACGCGGGCCAGGCCCCGGATGGCCGCGCAGCGGACGTGCCGGCGGTCCGGGGCGGCGCTCGCATCCCATAGGGCCTGGTAGATGCGAGCGGCAGTCCGCGTGTCGCCTGCGTCGGCGAGGCGCTCAGCCAGGTCGAGGACGGCATCGGTGGCTTCAACCCGTGACCAGCCGCGAGTAGTAACAGCGGTCTCCAGCAGACGATCGGCGCGGTCGGCGTCCGACGGGCCGCAGCCCGCGCCCCCGACGGCCAGGGCGACCACGAGAACCAGAAGCGCGGCCAAGGGCATCCCACGAAACCATGGCGCGCGGTGTGCCTTCCGGCCCACCGCGCCCCCGGCAGAGGCATCATCGATGCGCGGCGGGTACGGAGACCCGCCGCGCACGAGGTGGCGTTTTTGCATCGGGACCATCACGCGGCCATTTCCTTTTCTCCCACGCCCACAGTATAGCGGACCGCGGGGATGGGGGCGGATAAAAAGGCTCGACGTTCGTACGGCCCGACAGTCTATACTGGAGAAACCACGCATCGTTGAACACAACACCAGGACGGCTTGAACCGAAAATAGCGCAAAGGGCGCCAAGAGAACTCATCCAAACAACCAAGACAACGGGAGGTTTGTGACCGGGGCCTCGCGAGCGAACGCGCCTCCTGTCCCCCGGACCGCCGCAAGTGTCTTTCCGAACAACAAGGCTTTTCCTTTGCGCCCTTTGCGCTCATTGCGGTTCAAGCACGTTATAGAACGAAGAATCAGGAGAACGCCATGCCGATCCACGACGTCACCGTCCCGATGCATCGCAAGATGCCGATCTATCCGAACGACCCGCCGTTGAAGTTCCAATTCATCCGGAAACTGGAGCACGGGGCCGCGTCGAACAACTCGTGGATGGCCCTGGGCTCGCACACGGGCACGCACATCGACGCCCCGCTGCATTTCATCGAGGGCGGCGGGACGGTCGATCGAATCCCGCCGGAGGTCCTCGTCGGCCCGTGCCGACTGGCGGACGTGGGCGAGGCGCCGCTCATCACGCGCGCCGTATTGGAAGGGCTGAACCTGGCGGGGGCCGAGCGCCTCCTCTTCCGGACGACGAACTCGGCGTGGATTAGCGAAGCGTTCCGCGAGGACTTCGTTGCCTTCGCCGAGGACGGGGCACGGTACCTGGCCGAGGAGGTCCGGCCGGTGCTGGTCGGCATCGACGCGCCGTCGCTGGACCCGCGCCCCGTGCCTGGCCACCCGGCGCACATGGCCATCCTGGGGAGCGAGACGATTCGCGGCGCGATCGAGTGGCTGGCCCTGGCCAGCCTGGAGCCGGGCGACTATCACCTCTTTTGCGGCCCCTTGCGCCTCGCCGGCGCCGAGGCAGCACCGTGCCGGGTGTTTCTCGCGCGAAACTGATAAACGGCAAAGGGAGCTCACGCAAAGGCGCAAAGACGGCAAAGGCTAGAAGTCAAAATAACGACAAAGCCACAAACCAACCATCTGTTTGCTGTGTGTGTTTTTTGCCTTGGCTTCCGGACAGACTTCCGCTGTTGTCCGTTTTAGCGTCTTTGCGCCTTTGCGTGAGGCATGCCGTTTTGCTGTGCGCGCCGGCGGAAGTACAGCGTCACGGCGATGTCGGCGACAACCATGACGGCGTTGAAGGCGTAGAGGGCCGTCACCGCTTCCGGCCAGGCGCCCCACGCCCGCACCACCTTGGCTGTCAGGCCGCTGAGGTATCCCGCCAGGATGAGGGTCATGAAGCCGATGCTCTTGCCCCAGGTCCGGCGGACCCGGAGCGTGCGGACGATGTCCACCGGCCACGCCACGCCGAAACAGAGGAGCATGCCGGCTTCGAAGACTTCGGCGATGATCACAAGAGAGTCCAACGTCGCGAGTCCAAGGGCCAAGGTTGAAAACGGCCACAGCACGCGCGGCCAAGCGCCGCGGCGAACAAGGCGCCGCGCCCGAACCGTCAGCGGCGCGGCGAACACGCCTGTCGCCGTTTGTCGTGACTCAGGTACTCAGGTACTTAGGTACTTGCCATCCTACGCCTGGCACAGGTCGCGCATGAAGTAGGCGGGGTCGGTGGTCAGGTTCACGCCGAGGCGCCGGAGGCCCGTCTCGTCGCCGGGACGGGGGACGTGGGTCAGGTGGACCTCGCAGCCGCGCAGGTCGGCCAGTTTGTCCATCCCCATCTGGGCGGTCGGGTTGGCCGAGGCGCTGACGGAGAGGGCGATCAGGGCCTCCTCCAGGTCCAGGCTCACGGTCTTGGAGGAGAGGATGTCGTCCTTCATCCGGGCGATGGATTCCAACACCTGGGGCGCGAGCAGGTGGATCTTGTCCGGGATGCCCGCCAGGTGCTTGATGGCGTTCAGGACGAGGCTGGAGGCGGCGTGCATGAGGGGCGAGTTCGTGCCGGTCACGATCGTGCCGTCGGCCAACTCGGCGGCGGCGCCGCAGAACATGCCCTTGTTGCCCTTGCCGCGGCGGCGCCCGTCTTGGGCGGCCTCGCGGGCGGGGCCGACGACGCGGCGCTGGCGCGGGTGGAGGTCGAGTTCGTCCATCAGCAGTTTACACCGGTCGACGGTGGCCTCGGGCGTAAAGCCCATGGCGTGCTCGCAGGCGTAGCGGAAGTAGCGGCGAATGACCTCCTGTCGGGCGGCCTCGCGGCAGACGTTGTCGTCGGAGATGGCCAGGCCCGCCCGGTTCACGCCCATGTCGGTCGGCGAGCGGTACGGACCGGCCTCCTCGCCCATGATGCGCGCCAGGATCCGACGCAGCACCGGGAACGCCTCCACGTCGCGGTTGTAGTTGACGGCCGTTTCGCCGTACGCGTCCAGGTGGAACGGGTCGATGAGGTTGACGTCGCCGAGGTCGGCGGTGGCCGCCTCGTACGCCACGTTCACGGGGTGCTTCAGGGGCAGGTTCCAGATGGGGAACGTCTCGAACTTGGCGTAGCCGGAGCGCACGCCCCGGCGGTGGTCGTGGTAGAGTTGCGAGAGGCAGGTGGCGAGTTTGCCGCTGCCCGGCCCCGGACCGGTGACCACGACGAGCGGGCTGTCGGTCTCGATGGGCGGGTTCGCGCCGTAGCCGGCGTCGCTGACGATGCGGTCCACGTCCGTCGGGTAGCCGGGCGTGGCGCGGTGCGTGGTCACGCGGATGCCGAAATGCTCCAGTTTGTTCTTGAAGGTGACGGCCGCGGGCTGGCCGTCGAAGCGGGTGATGACGACGGCGGTGATCTCGAGGCCCCAGTCCCTGAGGTCGTCGATGAGTTTCATGGCGTCCACGTCGTAGGTGATGCCGAAGTCGGCGCGAAGTTTCTTGCGTTCGATGTCGCCGGCCCAGATACAAAGGATGATGTCGGCCCGGTCGCGCAGGCCGCGCAGCAGCCGCATCTTGACGTTCGGGTCGAACCCCGGCAGGACGCGGGCCGCGTGGAAGTCGAAGAGCAGTTTGCCGCCGAACTCCAGGTAGAGTTTGTTGTCGAAACGGTCGAGGCGTTCGAGGATGGCCCGCGTCTGCTCCCGGAGGTACTGCGCGTTGTCGAAGCCGACGGGGCCGGTGGCGGCGCGGCCGGCGTCGGGGGCGGTGTCGGATTCGGAGCGGGCGCGCGCCTCGGTCATGGTTGTGTCCCTTCCAGGGCGCGGGGCGCGGCCCGCGCCGGTGCGTGGCCTCGGGTGGTCATGCTACCCGGCCGGGGTCCGGCGTGCAAGGAGACGAGAGGCCGGGCAACCCAAAACCCCTTGACATTCCGCCCGCGGTCCGGAAGATACGTCGCCTCGGAGGGCCCGAATACGCAGCACCCCTTGCACCGAAGGAGACCGTCGTGGCAGCCACACTCGAAGGCAACGCCTGCATCGGCCAGAGCGGGGGGCCGACCGTCGTCATCAACCAGAGCCTCGTCGGGGCCGTCGAGGAGGCTCGCCGGCACAAACCCATCAAGCGGATTCTGGGGGCGGTGCACGGGACGCTCGGCATGATGGCCGAGGACTTCAAGGACCTGACGCGCACCAGCCGGAAGCGGTTGGAGGCCGTGGCCGACAGCCCCTCGGCCGCCCTCGGCTCCTGCCGGCACAAACCCGACGAGGACGACTGCGCCGCCATCCTGGACGTGCTCCAGAAGCACAACGTCCGGTACTATTTCTACATCGGCGGGGACGACTCGGCCAAGTCGACGGATATCATCGCTCGGATGGCCCGCCGCGAAGGCTACGAGATGCAGTGCGTCCACATCCCAAAAACCATCGATAATAACCTTGTCGGCAGCGACCACACCCCGGGGTTCGGGAGCGCGGCCCGGTTCGTCGCCAGCGCCGTGCGCGGCGACGACCTGGACAACCGGAGCATCCCCGGCGTGAAGGTGGACGTGATCATGGGCCGCGACGCCGGCTGGCTGACGGCGGCGTCGGTCCTCGCGCGCCGGGAGGACGGCGACGGGCCGCACCTGGTCTACCTGCCCGAGGTCCCGCTGGCCATCACGCGGTTCCTGAAGGACGTGCGGCAAGT
The DNA here is from genome assembly GCA_964437855.1 of uncultured Anaerolineales bacterium. Classification (GTDB taxonomy): domain Bacteria; phylum Planctomycetota; class Phycisphaerae; order FEN-1346; family FEN-1346; genus BS750m-G62. The sequence continues at coordinate 1,193 of CAYTJE010000118.1, read as the reverse complement.
GGTGATGGAGCACGGCCGGGCGGTCGTCGCCGTCAGCGAGGGCATCCGCGACGCCAGCGGCAAACTGTGGGCCAAGAAACTGGCCGAGACCTCCGACGCCGACGTGGCCGGCGACGCGTTCGGCCATTTCCAACTCTCCGGCACGGGCGCCCTGGCCGATTACCTGACCCTGCGCATCAAGGACGGCCTGTCGAGCCTGAACGTGACGCGGGTACGTGGCGACACGTTTGGCTATCTCCAGCGATCGTTCCCCGGCTTCGCGAGCCCCGTGGACCAGGGGGAGGCCCGCGAGGTCGGCCGCGCCGCCGTCCGCTATGCCTGCGGGGGCAAGGACGGCTCGGTGGCCATCAAGCGCAAGAAGACAAAAAAATACGCGTCCTACACGGAACTGATCTCGCTCGCGCGCGTGGCCGGCAAGAACCGCGAGGTGCCGAAGAAGTACATCGCCGCGGGCGGCAACGACCTCCGCCCCTCGTTCGTCGACTACTGCCTGCCGCTGACCGGCGGCATCCCGGAGACCGAGGCGCTGGTGTAGACGGGTCACCGCGTGAGCGCATTCCGCGCGGTGGGTCTCCTGGCCCAGCGCGCGGAGAGTAGCGTCGTAGTGTTCGCCGGCGAGTTTAATCGCCGCGTGTCGTTCGTGCCCCTCGTGAGGTACGCGCCGGGCGAGCCCGGCGGCTACATGTCGGCCGGCCCCTCACAGCACCCCCTTCGTGCTCGGCGTGCCGGAGATGCGGGGGTGGCGGCCGACGGCCATCCGCAGGGCCACCGCCAGGGCCTTGAAAACAGCCTCCGCAATGTGGTGATCGTTCGTACCGGCAGTCACGGTAATGTGCAAGGTGGCGTTGGCGTGATTGACGAACCCGCCGAGGAACTCCTCGACCAGTTCAGTCTCGAACTCGCCGATGTGCTCGCCGGGAAACTCGACCCCGTAGGCCAGGTACGCCCGACCGGAGAGGTCGAGCGCCACCTGGGCCAGGGCCTCGTCCATGGGGACGGCCGCCCAGCCGAAACGGGCGATGCCGGCCTTGTCGCCGAGCGCCTGGTCCAGCGCCTGACCAAGACAGATACCCATATCTTCTGTGACGTGATGCAGGTCCACCTCGGTGTCGCCGCTCGCGCGCACGGTCAGGTCCAACAGGGCGTGGCGGGCCAGCAGGTCGAGCATGTGGTTCAGGAACCCGACGGGCGTG
>CAYTJE010000117.1:0-9825 GCA_964437855.1 uncultured Anaerolineales bacterium | reverse complement strand
GCATCTCGATCGCCTCCGCCGGGCAGTGCTGGGCGCAGCGGGTGCACCCGATGCAGTCGTCGGTGATGGAGTAGGTAATGAGGGCCTTGCACCGCCCCGCCGGGCACCGGCCCGCCAGGTGGGCCTCGTACTCCTGGCGGAAGTAGTGGAGCGTCGAGAGGACGGGGTTCGGGGCGGTCTGCCCCAGGCCGCAGAGGCTGGCCCGTTTCACGTAATGGGCGAGAGACTCGAGTTCTTCGATATCGCCGTCGCGCCCCTCGCCCTCGCACAGGCGGTCCAGGATGTCGAGCATGCGGCGGGTTCCGAGGCGGCAGGGCGTGCACCGCCCGCACGATTCGTCCTGCGTGAACGAGAGGAAGTAGCGGGCGATGTCGACCATGCAGTCCGTCTCGTCGAGGACCACCATGCCGCCGGAGCCCATCATCGCGCCGACCTCCAGCAGCGCCTCATAATCGACGGGCACGTGGGCCAGGTGCGCCGGGACGCACCCGCCGGAGGGGCCGCCGATCTGGACGGCCTTCAGGGCCAGGCCGCCCGGCACGCCGCCGCCGATCTCCTCGACGATCTGCCGGATCGTCACGCCCATGGGCACCTCGATGAGCCCGCCGCGGGCCACCTTGCCGGCCAGGGCGAAGACCTTCGTCCCCTTGCTCCGCTCCGTGCCGAGCCGGGCGAACGCCTCCGGTCCGTGGCGGACGATCCACGGCACCAGGGCGTAGGTCTCCACGTTGCCCACGAGCGTGGGCTTGCCCCACAGGCCTTCGTGGGCGGGGTAGGGCGGACGGAACCGCGGCATGCCGCGCCGGCCCATGATGGACTCCAGGAGCGCCGTCTCCTCGCCGCAGACGAACGCGCCGGCCCCCTGCATGATGCGAAGCGAGAGCCGCCGGCCCGTGCCGAGGAGGTCGTCGCCCAGGTAGCCCGCGTCCTCCATGCGGCGGATGGCCTCGCTCACGCGCTCGACGGCCAGCGGATACTCCGCCCGGATGTAGAGGACGCCTTCCTCGGCCCCGACGGCGGCGGCGGCAATCGCGATGCCTTCCAGGATGCGGTACGGGTACGACTCCAGCATCATGCGGTCCATGAAGGCGCCGGGGTCGCCCTCGTCGCCGTTCATGACGATGTACTTGGGTCGGGCGGCGGCGTCGCGGACCTCGCGCCACTTCCTGGCCGTCGGGTACCCCGCGCCGCCGCGCCCGCGGAGGCCGGCGGCGTGGATCGTTTCGATGATCTCCTCCGGCGAGCGATTCCGCAGGCACTCCGCCAGGGCCCGGAAGCCGTCCTGCTCCAGGTACTGGTCGAGATCCGTCGGCCGGACCCGGCCGGAGTGCTCCGTGGCGATGTGGATCTGGGGCCCGAGGAACTCGGCAATCGGGGGGTCGCGGGCGTCGACGGCGTGGCGGCCGAGGGGGTCCCACGCGTCGTCGGTCAGGATCCGGTCGAGGAGTCGGCTGACGGTCTTGCCCGCCCGCCCCAGCGCCCCCGGCGGCGGGAAGTGGTGCAGGACGATCGCCTCGGCGTCCTCCGGCCTGACGTTGGCATACATCGCCGACGTGCCGTCGGGCTCCACGGCCATCACGAGCGGCGTCAGGTACGACATGCCGGTGCAGCCGACGCCGCGGACGACCGCCGGGGCGCCCGTGCCGGCGACGGCGTCGAGGAGGGCCTCGTACACGTGGCCGCTGCCCCGCGCGATGCAGCAGGTGTCCAGGGTGATGCGGATTTCGCCGACCCGGGTGCCGGGCGAGGGGAGCCCGCGCCGGTCGCTGCGATGGGCGGCGCGGCGTTTTTCGGATTCGAGGAAGTCGCGGATGACCTGCGGCACGCGCTCCGGCGTGACGTGGGCGAACGTGATCCCGTCGATCTGGAGCACCGGCGCCAGCGTGCAGCAGCCCAGGCACGCGACCTTGGCCAGGGTGAACCGGCGGTCGGGATCGGTGTCCTGCCCCTCGGGGATGCCGAGGTGCCGCTCGATCGCCTCGTGCACGACGGCCGCCCCCTTGACGTGGCAGGCGGTGCCGACGCAGACGCTGATGAGGTGGTCACCCATCGGGATGCGTCGGAACTGAGTGTAGAACGAGGCCACGCCCTCCAGGCGGGCGGCGGGGATGTCGGTCCGCTCCGCAATGCGCCGCAGGGCCGGCTCCGGCAGGTAGCGGTACGCCTGCTGGACGGCCTGGAGCAGGGGGATGGCGGCCTCCGGCCGGCGGCCGATCCGGGCGATCGCCTCGTCGACGGGTTGCAGGTCTATGTCATTCATGTCGATGCGTGCGCCTTTTGACGCTGCCCACGGTCGAGCCGCGAACGTAAGTTCGCGGGTACCCGGCGGGGCGGGGCGATCTCGGCGCGCCAGGCGCGCCCCCGCGAATCGCACATACCCCCGACCTCACGGTCGGGGCTCGAACGACAACGGCGCCACTCCCGCCTCATCCCCCTGTTTCGCGCCCTCGCCCACGCAGAACAGATGCTCGCTGCTCCGCAGGTAGATGCGGCCGTCGGCGAAGGCGGGAGAGGCGCGGCAGGGCTGGGCGAGGTCGGCGGTGGCCACCTCCTTGAACCCGCCGGCCAGGGTGACCAGGTGCATCACGCCCTTCGCGTCCAGCAGGTACACCGTGTCGCCGACGAGGCTGGGGCTGGCCAGCACCTGGACGTCCAGTTCGTGCTGCCAGAGCAGCCGTCCGTCGGCCACGGCGTAGGCGCTCAGGAACCCGTCGGTGGTGCACAGGAGGACCACCCGGCCGTCCGAGAGCGGCGAGACGATGTCCGGCAGGCCGTCCTCGCCGGTCCAGGCGAGACGGCTCTCGCCCACGTCCCCGGAGCCGCCCAGCCGGATGGCCGACAGGTGCGCCCCCGCGTTCACGGTAAAGGCCAGTCCGTCGTGCCAGACGGGGGAGGGGGCGACGTCGCCGGAGAGCACCTCCGCCCGCCACAGTTCCCGGCCGTCGGCGGGGTCGTACCCGATGGCAAAGGGGTTGGCGGCGGTGACGAGTTCGGCCCGCGCCTCGGTCCGGGCGATGACGGGGGTGGACCAGGAGGCCGCCACCGGCCGGGCCGTCTGCCAGGCGGTCCGGCCGGACCGCAGGTCCAGGGCCAGCATCCGCGACGCCCCCTCGTCCACCCCGCCCTCGTCGGCCTGCACCAGGAGCGTGTCGCCGTAAATGAGGAGCGAGGCCGCGTACCCGTACATGTTCTTGAAGCGGCCGAGGTTGCGGACCCAGACCTCCTGGCCGTCGGCGGTGAAGCAGCCGACGTCGGCGTTGGCGAAGATGGCGCAGACGTACCGGCCGTCGGTGGCGCAGGTGGGCGAGGCGTAGCCGGTGTCTTCCATGACCTCGGGCGGCTCGGTCATGCTGCCGGCCGGGGTGCTGACGGGTCGGCTCCAGCGGACCTCGCCCGTGCGGGCGTCAAAGCAGAAGACCTCGCGCCGCTGCCGGGTGGCGCCGGAGAGGAAGACCCGCCCCTCCCAGACGACGGGCGAGTTCGGCCCCGGCAGGGGCACCGCCCTCTTCCAGAGGACGTTCTCGCCCGTCTTGCCGTCCCAGGACCGGGGGACGTTGGTGTACCGGCTGTGGCCGTTGCCGTCCGGCCCGCGGAACCGGGGCCACTGGCGGGCGACTTGCTCGTAGGTGGGCGGGGGTCCGACGGCGGCGGCGGCGCCCTCGCGCGCCTCGGGCGGCGCGGCGCGGAAGCCCTCGCCCGTCACGGCGACCAGGAAGACGCCCAGGCCCACCAGCGCCGCCGTCAGGCCGACCACGGTCCAGCGGGCCGCGGGGGCCGTCACGTCGGGCGGGGCCCGCTCGGCGGCCCGGGGCGGGTGCGGCCGCCGCTTCCGCAGGGCGACGACGCGGGCGGCGGCCACCAGGAAGACGACGGTCCCGGCCACCAGGACCAGCCCGCCGAGGCGCGTGAACGTGAGCCGGCCGAAGAAGTCTCGCCGAAGGGCCAGGTCGCGCCGGCGAATCTGCTCGGCAATCGCCGACCGCCGGTCCGGGTCGCTCGATGTCAGGTACGCCTCCCGCAGGCGGGCGGTTTCCTCGCTCGTCGAGAGGTGCTCGCCGGTGGCGCGCAGGTGCCGGACGGCCAGTGCCCCGGCCACCAGGGCGCAGACGATGCCCGCGACGGCGGCGGTGGCGAGCGCCGACTGGTACCGGGCCCGGACGAGGGCGGCATCGGGCGCGTTGTCGGGGGTCCGGGTCATGGTTCAGCCGGTTCGGGTGTCGATTATCATTTCGAGCGACCCTCGATGCGGTGCGACGCATCGAGCCGCGAACGTAAGTTCGCGGGTACGCGCGAAGGGCGGCGCGTGCATCGCGCCGCGGATGCGGATACCCCCGAACTTACGTTCGGGGCTCGAAACGCGCCGCAGCCGGCTCGAACGCCTGGCCTCTACATTTTCTTACGCCGTTGTTGCGCCTTGGCGCCTTTGCGTGAGGCGCCGTTAGTCGTGCTGCTGCCGTTTCTCCTTCCGCCGCTTCTGTTCCACCGGGCAGTAGGCGAAGCACCGGCCGCAGGAGACGCACGTGGCGCGGTCGGGCAGGTAGTCGGTCCGCTTCCGGTAGATGGACAGGTGGATGAGTTTGACCCCGACCACCAGGCCCGCCCACAGGCCGAGAAGCAGGCCGCCGGTGCGGAAGCGCCCGACGAGCGTCTCGGCCTCGGCGTACAGGTCCTCCTTGGGCTGCTGCGTGGTGTAGAAGGCGTCGCTGATATCGTCGGTGCCCTCGACGCGGCCGACCTCTTCCAGGCGGACGCGGTCGGCCTGGCGGACGGTGTAATGCACGCGGGCCATGGGCGGGCCGAGGGCCCATCCGCCCGCGCTGCCGCCGGCCAGCAGGACCGGCACCAGCACGAGCAGCACCGCCAGCCGGCGCCGGCCGATGGCGCGGTCGGGCGCCGGCTCGTCGGCATTCGGCTTCCGAATCGCCCCCACCGGGCACGCGTCCTCGCACAGCCGGCACCGGATGCACTCGTCCGGCGTAATGGTCACGTGTGTCCACGAGACGCGCGACAGCACGCGCAGCACGGCCCCGTACGGGCAGACCCATCGGCAGTACGGGCGGGCCACGAAGACGCCCAGCGCCAGCACCGCCGCGCCGACGGCCACCATCGTCAGGCTGCCCGGGAAGGCGTCCAGGGTACTCTCGGCCCGGCCGAGCGGGATCAGCCGGAACAGGCCCACGAACGGGTCGTACTCGCAGATGAGAAAGGCCGCCCCCGTGGCGGCAAACAGCACCGCCGCCCCCACGTACACGTACGCCAGCAGGCCCAGGCCGTGGTCGAGCCACCGCGGCACGCGGACGGGCCGGACGGCCACGAGGTCCTGGACGGCCCCCAGGGGGCACACGGCCGCGCAGAACGTCCGGCCGACGAGCAGCGTGGCCACCAGCGGCAGGAGAAAAAAGCCCAGGACCACCATCGGCACGGCGTACGAGGCGTCAAAGAGGCCCAGCGCCACGTTCTGGACGGACCCGATGGCACAGACGCACCCGCCCCGCCACAGGCCGAAGTAGACGAAGGCCAGGAACATCACCAGCCAGAGGGCCCGCCGCGACCGCACCACCAGCGCCAGGTACGAGGCCAGGGCCAAGGCGGCGGCCAGGACGGCCAGGTCGACCCACTCCAGCGCGTCGGCGCGGGGGTCGGGCGTCTCGGGCGTGGGGCGCTCGTAGCCGCTCTCGAATTCGGGCAGGGCGAACCGCTCGGCCGCCGGCGCCGCCGACGCGGCCAGCAGCACCGACCCGATGAGAAGCAGCGGAATCGTGCGGGGCGTCAAACCGGGTGGTCCTCGCCTTTCAGGAGGTAGGGATGGCCGGCCGGGACGCGGCGGAAGGCGTCGGACGGGCACGCTGACGCAATCGAACACTCGTTGCAGTTCAGGCACCGGTCGTGCATCACCTGGAGGAACAGCGAGCCATTTCCAAAGTTGGTACATCCCTCGATGCACTTGGCGCAGCCGATGCAGAGCCCTGAGTCGATGGTGTATTCGTAGTGCGGCCCCTCGACCCACTTGCGGCCGATGGCGCCGACGGGACAGAGTTGGCTCTCGGCCCCCGGCCGCTCGATGCCCGTCTCCGACTCGAAACCGGGCGCGAAGTAGCCGAAGCAGAGGTCGCAGTACCCGCACAGCGCGGTGTTGTGAACGCACTTGACGGCCGACGGTTCCAGCACGCACTCGGTGGCGCAGTTCTGGCACCGGATGCACGCCTCGGGATCGATCTGCCAGACGGTGCCGTCGGCGCGTCCGCGCCGGCCGGCGGCGGCGCCGGCGGCGCCGACGGCGGCCAGTCCGGCGGCCAGGCCGCCGGTGCGGAGCAGGCCCCGGCGGGTGGTCTTCTCGCTGGCGTTATCGTTATCGCTCATCGTGTTGCGCTCCGCGCCTTTGTCATTCCGGGCGAGGCCCGTCAGGGCCGATCCGAAGTTGGACCCGTTCCGGGGCCGAGGAATCTCGCCTTGGTCGTTGCCGTTTTGTGCTTCGCCCGGCCGGTGCCACGGATTGCTCGCAATCCGTGTTCTCCCGGCCCGTACGAGCCGGGCCACACAGGCGCCGATTCCCGGCCGGACAAGACCGGCCGGGCCACACAAGAAACACGGTTTGACAAGCAAACCGTGGCACCTTGCTTGTTCATCGCGTCCGGCCATTCTCAACGGAATCTCGGCCGGCCGGGGCGGACGCCCTCGGCGCTCCGCGCCAGGCGGGCCTGCGGCAGGCCGCACGTTGCCAGCGTGCCGCACCCGCGACACCGGCCGTGGTTGATGCATCGCTCGCCGGCCTGGACCGCTCGGCCCTCGCGCGTGGCCAGGTAGCCGCCGAGGGCGCCCAGGCCCGCCAGCGTCGGCCAGCGCACCAGGCCCCGCAGAAAGGCCCGGCGGTCGTGCCTTCGTTGCTCGCTCATCTGCGACCCTTTTCTTGTCATCCTGAGGCCCGGCGGGCCGAAGGATCTCGCCGTGCGCCACGGCAGGAAAGCGACGACCGCGGCGAGATTCTTCGTCGCCCTTCGGGCTCCTCAGAATGATATCCTGGGGCGCCCATTTGCCTTACGTAATCACGTTTCCTTCCTGGCTTCGAACGTTCGCACCTCGCGCCGATGCGGGTCGAGGACCAGGACCCGGCCGGTCTCGTCGACGGCCAGGTCGAGGCCCGTCGTCCCGTCGGCGAAGGCTGCCGGCGGCGCCACGACGCACTGGAACGCGCCCTGCGGGTCGTGGCGTTTCACCCGCGGCAGGCCCTTCTCGCTGGTGAAGAAACGGCCCTGGGCGTCGATGGCCAGGTGCGTCGGGTTGCAGCATCCGCAGAAGCCCTCGATCTGCATCGAGGCCTTGCCCCAGGCGAAGCGGTACGCCCCGTCGTATGTATAGCACTCGACACGTCGCCGGCCGGGGTCCGTGATCCAGAGCATCCCCTCGGGCCCGAGGGCCACGTCGAAGTACGGGCTGGGGATCACCAGGCCCGGCGCGTGCGTCTCCTCGCTCTTCTTGCCGATGCGAGCCAGCACCTTGCCGTCCGGGTCGAATCGCCAGAGGACGCGCCCGCCCGCGTCGGCGGCGAAGACGTTCTCCGCCGCGGCGGCGAGACCCGTCAGGTAGGCCCGCTCTCCGAGGGGCTGCCAGGCGGCCCGGCGTGTCCCCTTGGGGTCGTACACCTCGACGCGTTCCTTCAGGCCCACGTAGACCGTGCCGTCGGGCCCGGCGGCGAGGCAGTGCGGCGGTCCGCCGACGTCGAATCGGCCGGCCGCCTTGCCGCCGGAGAAGGCGCGGACCGTCTCGTCGCCGGCGACGAGCACCCGGCCGCCGGGCGCCAGGGCGAGGCCGCGCGGCGCCTTCATCCCGGTGGCCACGGCGCCGGTCTGTGCGTAGCGCACGAGGGCCGGGTCCACCTTCTTCAGTTCCGTCAGGTCGTAGGTGAACTCGGGGCCGAGTTTGCCGGTGTCGCCGGGCATGGCTTTCCATCCACGGTGTCATCCTGAGGCCCGCAGGGCCGAAGGCTCTCGCCGTGGCGAAAGGCGGAAAGGCAACCACCACGGCCCGTACGGGCTCCGCTCACTCAGAATGACATGCCTTAATGCGTTGGCTCACTCCTGTGCCGGTTTCCGCACGTCCAGGCAGACCATGGTCTCGAGGTCGCGGACGAGCAGGCGGCCGTCGGCGATGGTCATCGGCGCCCACGTCTCGTGCCCGCCCTCGAGCACCTTGGCCGTGGCGAGCGGACGGAAGGCCTCGGCGGAGGCCTCCGCCATCGTCAGCACCCCCTCGTCGTCCATTACGTAGAGCAGGTCGTCGGCGATCATGTACGGTCCGAGGCCGAATCGGTGGTCCCGGCCGCTCGCCCACACGTGCCGGCCGGTCAGGTCCATGCAGACGAGTTGCTCGGCCAGGGCGCCGGCCTCCTTCGGCAGGACGCCGAACACGTGCCCGTCGTAGAAGATGGGCGTCTGCTGCTCGGAGCCGAACTCGCGGGATTGCTCGAGCCGCCAGACCGTCTTCACGTCCAGCCCGCCGCCGGTCTCGACCACGCGGATCATCATGCTGCCCGACCCGTACCCGCCGGAGAGCAGGACGTGCCCGTTGCCGATGACCACCGGGCTGGGGACGTTGGCGAACCGGACCTGCCAGTCGGCGGTTTCCCAGAGCAGGTCGCCGGCCTTCCAGGATTCGCCGTCATTGGCGGCCACGCCCACCACGCCGCCGCTCGCGCAGTAGATGTACATGCGGTGGTCGCCCACCTCCATCGGCACGATGGACGAGTGCGTCATCTTCCAGCCGTGCGGGTTCGGCGTGGTCCAGGCCACCGTCGGCCCGTCGGGCGAGGCCGCGTCGGTGTCGCACTCGACGGCCATCATCAGGACGTCCGGGCCGGCGGGCGCCAGGATGGCCCGGCCCATGTCGATCAGCGGGCACTGCCCCGTGTACCATTTCGGCACCGTCGAGCCGTACTCTTTGACCAGGTCGATGCCCCAGCGGAACTCGCCGCTGGTGGCGTCGCAGCACATGACGTGGCACTTCGGGCCCATCGTGACCACGTGCCGATACGTGACGGCCGGCACCGTTCGCGACATGCCGTGGTCGCTGACGACGGGTATCTTGTACCGTCGGCGCCAGATCTCGGCGCCGTCGGCCAGCGAGAGGCACCGCAGGGTGTCGGCCTTCTTGGACGCGTCGTAGTCCAGGACGTACACCCGGCCGCTCGCGACCGCCGGGGCCGCGTACCCGAGGCCCATCGCCACCCGCCAGAGGACCGGCGGGCCGCTCGCCGGCCAGGTCCGGGCCAGCGGCGGCGAGGCGGGGGCCACGGCGCTGCGGTCCGGGCCGCGGAAGTGCGGCCAGGCGGCGAACGAGTCCGCCGGCTTGCCCTCGCCCTGGCGGAACTCGCCCGGCCAGGAGACCGCGAACGGCTTCGGGCCGCCCCGGCCCTTCTCCGGCAGCCGCGGCGCCAGGTCGCGGGCCGGCGTCGCCGACAGCCACAGCGCCACCGCCGGCACGAACCCGGCCGCGACCAGCAACGGGATGGCACGCAGGGCCAGCGCCTTCATCCGTTTCGCCTCGCAGAGAGAACGGGGGCCAGACCCCCGTCGTGGTGACCTGGCCCCGGTCGTCGGTCAATCCTACGGCCGCCCCGCCGCGAAATCAAGGCGAACCGGCGCCCGCGCGGCCCGTACGGGCCGCGCCGTCCGCTGCCGCGCGCGGTGCATCAGGAGATACACCGCCCGGGAAGGTTCACATTTCGCGCGCGGTGGCCCCCCAGGGCCACCGCGCTGAATCCCTCCGCCGCCTACCACTACAACGCTAAGTCGGCATTTGGCGCGGTGGGTCTGGGCACCCACCGCGCTC
>CAYTJE010000116.1:0-9879 GCA_964437855.1 uncultured Anaerolineales bacterium | reverse complement strand
GGTTGATCATCAGGAACATCGCCGGCTGGGCGTCGGGGCGTCCGCGCATCGGAAAACCACCTCTTCGTGGACCGCCCGGCACTATAGCGTACCTGTTACAATACGTCAATGGATAAATCGGGGTTTTTTAGCGGCCTGCTAAGGCGACTTTGTCAACTTCGCCGTCAGCCACAAAGGCCGTGGCGCGGTGCCCCGTCGTGGGCACCGCGCGGTGGGCAAGACGGCCCACCGCGCTAGAGTCGTTGTCGGTTGGTAAGAGTTGACAAAGTAGCCATAGGACGGCGCGATGCCGTCGAGGATGATCGGGGCCAGCGCGGCCTGTGCGGCGGCCTTTTCCTCTTCTGAGCGATCACGGCGTTCCTGCTGCGGGGCGCGTTTCGGCCTGGGGGGTTGCAGAAGCGGTTCGGCCTTGCCGTCGACCAGCCACGGGAACATACCTTCCCGCTTGGCCACCGCTTCGAGGTCGCCGTGACCGAGCAGATCCATCTTCTGCACCCAGAACCGAGGCGGGGTGCCCGTGGAACCGGAGATCTTGAACGCGTGGCGCTTGCCGGCTTCGAGGGGGATGTCCTGCTTGACCGGCTTCTCCCCCGCCGTCCTGCGGTAGACCTGCTTTCGGTCAAGTTCCATCACGCTGTAAGAGGCGTCGCCAAAACCGCACTGCACCTGGTAGATGCCCCTCTGGGGCACCTCGAGTTGGCCCTGGGCGATCGGTTTCTCCGTCGGCGTGCCGTCCGGCCGATAGACGGCCAGCGGCGCGATCCGAGATCGTGACGGCGCCGCTTTCCGATTTCCGCCAACGTCTCGAGGCTCGACGGAATGATCTTGCCTTCCTTATTGGGGCCGACGTTGAGGAGGAAGTTCGAGTTCCGACCGTGGGCCCTTTCCATGTGGGCGATGACACCCTTAGCGGCACCGGCGCGGAATCCTTCTTGCCAAAACCATTTCGGTTCCAGTTTCCAGCAGGTTTCGCCCGGCGCCTTGTTGTCCTTCGGAAAGTGCCGTAGTTCCTTCACGGCGATGTCGGCATACGGCGTTCCCTTCTTGCCCCAGTCCCACCAATTGGCGCAGGCGATGACGTTGGGACGAATCGAGCGGATGTGCGTCAGAATGTCTTCTGCGGGCATGATCCGGGGGTCGAGCGCGTCGTTCCAGAGGTAAAACACCTCCGGATACGTTTCGAGCAATTCGGCGATCTGCTTCTTCTGGAACTCGACCTGCTCTTTCAGGGAATGCACCGCAGGCTCGCATTCCGGCGGCAGGACCTTATGCTTCCCCGGGTCGCCGAATCCCGGGTGGCGCCAACAGTAATACAACCCTGCCTTCAGGCCCCGGCTCGTAAACGACTTGACGAACTGCGCCACGAGGTCCTTCTGGTAGGGGCAGTCCGGGTGCATCACGTCATAGGTCGTATGCTTGCTGTCCCACAGGCAGAAGCCGCCGACGTGCTTCGCCGTCAGCACGCCATACGTCATGCCGGCCGACACGGCCGCGTCCGCCCAGGCGTCCGTGTCGATCGTGTCGACGCCCGGGTCGAAGGTGGAAGGATCCGGGTAACCTTTGATCCACTGGACGCCGTGGTAGGTGGCCATGTTGTAATGGATGAACATGCCGAACTCGAGTTTCCGGAAATCCTCCTGCAACTCCTGCAGCGATCTCCTCGCTTGCTCCCCCACCTTATCTTCGGCCCACGCTCCCGGCGCCACCGTGAGCATCACGACCAGTCCCCACATTACGCGAAACAGGATCTTCGTCATGGCATTCCCTGTCGTTCTGTCCGGCTATGGACCGGTACCAGGGTCCTTCTTGCCCAGCATCTCGCGCTGCTTGAGAATGCCGACGGCCCGCCTGGCTTCCTCCAGTCGCCTCTGCTCACAGCGCTCGGCGGCCTCCTGGTTCATCGCCCGGGACTTGGCGCGGTTCATCACCCGACGTAACCGTCAACTCCTGACCGGCGGCGCTTGCCGGGCGGGCGGAAAACGTCACCTTCCAGCGGCCCGATTCGGCGTCGGCCGTTGCTTCCATCTTCTCCTCGCCCAGCGCGAGTGGTAACGATATGATGCACACTTTGTGACGCATCGTTGTTCCGTCCTTGTCTACCGTACGGTTGCATTTACTGAACGCGCTGCGACTCCCTTGGCCGCCCGCGTCATCACGTATTACGACGACTGTCAGCCGAGGGGCCTTCGGACTTGCCCCCATCTTGGGTCCACCTGTTGTGCGATTCTCCAAGGGCTTTGAGGTGCTCCCCATTCTGGATCCAGATGGCGTGCGACTTTTCCCCCCTCACGGTGCTGGGGCCACGGCTGGAGGCCGAGGCGAAGCCGAGGCCGGAAGCCGTGGCCCCAGCCGCGCGTACTCCGCCCGCGGCACGTTCCCCAGACCGCTATGCGGACGGCGCTGGTTGTAGTCCCGACGCCGGGACTCGACCTTCTGCCGGGCATCCTCCAGAGACAGAAACCAGTGCTCGCTCAAACACTCCTGACGGAATCGGCCGTTGAATGATTCGATCAACGCGCTGTCCGTCGGCTTCCCGGGCCGACTGAAGTCCAGCTTCACCTGGTTCCAGTACGCCCAGCAGTCCAACTCGCGCGAGATGAACTCCGGACCGTTGTCCACACGGATCGACCGGGGCAGGCCGGACTCACCGGCCGCCCCCTCCAGAACACGGACCACGTCCATGCTTCGGACCCGATGCCCCACGTGGATCGCCAGACTCTCCCGCGTATGATTGTCCACTAACGTCAACACCCGGATCCGCCGGCCATCATAGAGTTGGTCCGAGACGAAGTCCATGCTCCGGGCGTCGTCGTCGAGTGGAAACGGGCCCCGGGCGGGATTTCGACGTGGTCATCCGTGCCGATTACAACACCGACACCGGTCGCGCCCGTTCCGTCACTCACGCCTCGGATAGAACCGTAGCCGGACCGCCTCCGGCGCGAGCGGGGCGACCTCGACCGTGTTCTCGCCCGCCCTCAGGTGCCCGGTCACGTCCAGGCGGTAAGGCCCGCCGATGACACCGCCGGCGTCCTCTCCGTTGACGGTCACGGCGGCGGCGCCCCGCGGCACGTCCGTCATCTCCAAGACCGCGCGCGCCGTCGTCAGGTCCACGTCCGCGGGCAGGGTCACGCGGCCGCGATAGAGGTCCGCCTGGATGGGGCTGGTCGTCAGTCGGCGTCGGCTGCGGCCGGGGGTGCTCCACGGCCCGCCGCCGACGTCGGCCACCTTCTCGGGCGTCCTCCAGGCGGCGGCGTCGAAGCCGGTCTTCGTCCAGCCGGCCGGCGCGTCCTTGGCGGTCCGCCACGAGGCGTCGATGGAAGCCCGCAGGGCCTCGCCCTTCTCGAACTGGACGACGTACCGGCCGACCAGCCCCGCCGGGTTCGGCGAGGTCGTGGTGTTAACGGCCTTGACCGCGAGGGCGTTCGCGCCCGGGCGGAGGGCCTTCGTCATGTCCACGCGGTAGGGCCGGGTCCACTCGCTGCCGATGCCGACCTCCTCGCCGTTGACGTAGAGCGCAAATGCGTTGTCGGCGGTCAGGATGAAGACGGCCCGCGTGACCTTGCGGTCGCCAAGGTCGATCTCCTTGCGGAAGTAGCGGGCCTCGGGCGGGGCAGCGCCGGCGGCATTCTCGCCGGGATACCAGACCCAGGGGCAGCCCTCAAGGGCGGTGCGCGGCGCCGGCGTCTCCGTCTCCGTCGGCGGGGCGGAGGGCGGCTGCTCCGCCACCGGCACGCGCTGAAGCGCGATCGCCGGCCGGACCTCCTGCTGCGCCTCGAAGCGCGCCGGCAGCGGCCGGGGCTCGGCCGCGAAGACGAGCAGGACCGATTCGTTCGCCTCCAGCACCAGGTCGAACTCGCAGGCCCCGTTCCCGTTGCGCTCGTGCGGGACGGCGGTGATTTCGTTGCGCATGGCGTCCCAGCGCTCGGGCACCCCTGCCGCCCGGGCGCGGAAACGGAGCCGCCGGGCATCGCCCTCGTGGTGCTGGTTGCAGATAAGGAAGACGTCCCGGCCGCCTTTGACGCGGTGGAGAACGTGGACCCGCCCTCCCGTCTCGCCCTCGACGACCTCGAGGGCGGGCTCCAGGCCCCCGTCCTCGACGAGGACCCGGCGGACCTGCTCGGCCGTCGGCGACTCCGGCAGGAGGTACGACCGCCCACCCGCCTGGCTGCGTTTGCAGACGCCCGTGCCGGGCGCCGGCGCCTCACCCCAGATGGCCTGCCGGGCGGCGGCGATATCCTCGGACGTCTTGCCGAGCGTCGCAGACTTCGTCGGCAGGAAACCATACCCGACGACCACGCCGCCGGCCTCGAAGAACCGCTTCGCCTTGGCCAGGGTGGCGTAGGGGATGACCTCGACCGGCGGGACGACGAGCACGCGGTACGCCTCGTCGTGGAGCCGGACCGCCCGGCCGTCCAGGTCCGCATCGTCCTCGAAGACGTCGTAGGGCAGCCAGTCGCAGTCCAGGAAGGCGTCCTGGATGGCGGTGGTCAACTGCTCCGGCGTGACGGCCTCGCCGACGTGCCGGCTGTTGCCGAGATACAGCAGGGCGATGGGGCAGACGTGCCGGCCGCCCGTCAGGAGCAGGCTCAGGCGGTTGTTGTAGTCCGCCCACAGGCGGTACAGGGGCCATCGCGGCTCGAACCCGCCGTTGTAGAAGTACGGCGGGCAGTCGGTATCGTGCGGCGAGTTGGGATTGAACGAGTGCGTGATCATGAAGTTCGTGCCGCGAACCTGCATCTGGTCCAGAAGCCATTTCATCTGGAGATACGTGATGTCCTGGCCGTAGGCGCCGAAGATCTCGCACATGGCGAGGTCGTCGCGCTTGTCATAGACGTGCGAGATGGAACTGCCGAGTTTCGCCATCTGCCACAGGCCCATCTTCCGCTGGCCGGGGTAGAACTGTCGGCACACGAGGTCGATGCCCCCCATGTCGGAGTACTTCTGCAACTGGACCATGTTGCCGGCGCAGAGGTCCGGCCGCAGGTACTCCCAGTTGTGCTCCAGGAAGTGGCCGATGGACCGCACCCCGCGGGCGTGGCACCACTCGGTGATGCCGCCGTAGAGGGTCCGGCCCCAGGCCTCGGCAAAGGCGTCCTGGTACTGGTATCGGGCGGCGGTCTGGGCGTCGGGGTCCGCCAGGCCGCACTTCCACGCCACGAGGCACCGTTTCCAGTCGACGCCGCGCTCCTTCAGGAGGGGGAGGACCTCGGTGCCCCAGTCACCCTGGGTCTGCGGCTCGTCGTAGAAATAGCCTTTGATGGTCTTGCCGAACGCGTCCTTGAAACGGTCGTAGTGCGGCTGGTAGACGGTCTCGATGTACCAGTCGACGGCCTCGCGGCTGGCGCCGTCGACGAGGTACCCGCGTCCGCGCTCGGGCATGGTCCGCCACGTGAAGACGAGGACCTGCCACCGTCCGTCCGGCGCCTTCCAGCGGAGCGTGCCGTCACGAACGCGGCCGGCCAGGTCGACGAGGCTGTCGCCGACGATGCCCCGCTCGGTGCGCCGGCCGGCGAGGACGGCGACGAGGTGGTCGGCCGGCACCTCGTGGGTCACGGTCTTCGGCCCATGGACGTCGGCGGCGGTGGCGTCCATGTACTTGCTGGCGTACTGCCGGGGTACGCGGCCGGCGACCTCGCCGCTCGGCCACCAGCGTTCGTCGAAGATCCACATGGTCAGGTTGTGTTTTCGGGCGGCGTCGAGGCAGGTCGCCAGGTCCCGGTACCACCCCTTGCCGAGCCAGTCCTGGTGCGGACGGGACTCGGCACAGAACGTGCCGTTGTGGCCCTCGGCCACTTTCTCCATGTACATGCGGAGACGTTCCTCGCCCTCGTCGCCGTCGAGCCAGAAGAGCGGCCCCGTGAGCCGGCGGGCCTCCATCGGCACGTCGGTGAACTGCCGCTCAAGCACGGACCAATCGTCGGCCCGTTCGGCCGAGAGGCGGGCACAGGAAACCGCCAGCGAACCGGCGGCCAAAATCATCGTCACAATAGAAACACGTCGCATGGTCACACTCCTTTCTGTGGCGCCAAACGCGCACAGGAAACCTCCGGTGCTGCAAAAACGGAACGCGCCGGCGGCGTCTAACATAGCCCGGATGGTCGCCGACGGTCCTGTCACCCGCAAACGACCCAGGCTCACGCCCGTGAACCGCCGCAGCCGCGCCCTTGCGCAGAGCGAGGCCCGCCGCACGAAGGCCCATCATGGCGTGCTCCGGAGAATGCGGACGGGACCGAGCAGGCCGCTGGGGTGCAGCGGGCTATCCTTGTCAAACGTGGTCACGTTGGTTCGCGTGACCCGTTTCTCCGCGGGCAGGGCGGCGTCACCGATGAGACGGTTGGGCCAGAAGTTCGTCACTTCGACTTCCAGTACGTTGCCCGCAGGCTTGACCGCGTCGGTGACGTCCACACGGAACGGGACCGCCCACAGGACGCCCAGGGGTTTGCCGTTCAGGCGCACGGCCGCGAGGTGCTTCACCCCCCCGAGGTCCAGAACCAGCCGGTCGCCGGACCCGCGAAGGCCCTGCGGCACGTCGAAGCGGGTGCGGTAAACGGCGGTGCCGGCGTAATGCCGTATCCCGTCCTCGGCCCGCTCGGCGATCGGTTTGCCCGCCGCGATGGCGAACGCCATGCACGCGCTCATCACGCCCGCCAGCAGCGCCAGCCACAGGCCGCGGACCAGGTTGAACTCCTTGACGGCGGCCCGCTTCTGTTCGTCCGAGACCTCGCGTTCCTTCCGCATGCCCGCCTGCCCGCAGAGGGCGATGCCCACCAGGCACACCGGCACCCCCGCCAGCGTCACGAGGCCGGAGAGGTTCGTCACCATGCCGACCATGTCGCCTGTGAAAACGGGCGGAAGGATCGTGCCGAACGTGGCACAGAAGCCGAGGGCCACGGCGTAGCCGAGCGACATTCCCAGGTACCGCATCGACAGGCCGAACGTCAGCCCGCCCACGCCCCACAGGACGCCGAAGAAGAAACACCAGGCCAGACTCGCCGGCGGGGCCGAGGCCAGGACGCGCCACAGGTCCGGCACCGTCAGCGTCGCCACCACCAGCGGCGCGACGATCCAACTGAACACCCCGCCCACGAGCCAGTAACTCTCCCACGCCCATCCCCGGACCTTCTTGAACGGAATGTAGAAACTGCCCGCGGCAAAACCGCCAACCGCGTGCAGCACCACGCCAAGGAGAGGGTTTGGTATCATCGGCATCCCCGGTGTTCGGGTCCCGTTTCGGCCGCCAATTGTAACGGCGGAAGCGGGTGGAGGGCGGAAGATTCTGCCCCTGTTTTGCGACATCCTGTCGCCCGGCCCGAGGCCGGCCGGCCCGCCCGGTCGTCACCGACGTGCAAACCGCTCCGGGCTCACGCGTCGCCATAACATCCGCCTCAGGCTACTTTGTCAACTCTTACCAACCGACAACGACTCCAGCGCGGTGGGCAGTCTTGCCCACCGCGCGGTGCCCACGACTGGGCACCGCGCCACGGCCTTTGTGGATGATGGCGAAGTTGACAAAGTAGTCCTGGGCGGTGGCCAGCAGCCCGAACACGCCCTGACGGGTGACCTGGACTCTATCTCCCTCGCAGCCGGGACTCGGCGTTACGCGCGGTCGGCCAGGACGTCGCGCTCGTAGGCGCGGACGGCGTTCATCCAGGCACCGGCGGGCGGGGCGTCGGCCTCGGCGCACAGGCGGTTCCATACGGCCCCGAGCGGCATGGTCTTGAGTTCCTCCATGAGGGCGAGGCGGCCCGCCCCGTCGCCCTCGGCCTCCAGGGCCTTCAGCCGGTCGACGGGTTCCAGCAAGGCCGCCAGGATCGCCTTCCGCACCGCCCGGGTGCCGATGACGTACGCCGCCAGCCGGTTGATGCTGGCGTCGAAGAAGTCCAGCGCCACATACACGCGGTCCAGCGCGCCGCCCCGCACCACTTCCTGGAAGACGGCACGCGTCTCGTCGCTGAAGAGGACGACGTGGTCGGAGTCCCACCGCATGGGTCGGCTCACGTGCAGCAGCATGCGGTCGTGGAAGGCGAGCAGGGCGCTCAGTTTATCGTCGATCGTCTCGGTGGGATGGAAGTGGCCCATGTCCAGGCACGGCACCACGCCGCGCGACAGGGCGTAGGCGGTGTAGAACTCGAACGAGCCCACGACGTACGCCTCGCTCCCGATACCGAAGAGTTTCGACTCGACGGCGTCCACGCACCGCGACGTGTCCACGCCGTGCGATGGGTCGAACGCCTCGTCGAGCGCCTCGGCCAGGCGCCGGCGGGGCGACCACCGGTCCGCCGGATAATCCTTCGCCCCGTCGGGCACCCACACGTTCACCACCGACGGCGACCCGCAGGCCCGGGCCAGCGCCTCGCCGATGCGGCGGCAGGCCACGGCGTGGCGAATCCAGAAGTCGCGGATACCCCTCTCGGCGTGCGACAGGGTGAAGCCGCTCTCCGCCTGCGGGTGGGCGAAGAAGGTGGGGTTGAAGTCCAGGCCGATACCGGCCGCCTTCGCCCAGTCGATCCAGCGGGCGAAGTGCTCCGGGGCCAGGGCGTCGCGATCGACGTCGGCGCCGCCCGTCTCGGCGTACATGGCGTGGAGGTTGGCCCGCAGCGTGCCGGGCACGAGGGCGAGGACCTGGTCCAGGTCCGACCGCATCTCGTCGCCGGTGCGGGCCCGGCCGGGATAATTGCCGGTGGCCATGATGCCGCCCGAGTCGCCGGCGGTCACGTGCTCCAGGCCCGCCACGTCGTCGGCCTGCCAGCAGTGCAGGCTGACGGGGACCGCCAGGGCGCGGGCGACGGCGGCGTCGGTATCCACGCCGAGGTCGGCGTAGGCGGACTTCGCGAGACGGTAGCCCTGAGCGATGGAGGCGGCGTCGGGCTCGGGCCAGTCGACGGCCATGGCGGTCTCCTTCCGGACGGTTCGCACGACGACGGCAGGCGTTCGCCGCGCGGCCCGTACGGGCCGCCCAGCATGCTTCGAGGGTCCCACTATGCGCCGCGGACGGACGTTCGTCAACGCACAAAGCCGCCGCCGACCCGCCCGAGGCGGCCCCCGGAGCCCCGCGGGTTTGGTTTGACACCGCTTCGGCCCCGTCTATACTCGGCAAGGTCTGACCGTCCGCCCACGAACCCGTCGCCGAGCCCCTCGTTCCGTACGCGGGCGAACGAGCTCCGGAGCCTGACGCCGAGGAGTTTCAACCTGAGGGACGCCGGCGCCGCCACCGTTACGGTGGAGGCGGCGTACTCAAAGCACCGGCGCGAAGACGTGCTGCCGCTGCGACCTGACCTTGCACGAGCCATCGGCTCCTACATCGCGGGCCGAACCCCCCCAAAACCCCTCTTCACCGTGCCGGGGAAAAGTGCCCAGATGCTTCGGGCCGACCTGCGTCGGGCGCGGGCGTGGTGGATTCGGGAGACACGGGACCCGAGGGAACGGCGGGAACGGTGGAAGTCCGATTTCCTGGCCGCGCGCGAGGCCTCGAACCGCGTGGTGGACTTCCACGCCCTCCGGCACTCTTTTCTCACGCGGCTGGCCCGCTTAGGCATCGCCCCCGCCGTGGCCAAGAGCCTGGCCCGCCACTCGACCATTACCCTGACCATGGACCACTACACCCACACGCTGATCGAGGACGAGCGGTCGGCGCTGGCGCGGTTGCCGGGGCTGGGGGCGAAGGGTATCCCGGAGGAACACGGCGGAGCCACCGGCACCGATGACGCCCTGCCCCACCGCTAGACCTGCCAAGCAGAAGCCCAACGCAAGAGTGTCAGGCCGCCTGCCTCCGTCTTCGGCGGGCCAACAGGCCGCATCCCCCCAGGGCCAGTAGGGCCAGGGTGGCGGGCTCGGGGGCGGCCCCGAAGTACACCGAGTACGCCTCCGACGGCTCGTACG
>CAYTJE010000115.1:0-10006 GCA_964437855.1 uncultured Anaerolineales bacterium | reverse complement strand
GGCAGCCTCGGAGCCGAGGCAGAGGGCCTTTCCCCGGAATTGGGTCTTGAACCTTTCGTTTTGGGCGCGGCGGGTCAGGTGATCCGCTGCGCGGGAATGTTACGATCGCGGCTCGCCTGCCGGTTCAAGGTCGGCGTGAGCGAGGACGTCCGGCACGACGTCGTCCCAGCCGAGCGTCATCAGGTGCGCCCCGCGGCACAAGGGTTTCATCTCGCGGATGAGATCGCCGGCGATCTCGGCCGACACCTTTTTCCGGTCCCCCTTGGGCGCATCGGCCAGGCGCCGGACCAGCGCGTCGGGCACCTGCACGCCGGGCACATTATTATTCATGTACTTGGCCATGCCGGCGGATTTCAAGAGCACGATGCCGGCGAGGACGGGCACGTCGATGCCCTCGGCCGCGGCGGCGAACTGCTCGAAGCGGGCCGGGTCGTACACGGCCTGGGTCTGAACGAACTGGGCGCCGGCCTCCACCTTCTTTCGGAGTTTGAGGATCTGGGGCTCCATGGGCTCGGCCCCGGGGGCGACCACGCAGCCCTTGAAGAAGGTGGGCGAGCCGTCCAGGTCGTTGCCGACCATATCCCGGCCGCGCTCCAGCGCCGCCGCGGCCTGGATGAGGTGGACCGAGTCGAGGTCGAAGACGGGCTTGGCCTGCGGGTGGTCGCCCATCAGGACGTGGTCGCCGGTCAGGAGGAGGACGTTCTCGACGCCGAGGACCGCGGCCGAGAGCAGGTCGCTCTCCAGGGCCAGGCGGTTGCGGTCGCGGCAGACCACCTGGTACACCGGTTCGATGCCGCGGTCGATGAGCAGGCGGCACAGGGCCAGCGAGCCGGTTCGCATGACGGCGGTCTGGAGTTCGGTGACGTTGACGGCCAGGACGTTGGTCTTGAGATGGCGCTCGGCCTCCTCCAGCACGGGCTCGACGTTTGTGCCTTTTGGGGGCCCGACCTCGCCGGTGACGGCGAAGCGGCCGGCCTCCAGGGCGTCGCGGAGGTTGCTCATGCGGGCTCCTCCTGCCGGGTCTTCTTGGGGCGTTCGGGCTTGGGCCAGCGGTACGACCGGGGATGATGATGGCCGCTGTAATCGTGCGGCCGTTGGATCTCGGCGATCTTATCCAGGTGCCCGCGCTCGCGGAGCCTCTCGTAGATAAGGAGCCAGGCGCAGTCCTTGTCGGGGTCGATCTCGCACTTGCCGTCCTCGGAGTACCCGCCGCAGGGACCGTTCAGGAGCCCCTTCGAGCACCGGGTGACGGGGCAGATGCCGTCGGTCATCTCCAGGAGACAGTCGTTGCAGAGGGAGCACTTTTCCTCGTAGCGGCCGAGGGCCCGGGTCTCGCCGACGAAGAGGCTCTCGGCCCCGGGGTGGACCTGCTTGGTCTCCAGGCGGTCGCCGATGCACTGGACCCCCGTGCCGCAGGCCAGGACGAGGAGGGAGTCGGCGGCGTCGATCTCGGCCTGGTGATCCTTGACGCCGTCGCGAACGGCGCCGGAGAGGCAGGCCGTGTCGAAGACGTGCTTGCCGGTAACGGTCTTGCCGGCCTCGGCGAGGCGGCGTTCCATGTCGTCGAGTTCCTCCTCGCCGCCGACCTTGCAGGCGGCGGCGCAGTCGGCGCAGCCGGCGAGGAAGATCTTGGCTTCGTCGCGGATGGCGTCGAGGACCTCCTCGAACTCTTTTCGCTTTAATATAATCATTTCTACAGCCTCGCTTCTGTGTTCGGGGCTCTGCTTCACCCGGGCACCGGCCGCCCGGCGCTAAGACCCCGGTGGTGCCACTGTATTATTCGCCCGCCGGGTCGGTCAGAAAAGGCCCACCACGTTGCCGTTCTCGTCGACGTCCACGTTCTCGCCGGCCGGGGTGGTCGGGAGACCCGGCATGGTCCGCATCGTGCCGCAGAGCGGGTACAGGAAGCCGGCGCCGACCGAGGCCCGGACGTCGCGGACGGGGAACTCGTAGCCGCTCGGGGCGCCCTTGAGGGCGGAGTCGTGGGAAAGGCTGAGGTGCGTCTTGGCCATGCAGATGGGCAGATTGCCATAGCCCAGGGTTTCATATCGGCTGATGGCCCGCTCGGCCGCCTTTTCATATACGACGCGTCCCGCGCCGTACATCCTGGTGGCGATGGTCTCGATCTTCTCCTTGATGGGGGCGTCGAGGTCATAAAGGAACTTGAAGTCCTTGGGGGCGTCGCAGGCCTCGACGACGGCCTCGGCCAGGTCGGTGCCGCCCTTCCCGCCGTCGGCCCAGACGGTGGACGGCGCGACCCATCCGGCCCCGGCCTCGCGTGCCTGTTCGGCCACGACCTCGATCTCGCTCTCGGCGTCGGAGGTGAACCGGTTGATCGCGACGACGACCGGCACGCCGTAGGCCCGGGCGTTCTCGACGTGTCGGACGAGGTTGCAGCAGCCCTCGGCCACGACGTCGGGGTTCTCCTTCAGCAGGTCGGGGTCGAGCGGTTTGCCGGCCACCACCTTGAACCGGCCGCTGTGCATCTTCAGCGCCCGGACGGTCGCGACGAGGACGACGCAGTCGGGTGTCAGGCCGGAGTAGCGGCACTTGATGTTCATAAACTTCTCCATGCCGATATCCGCCCCGAAGCCCGACTCGGTCACGACGTAGTCGGCCAGGCGTACGGCGATCTGGTCGGCCAGGATCGACGAGTTGCCGTGCGCGATGTTGGCGAACGGGCCGGCGTGGACGAAGCACGGCGTATGTTCGAGCGTCTGCATCAGGGTGGGCTTGATGGCGTCCTTCATCAGGACGGTCATGGCGCCGGCCACCTTGAGGTCCTCGCACGTGACCGGCGACCCGTCGTGCCGGTAGGCGACGATCATGCGGCCGAAGCGCCGGCGGAGGTCCTCCAGGCCGGTCGTGAGGCCCAGGACGGCCATCACCTCGCTGGCGACGGCGATGTCGAAGCCGGTGCGGCGGACGATGCCGGACCCCAGGCCGGTGACGATGTCGTCGAGCGCCCAGCGGTCGCTGACGTCGAGGACGCGCCGGAGCGTGGGGGCGTAGGGGTCGATCTCCAGGGGGTTCCCGTGGTAGATTGAGTTATCGACAAAGGCGCAGGCGAGGTTGTTGGCGAGGCCGACGGCGTGGATGTCGCCGGTGAGGTGCAGGTTGAAGTCCTCCATGGGGACGACCTGGCTCCGGCCGCCGCCGGCCGCCCCGCCCTTGATGCCGAAGACCGGGCCGAGGCTGGGCTGGCGGATGCAGGTGCAGACGCGGCGGCCGATCTCGGCCAGCCCCATCGACAGGCCGATCGTGGTGACGGTCTTGCCCTCGCCGAGGGGCGTGGGCGTAATCGCCGTCACATCAATATACTTACCAATCGGGCGGTCGGCCAGGCGGTCGAGAACCCCGAGGTCCACCTTCCCCTTGTAGGGCCCGTAGCGTTCGAGTTCGCCCTGCTCGATATCCAAGGCGGCGGCGATCTCGGCGATGGGCTTCAGGTCGGCCTGCTGGGCGATTTCGAGGTCACTGGGCATGCGTTCCTCCAATCTTCCGAGACCTGGCAAGCGGCGGTGGGCCTTTCCCGGCCGCCGGCGCCGTGGCGGCGCGCCCTGACGGCGAGGCTCACTCTAGGCCCCCCGTGCCGAAGCCGTCAAGGATTTTCACCTGGCGTATGTTGTGAATCCTGTCACAGGCCGCTGACCCCCCCCAGGAGGCACCGCGCGCCACCGCCGCGCACGCTTTCGCCGCCGGCGGAGCCCAGGTCCTTTTAGCAGCGGCACTTGCCTATCGCCGGGCCCTCATGGCAGGACGTGTCGGGGCTCGGCCCGACGTGTGACGGGTGTCACAAGGCGCCGGCTCCAGGCAGCCACCCCTTGACGAACGCACCGCGAGTCGCTATCGTAAGAGCGGCAAGGCACGGGCGTCACGCGCGGCCCGACAGCCCCTCGGTTTCGTCTTCGCACGCCGAGAAACGGAGGAAAGGGCCGCGCGTTTCTACCAACCCGGGCGCCACAAGGCCTGCCACCCTTGGCACCTGACCACAAGATACGATAAAGCGCAACGAAACAAGCCTATGAAGATTGCTATCAGCGGCAAGGGCGGCGTCGGCAAGACCACCGTCACCGCCGTTTGGGGCCGGCAGTTCGCCGAGGAGGGACAGGAGGTCTTCCTGGTGGACGCCGACCCGGACGCGAACCTGGCGTCGGCCCTGGGTGTGCCCGCCTCCGAGTTGCCCACCCCCCTGATTACGCTGAAGGATCTTATCCGGCAGCGCACCGGGGCGGACCCGGACCGGGTGGGCCAGTATTTCCGGTTGAACCCGAAGGTGGCGGATTTGCCCGAGCGGTACGCGGTGGACGTCGCCGGCATGACGCTCCTGGTGCTGGGCGGTATCCGCGGCGGGGGCAAGGGATGCGCCTGCCCGCAAGGCGCGCTGCTGAAGGCGATGCTGCGGCACCTGATGCTCCAGCGCCGGGAGGTGATGCTGCTGGACATGGAGGCGGGCCTGGAGTTCCTCGGCCGGGCCTCCGTCCTCGGCACCGACGCCCTGGTGGCCGTGGTCGAACCCGGCCGCCGCAGCATCGACACCGCCGAGGCCGTCACCCGCATGGGCCGCGACCTCGGCCTCAAGCGGTTCGGCGCGGTGCTGAACAAGGTCACCGACGCCTCGCAGGTCGAGGCGGTCCGGGCCGCCCTGCCCGAGGGAATGATCCTTCTGGGCCACGTGCCGCAGCGCCCTGCCCTGGGCCGGGCGGACCTGGAGGGCCGGAGCATCCTGGGCGCCGACCCGGAGGCGGAGTCGGCGCTGGCCGAGGCCCGCGCGGGGCTTCAGCGTCTCCTGGCCGCCGAGCCGTCCGCCGCCACCTGAGACACCGTAACCGCCGGCTCCCTGTAGGGAGGACCCATGAGCAAGATCATCGTTTGCCGCGTCCAGCGCTGCCTCGGCTGCCGGTCGTGCGAGATGGCCTGCGCGGTGGAGCATTCCGAATCGAAGACCCTGCGCGGGGCGGTCCGCCAGTCGCCCCGGCCGCAGCGGCGCCTCAGCGTGGAGTCGGCCGGCGCCGGCGGCCTGCCGCTCCAGTGCCGGCACTGCGAGGACGCCCCCTGCGTGGCCGTCTGCCCCACCGACGCGCTGCACCGCGAGGCCGATCTCGGTCCCGTGCTGGTTGAAAGCGACCGGTGCATCGGCTGCCGGCTGTGCATGCTCGTCTGCCCGTTCGGGGTCATCGGCCTGGCGCGCGACGGCAAGGCGGTGGTCAAGTGCGACCAGTGCATCGAACGCACGTCGGCGGGGCAGGACCCGGCGTGCGTCTCGGCGTGTCCGACCGGGGCGCTGGAGTACGTCGAGATGGACGACTACCTCCGGCAGAAGCGGAAGGCGGCCGTCGAGGTCCTGCGGGGCCAGATGCGGCAGGCGTAAGCACGCGAGACAGGAGCGAGGTAGATGACCGTCCAGGCAGACACCGTGGACCTGAAGCCGGCCGACGCCGTCCTGGAGCGGTACGGCTGCGAGGCCTCGTGGCTCGTGATGATCCTCCAGGACGCGCAGGAGGCGTACAACTGGCTCCCCCGGCCGGTGCTGGAGCGGGTGGCCGAGCGGCTCGAGGTGCCCCTCAGCCAGGTCTACAACGTGGCCACCTTCTACGCCTCGTTCAGCCTGACCGAGCGGGGCCGGCACGTCATCCGCGTCTGCGACGGCACGGCCTGCCACCTGAAGGGCGCCACGTGGGTGCGGGATGAAATCGTCCGGCGCCTCGGCGTGGAGGACGGCGGCACCACCGACGACAAGCAGTTCACCCTGGAGACGGTGGCCTGCCTGGGCGCCTGCGCCCTGGCGCCGGTCATGACGGTGGACGGGACGTATTACGGCCAGATGACACCGGAGAAGGCAAGGGATACGCTTGACCGTTACCGGGAACAAGCAGACGGTTAAGTTCGCCTCCCCCGAGGCGTTGTCGGCACACCGCGAACGGGTGCAAGCCGACCGCGATCCGGGTGCCCCGTGCGTCATGGTGTGCGGCGGTACGGGCTGCCGCGCCAACGGCGCGCTGGAGGTGGCCGAGGCGTTCCGCCGCCTCCTCGAACAAAAGGAACTCAATCGCCGGGTACAGATGCGCGTGACCGGGTGCCACGGCTTCTGCGAAAAGGGGCCGCTGGTGGTCCTGGAGCCGGAGGACATCCTCTACACCTCGGTCAAACCGGAGGACGTGCCGGAGATCGTCGAGAGGTCCGTCGTGGGGGACGAGGTCGTCGAACGGCTGACCTACAAGGACCCCGCCAGCAAGAAACGGGTACCCCGCCAGAGCGACATCCCCTTTTACGCACAGCAGCAGCGGATCGCCCTCGGCCACAGCGGCAAGATCGACCCGGCCAACCTGGACGACTACATCGCCGTCGGCGGGTACGCCTCGTTGGCCAAGGCCCTGACGGCGATGGAACCCGACGAGGTCATCGACGCGGTCGAGCAATCGGGCCTTCGCGGCCGGGGCGGGGGCGGGTTCCCGGCCGGACGCAAGTGGCGGTCCTGCCGCGAGGCCGCCGGCCATCCCAAATACGTCCTCTGCAACGGCGACGAGGGCGACCCCGGCGCCTTCATGGACCGCAGCATCATGGAGGGCAACCCGCACGCGATCCTGGAGGGCATGGCCATCGGCGCCTACGCCATCGGCGCCGACCGCGGGTACATTTACGTGCGGCTGGAGTATCCGCTGGCGGTCGAGCACCTGGCGGGTGCCATCCGGCAGGCGGAGGAGGCCGGCCTCCTGGGCGAGGACATCCTGGGCACCGATTTCGGTTTCACCGTCCGCATCAGCCGCGGCGCGGGGGCGTTCGTCTGCGGCGAATCGACCGCCCTGATGGCCAGCATCGAGGGCTTCTCCGGCGAGCCGCGCGTCAAACACATTCACACGACCGAGAGGGGCCTCTTCGAGAAGCCCACCAACCTGAACAACGTGGAGACCTGGGCCAACGTCCCCGTCATCATCGACAAGGGCCCGGAGTGGTTCGCCGGTATCGGCAGCGCGGGCAGCAAGGGCACGAAGGTCTTTTCGCTGGTCGGCAAGGTCGCCAGCACGGGCCTGGTGGAGGTGCCGATGGGCATGACCCTCCGCCGGATCATCGACGACGTCGGCGGCGGGGTGGCCGGCGGCCGTCCGTTCAAGGCCGTCCAGACGGGCGGCCCGTCGGGCGGCTGCATCCCCGAGGCGCACCTGGACACCCCGGTCGACTTCGACGAACTGACCCGCCTGGGGTCCATGATGGGCTCGGGCGGCATGATCGTCATGGACGACCGGACCTGCATGGTCGAGGTCGCGCGGTACTTCACGGATTTCCTCCGGAAGGAATCGTGCGGCAAGTGCACCGCCTGCCGCGAAGGCGTCCAGCGGATGTACGACCTGCTGGACAAAATCACCCAAGGCGACGGGACGCCGGAGGACGTCGACCTCCTGGAACAGGTCTCCGAGTACGTCCGCGACAACAGCATCTGCGGGCTCGGCAAGAGCGCGCCGAACCCGACCCTCAGCACCCTGCGGTACTTCCGGGACGAGTACACGGCCCACGTGGTGGACAAGACGTGCCCGGCGGGCGTGTGCCCGGCCCTTACGACGTTCGTCATCGACGCCGAGGCGTGCATCGGCTGCGGCCAGTGCCGCAAGGCGTGTCCGGTGGATGCCGTTGCCGGCGAGAAGAAGGGCCCGCACGAGATCGATCCCGAGACGTGCATCCGGTGCGGGGCCTGCCGCGAGGTCTGCCCGGTGGATGCGGTCGGCACCGCCTGACGGGCGCGCAGCAACCGGTTACTGAGCGAGGTAAAAGTAATGTCCGGGTTTGTCATTCTGAGGAGGCCGTACGGCCGACGAAGAATCTCGCCTTGACGCCGTTCGTAACGACAACAACCACGGCGAGATTCTTCGGCCCCGCAAGCGGGACCTCAGAATGACAGGCCCTCACAATAAGAACATTACTTTCACTTGGCTCAGTAGCCCTACGACGCTACGTCGTGCGCGGCGGGCCGGGAGACCCGCCGCGCGGGACGCAACAGCAAAACATCGAACTCCGACGAAGGAGATGAGGATGGACCCGACGAAGATGACCTGCGACACCGCCGCCCAGGACATGCTGGCCCGCATGCGCGAGGCCGGCATCGAGACCGCCTGGGACCGGCTCGAGGCCCAGTCGCCTCAGTGCAAGTTCGGCAAGCAGGGGCTCTGCTGCCGCATCTGCAACATGGGGCCCTGCCGCATCATTGTCGGCAAACCGGGCAAGGACCGCGGCGTGTGCGGGGCGGACGCCGACACGATCATCGCGCGGAATTTCGCCCGCATGGTCGCCGCCGGCGCCGCCGCCCACAGCGACCACGGCCGGGGCGTGGCCCACGTCTTCCTGGCCATGGCCCGCGGCGAGGCGCCCGACTACGGCATCAAGGACCGCCGGAAACTGCTGGCGCTGGCGAAGGAAATGGACATCAAGACCGATGGCCGGGAGGATAAGGACATCGCCCAGGAACTCGGCGAACTGATGCTGGCCGAGTTCGGCAAGCCGCACGGCACCCAGCGGATGGCCGAGCGGGCCCCCGACGCGACCAAGCAGGCCTGGAAGCAACTGGGCGTCTTCCCCCGGGCGATTGACCAGGAGATCGTCGAGAGCCTCCACCGCACCCACCTGGGCGTGGACCAGGAGTACCGGAGCATCCTGCGGCACGCCAGCCGCTGCGCCCTGGGCGACGGCTGGGGCGGGTCCATGATCGGCACCGAACTCCAGGACGTCCTCTTCGGCACGCCGCAGCCCAGGAAAGGCGAGATCAACCTCGGCGTCCTCAAGGAGGACCAGGTGAACCTGGTCGTCCACGGCCACGAGCCGCTCCTGTCGGAGATGGTCGCCCTGGCCGCCTCCGAGCCGGAACTGGTGGAGGAGGCCAAGCAGGCCGGCGCCGCCGGGCTGAACGTGGCCGGCATCTGCTGCACGGCCAACGAACTGGTGATGCGTCACGGCATCCCGATGGCGGGGAACTTCCTGAGCCAGGAACTCGCCGTCGCCACCGGCGCCGTCGACCTCATGTGCGTGGACATCCAGTGCATCATGCAGAGCCTTCAGGACCTCGTGCCGCACTACCACACCAAACTCATCACCACCAGCGAGAAGGCCCGCATGCAGGGCGTCGAGCACGTCCAGATGGACGAGGAACGGGCCCTGGAGATCGGCCGCGAGATCGTCCGAAAGGCCATCGAGGCGTACAAAGAACGCGGCGACCAGGACGTGTACATCCCCGACGACAAGGGCGACGCCGTCGTCGGCTTCAGCCACGAGACGATCAACTACATGCTGGGCGGACGGTTCCGCGCCTCCTACCGGCCGCTGAACGACAACATCATTAACGGCCGCATCCGCGGCGTGGCCGGCGTGGTCGGCTGCACGAACCCGAAGGTCCGCCACGACTGGGGCCACACGGGCCTGATTCGCGAACTCATCCAGCGCGACATCCTGGTCGTGACGACGGGCTGTGCGCAAATCGCCTGCGGCAAGCAGGGGCTGATGACGCCGGAGGCGGCGGAACTGGCCGGTCCGGGCCTCAGGGAGATCTGCGAGACGGTCGGCATCCCGCCCGTGCTGGCGGTCGGCTCCTGCGTCGACAACAGCCGCATCCTCGTCGCCTGTGCCGAGATGGTCCGCGAGGGCGGGCTGGGCGAGGCCATCGCCGACCTCCCCGTGGCCGGGGCGTGCCTGGAGCACATTACCGAGAAGGCGATTTCCATCGGCCAGTACTTCGTGGCCTCCGGGCTGCTGGTGGTCTTTGCGGAGCGGCTGTTCCCGGTGTGGTCGGAGTCGAACGTCGCGAAGTACCTGTTCGAGGAGATCGAGGAGGAGTTGGGCGGCAAGTGGGCCGTCGAGGACGACCCCGTCAAGGCGGCCACAATCATGGCCGACCACATCGAGGCCAAACGCGACGCCCTCGGCATCAACGTGGAGCGCGAACGCAAACTCTACAGCATGGAGGACCGGCAGAAACTGGGCGTGGAGTAGCGCGCCGACGCCGCGGCGCGTCGCCACCGCCCCG